>URDM01000010.1 GCA_900546575.1 uncultured Prevotella sp.
TTGAGAACTATGAGGCACTTGCAGTTTCTGACAACATTATGATTACTGATACCTAGGGAAACGCTGATGAAATCGTTATCAGTGTTTCCCTAAACTTCACTTAGTAACATGGACATGCATATGATATAATTAAACTATAAAAATTATTCTAAAGCGAAAGCGTGTGGGAAACGGGGGGGTACGGACATGATGAAATGGCCTCAAATCATGGGGCACCTTTGTGACGTTATGATGCATACACAACATTTTTTTTTTGGGGGGGGCCCGGGGTGCCGGCCGTTCCATTATAATACTGTACAAACTGCACAGCACATCACTCCCCTCCCTACAGGGGAGGGGCTGGGGGTAGGGCTTCTATGGTAGAGCTTTTATCCTTTTATAATATAAAACTCCACCGGCTGACCATGCTGGCAGGTCACGGTAAGGGTCGTTTCCGTGGCTGCGGTCTGCACTTTCACCTTGTCGTTAGGCTGTGCCAGGTTCCACTTGCCCTTCATTACAATCTGCTTAACGATGGGGCGACTCGGCTCCTTTGTGGTGAATGTCTTCTCCGAGATATTCAGGTTAGGGTCGCAAACGCTCATCACGATACCCTTGTCCGAAACCTTCTGCATCACCATTGTCTCGGCAGGAATCAGGCTGAAGAGTTTGTCGCCTTGCGGCTGATATGTGTCGAAGGCTGCATAGGCAGTAATGCCCGTGAGCATGTCAGTCACAACGTGGGCGGTATTATCCTTGCAGAGTATCTGATAAGGAGCCTTGCTGCGGGCAGCGTCAAGCTCCTGCTTGGTGGGCTGAACAAGTACCAGATATTCGTACGAGGCATCCTTGGGCGACACACCATGGTTGATATATGCCGAGGCAAACGTTCCTTGAGTTGGCTTGCGGGTCTTTTCGTGGCACGACTCCTGCTCGGCTATCTGCACACGGACGTCGCCAGAGTTGAAAATGTAGTAGTTGTTGTAGCCGTCCTGAATGCAATGGGGCTTGGCGTCGTTCAGTTTCAGGCTGAAAGCGGCATCCTTCAGCTTGCCGTCGACGTAGATGTCGCTCTTGCCCTTGGTGAATGTGCTCTGGAAGAGGGTGGTTTCGGTAGGATATGTAGCGTTGCTGTTGTTGATTCCGGTGCCGAGACAAACCATACGGTTGTCGAAACAGAACACCGACTTACGTGCAACGAAGTCGGGAGTGAAGTTCTTCATCTTGCGCTCCATGAGCTTCATGGCAAACATACCGTTCATTCCCTCAAGCGAACTCGCACCTGAGAAGTTCTCCTTGCTGTGTGCCATGGTGGTGCCTGCAAGCGGACTGTCAAGCATATCGAACGGTAGATGGATGGTAGTGGTGCCCGGCAGGCGGTTCCAGTCCCATCCGTTCTCGTCGAATCCGCTCGCCTTGCGCGACGGATAGCCCATGATCTGAACCGAACCATAGCTCTGGTAGCGGCCGTAGCGGTTGTCCTTCTTGTATATCTCGGCTCCCCACACGTCGGTGGTGTAGCCCTTAAGCGTCACCATCCAGTCGCTGCGGCGGAAGATTCCAGCCGAACCGTAGTTGTAGACGAAGAATCCCTGCGGAGCCTTGGCAGGCTTGATGCCCTCCTTACGGAAGTAGGCAGCTTCGGGAGTGTTCTTCTTGCAGAGGCGCAGATAGTCGGCAGCAAGATGACGGTCGAACTTGTTGCCTTCGCCCGAGAGGTCGCCGGCAAGTGCCAGATAGGCAAACGAGGCTATGTCGTCGTCCTTCATCGACGAGCCGAACGGATGGCGTCCGCTTATGCCTACGCCCCACTCGTACATATTACTGTAATTGCGCATTGAGAGGAAAGCCTGCTTCAGCACCTGACGAGCCTCAACCGTAGGCACGTAACGAGTATGGTTGGTGAGCGAGATGTACTGGCCTATCATGGCAAGCACGCCCGTAGTGTAGGCAGGATAGAAACCGCCATGATGGAATGTGGTGCCGTCGACCTTGATGCCGCCTATTGTTCCGGGAGTATACTGAAGCGTTCCGCTGAGCCAACGTGTCAGTCCGGTAAGGGCACGGGCACGTTCGCACGGATTGACCATAAGCAAAGACGATACGGTCTTTGCCATGAGCAGAGTGTGCCACGAGTCGAGCAGCTCGTCACGTCCAGCCTTGGCTGGCACGCGAGTCTCCTGCAATGCCGACCAGAAGATGAGCGTAGAGAGTATGTTGTCGCGATTCTTCGAACGCCATATAGCATCGCGCATGAGCCAAGCTGTGTTGTACACGCGGCGAATCTGATAACCGTAGTGATGGTTGGTGCCCATACCGCTGCCGAAGGCGAATCCCTGATTGATGGCATAGTCCCATACGAGGAAGTAGTTATTGGATGCTTCAGCCGAGTGGTTGCAATAGGCATCAAGAGCAAAACCTGCAAGCATGTCCTCAACATCATTGAGAGTTATCTCGCCCTTCTTGCGGTTGAGCTCGTCGGGAGCTACAATCGGAGCACCGGTGAAGCCGTCGCCACTCTTGCGTATATTCACTTTCTTGAATGTAGCGTAAGCTTTCTCTACCTGTTTCTTTGGCGCAACGCGCACGTCGAGAGCCTCAGTGAGTCGCTTTTCAACAGTTGCGAGGTCATGTTTCTCGTCGGCTGTAAGTTGCTTTGCCAAAGGAATGTCATACTTGTACTGCTCCCATTGCCACACACGGCACCAATGCCAGAGGTCGCGATAGGTCAAAGAGTTGTTGCTGGGCATCTGAAGATCGGGAGTAGTGCGGTCGTTAATCTTCTTCACGGGGAAGGTGAGGCGGTCGAGATATACCCTACCTTTGCGCTCGGGAGCAATGATGCGATAGCCCGCAACGTTATGGTTCTTCTTGTCGCCCTGCATGTTTTTGAAGCCAATCCAGCAGGCTCGCCATCCGGCAGAATAAAGGCGGAAGGCAAACCGATAAGATACGTCGCCACCCGGGGCGTAGAATTCGAATCGCAAAGAATCCTTCTGTGGACGCTCGTTGTATATCCACAACATTATGCCATTATCGTCCTTCAAGGCAAAGGGCTTCTCTACGGCTACGTCAATCACGCTGCCTGGCGTGAAATTCCATTCCAGACTCTTGGCGCCTTCCTTATAATAATCGGAAGAAAGAGCGAGTTCTTGAGGCTTCGAGCATTTGAAGTTTTGCGGAATCCGGTCCTCAAAACCAACGAGTTGGGCAGAGGCTGCAGCGCTGAATGATAATAAGAATAATAGCAAATTTAAGATCTTCTGTGTCATAGTAAATCGGTTAGATACGGTAATTTATTATTTATGTCACAAAATTACAAGATATTTCTGACAAACCAAATTTATTTATTACTTTTGCGATGTTAATAATAACCCAAAACCTATTAAACCAATTATTCTTTTATATGAGACCATACCATGTCCTCATTGCGGGTTTGCTCTGCATGGCAACTCCATCGATTGCCGACAACGATTTCAAGCCCAGTGTCAACATCGACCTTCAGACACGCGTCAGCTATCTCAACGACCGCGTCGACCACCAGATACGTCACGACGCTTCGGGATTTAAGGGCGACTACTTATTGTTCAGCGTGAGCGGACAATTGACCGACCGACTCACCTATTCATGGCGACAGCGCATCAATCAGAAGAAGAACGAGAACGACCGGTTTGACGGCACCGACTGGGTCTACCTCGACTACCGGCTCAACGACCACTGGAACGTGGCTGCCGGAAAGCAGGCGGCTCTTGTTGGCGGATACGAGTACGACCGCTGCCCTATCGACATATACGTCTCGTCTGAATTCTGGAACAACATCGCTCCGTTCCAGTTTGGCGCCAGCGCTACCTATACCACCACCAACGGCAAGAGCCGTTTCAGCGGCCAGGTGACCCAAAGCCTCTTCAATACGCCTGCCAACCGCGACATGCTCGCCTATCATCTGCATTGGGCTGGCAACTACGGATGGTTCAACACGCTCTATTCGGCAAATATGATTGAGTATATGCCGGGCAAATTCATTTCGTACATAGCCCTCGGCAACAAATTCAACGCAGGCAATGCATCGCTCGAACTCGACTTTATGAACCGTGCCGCAAGCCATCAGACCTACTTCTTCAAGGACTGTTCGGTGATGGCGCGCCTCGACTATCGTCTTATTCCGCATCTCGGACTGTACGGCAAGTTCACATACGACGTTAACCGTACCGACACCAATGCCGACTTGTGCGTATTGCCGGGCACAGAGATGACGGCGTATGGCGGCGGTGTGGAGTTCTTCCCTACCAAAGGCAAGCCCGACGTGCGCGTAAGCCTGGGCGTGTCGCACTCTGCCGGTACCAACAGCAACCCCTCAGGAACACTCAATGACAACCATACTACTGTGCGACTGGCGTTCATTGCCAAGCTGCACCTGCTGTCGTGGAAAAGCAAATAGGCTTATTATTAATGTTAAGTGTTAAATGTTAAGTGTTAAATGTTGAGTGTTAAATGTTGAATGTTTAATTATTAATGAGCAATGAGTAAGATAAATCAAAAAAGCAAGAAGCTCATTCCGAGCGGAGTGTGGTGCATCGCGTCAGTAACAGTCTTGTTCGGCTATCTGGGCATAATAATGGGCGTACCCAACATGCTCAACACAATCATGAAGACAGCCCACGACCTTTTGCTCAACACCGTGTTCTATCTGATGAGTATATGTGTGATAACGGGTGCCCTGGGCAGAGTGTTTGTGGAGTTTGGCGTGGTGGCTTTGCTTGAGCGCACGCTGCGTCCGCTGATGCGCCCCATATTCAATCTGCCCGGCGTAACATCGTTGGGTGCCGTGATGACATTCCTATCGGACAATCCAGCCATCATATCTCTTGCCAACGACAAGCGCTTTGCAAGCTACTTCAAGAAGTACCAGTTCATATCGCTCACCAACTTCGGCACGGCATTCGGAATGGGACTGCTCGTCATAGTGTTCATGGCAAGCCAGGGATATTACGTCGCCCCGCTCATAGGACTTGTCGGAGCGTGCTGCGGATGCGTATGCTCCACCCGGCTGATGCAGCGCTTCGTGCTGAAGGCCTATCCGCAATATGCCGTTGAGGATGCCGTATCGAAGGAAGATATAGAGGAAGAAGAGGAGGAAGACAAGAAGACCGAGAAGACCGTATTCATCCGTCTGCTCAACGCTATGCTCGACGGCGGACGCAGCGGTGTAGAGGTGGGCATTGCCATCATACCCGGTGTGCTCATCATCTCTACCTTTGTGATGATATTTACGTTCGGTCCGGCGGTGGACGGAACGTACAACGGCGCTGCCTATCAGGGCGTAGAACTGCTGCCATGGCTCGCCAATAAGATTGACTTCGTGTTCGAGTGGCTGTTCGGATTCCACGACCCGCACCTCGTAGCCTTCCCGATTACTGCTCTCGGAGCGGTAGGTGCAGCCCTCAGTCTGATTCCGGGATTCATCACTCACGGATGGATTGACGGCAATGCCATAGCCGTATTCACTGCCATCGGTATGTGCTGGAGCGGATTCCTCAGCACCCATACCGCCATGCTCGACTCCATCGGCTATCGCGACCTTACACCTAAGGCCATCATGGCGCACTTCTGCGGTGGACTCGTGGCTGCCATCAGTGCCCACTGGATGTTCGCTCTGTACACGCTGATAGCTGCTTGATAATTATAACAATGTAACGGCGGACTCCCGTCCGACGCGCAACCTATGGCTTATGCTATAGTTTTCTTGGTGCGCGTCGGACGGGAGTCCGCCGTTACGTTATCGGGTTGCGCAGAGACCTGCGTCATCTATTATAGTCTTGAATTTCTTATTATCTCTCCTGCCTTCGACTTCTCGCTGTCGAATGTCAATACGCCGTATATGGCGATGGCGTTCTCGGGGTCGACAATGTGGGGTGCCATGAGTCGCAAAACCTTGAGTTGCTTGTCGCCGAATGTGAACATCTTCATCATGCGGGCAGTCTGGCTGCATGAGTAGAAGCATCCGAGGCTTGCCACTTCAATGAGGTCGAACTTGTCGTCGTCGAAGCTTGCGCCCTTCACCTTATTATATAGTCGGCTGAAGGAAGCGTCGTCGAGACAGTAGCCGTAATAAGCCGGACCGTCAGGACCTGCCCCTGCACCGTATGGAGGAGCAGGTCGCTGATTGCAGTTTCCGATTTCGCTATTAGTGTTGTTATCCCAAAATTTAGTTTCATAAGCCACTACCCTACCGTTAAGGTCAAAGCCTACGACGATGCGTTTGCTCTCGCCCGATATGACGTTCATCTTGTAGTACTCCCACTTGTCGCCGTAAGCGTCGAAGCTCGTGAGCTTCGGCTGGCCCATTATGGCAATAACCTCCTGCTTGGTCATTCCTCGCTCCACCGTCTTCTTCACCTTTGCCTGTGCCGAAAGGCACACTGCCATCATCATAAAACTTGTGACTATAAGAGCCATCCATTCGTTTCGTTTCATAAGCTTTGCTTTTATTTAGGGTTGCTGTATGTTTCTTATCCGGTTGCAAAAGTAATAAGTTACGCTGAAAGTGCAACGGTGAGAATCCCTATAGGTTGGTAGGAAAATCCCTAAAAGCAAAATCGGGCGCAGCAACAATTTGTTTTTGCGGGCAAATACACATATTTCAAAATATAATTTATAACTTTGTACCAAAAGTTCAAAATGACAATTTGAAAAATAAAGATATATGATAAGCAAAGACATACTTAAACAGGTTTTAGCTACCAACCAAAATGATATCAAAAACTACAAGATAGTGCCTCGTGAATTGCCTTCAGATGACTTCACGTGTCGTGTATTTGTAGGTGTACGTCGTGCCGGCAAGTCTTTTATGCTATACCAAAAGATACAGCAGCTGTTGGCTTTGGGGCATAGTTGGGACGAAATGCTCTATCTGAACTTTGAAGACGACCGTCTCACTCAGTTCGACAGTAGCGATTTTGAACTGATATTGGAGGCTCATGCAGAAATGTACGGAAAACGCCCGATGCTGTTCTTGGATGAAATTCAGAATATAGAAGGTTGGGAAAAGTTTGCCCGTCGACTGGCCGATGCAAAGTATTACGTATGGGTAACGGGCAGTAACGCAAAGATGCTATCATCAGAAGTTATGACAACATTAGGAGGACGATACCTGGCAACAGAAGTTTACCCATACGATTTCCGTGAATTTTTAAAGATACAAAACATTGCTTATGATGAAATATCGCTATTGGCAACCGAGTCAAGGGCAATGGTACTACGAGCATGGAACGAATATCTATTGTGGGGAGGATTGCCTGAGTCGGTAGGCCTTGCTGTGAAACGCGACTATCTGAGCAGTACATTCCAAAAAATATATCTCGGTGATATTGCAAGCCGTAACAAAATAGCCAACCCAAACATTCTACGCTTGATGTTAAAAAAATTGGCAGAGAATGTCGGGCAACCCGTATCATACAATCGCCTGGCCAATATCCTTTCCTCTGTAAGTGGAAAAATCACGATGCCAACTGTCAGTAAATACATAGAATACAGCGAGGCAGCCTTGCTATTATTACGCCTGAGAAATGTTTCTGCACCTTTCGCTGAAAAAGAAACTTCTTGTAAATACTATTTTATAGACAATGGTGTGCTCGATTTGTTCCTTCTTGACGGAGAGACTATGCTGCTTGAAAACATCGTAGCCCTCGCACTCTTCCGTAAATACGGACATGATTCTGACAACGAAAGGGTTTTCTTCTATAATAATAAAGTAGAAGTTGACTTTTATGTTCCCGATGAACGGCTTGCCATACAAGTTTCTTATAGTATCACACAGTCTCCTGCTACTTACGAGCGTGAGGTCAATGCTTTGAAGAGAATACCTGGTGTGCTCTCTTGTAAGCGTCGTTTGATATTGACAAACGACGAATCCGACAGAATAGAAGACAGTTTTGGAACAATAGAAGTGATGCCAGTGTGGAAATGGCTTTTACAATAAACTTGTTGAAATTAATAGCCCCTTTCCATATAGCATAACACCTAACATTCAACATTAAACACTTAACATTAAAAAAAAGGAGTCCTTTTGCCTTCCAAATGTAGCCCTTTTGCTCTCCAAAAGGACTCCTTTTACACACCAAAAGGACCCCTTTTGCAAGCCAAAAGGAGTCCTTTTTGTTTTTACTGCTGTTTGTACCGTCCGCAAAGAGGGCAAAAGGGGTACTTTCATGTGATTTTGCCGACTTCATATCAGGTGTCCTTGCGCCGCTTCATACTGTGATAGCCGAAGCGGCAGCGCAGGCAGTCCTTGCGCTCGCAATAGCGTGTGTGCAGCTGGATGAGCGACTGCGAGTCGGCTGCATTTTCGGCTGTTATGCCGCACTCTTGCCACAGGCGTATGTGGGTGTTGTCCTCGGGTGGCAGCGACATGAGCAGATCGTTGGCGCGAGCCATGAGGTGTTCGTCCTTGCGATGGTTGCCGTAGGCGTGCAGCATGGGCACTACGGCGTTGATGATGAGCAGGTCGATGGATGCCGACGAGAGATGCTTGGCGTTGCTACGCGATGCGTTGCCGAAGGTGTAGTGGGTCTGCCAGTAGGGGCTTACGGCGGTCTGCAGCGCCTGGCGCACCTCGGCAAGCGTGATGCATGTGGTGATACGGCTCAGGTCGGCATTGCGCGAGCAGTATAGCTGGGCAAGCTGCGAGAGGCGTATGTAGGGGAAGTTCTGCGGACGCAGGCGCAGAAACCGCCACGTCTGGCGCTGCATGGCTGTGAGCGAGAACTTGTGGGCGAGATATTCCCACTCGTTTCTGAGCCGCACGAAGTAAGGGTCGGCTGTGGCAGCGGCTCGCTGGCGCTCGTTCATCTGGCTGGTGTCGAGCAGTCCGGCTGAACCTATGAACAGCGCCTCGACCTGAAACGGGTCGTCGCGGTGGTGTGCCACCTGCATGAAGGGCAACTGTGCCGCCCACTGCTCGAACGCCTCGCTGTTGACGCCGAAGCCGAAGCTGCGCGCTATGGTGGCGAAGAAAGCCTGCTCCCACGATCCGCCCGACGCCCTGACACGCTGCTCTATGGCTGCACACTTGTCGGCAAGGCGCTCTGCTCCGAGCGCGCTCATCCACGAATGTATGGTAAGCCGCGGCAGCTGCATCACCGTTTCGCGGCACGGCGGATAGTGGTCGGCAGCCAGCAGACGGCGGTAGTTCTGCATGACATAAGGCGGAACGTGCAGCTCCATTTGCGGCGGGCGCGAGCCGTCGGCAGTCACTACGTCGGCATCTATCACCGATGCCACGTGCAGCACTACATTGTTATACGCCGGATCCTGGTCGTGCGAGTGCATGAACCAATCGGCTGAGCGCTCGTGTATCTCCACGTTGCCCACCCACATGGTGCCGTCTATGCGCAGCTTGGCGTTGAAGAAGTCGGGCCCCGAATGCGTGTTGTGCAGTCCGGGGTCGATTATTTCCACCGCTCTTCCGTCGGTGGTGCGCAGTTCATGCAGCGGCAGTATGCGGTGCTTCCATATATAGTGCAGTAGTTGTTCCATAGATTCGGTTTAGGATATTAGTCGAACAGCGACGGTTCTACGGCGTTGCTGCCCGTCATTGGGCGTCCGAGATGCTGGTAAGCGAGCGGTGTGACCATGCGTCCGCGCTGCGTTCGCTTGATGAATCCCTCCATGATGAGATACGGCTCGTACACTTCCTCGACGGTGCCGGTGTCCTCGCCGATGGCGGTGGCTATGGTGCTGACGCCAACAGGACCTCCGTGGAACTTGTCGATGATGGTCAGCAGTATCTTGTTGTCAATCTCGTCGAGACCATACTGGTCGATGTTGAGCGCCGAGAGCGACAGTCGTGCTATGTCGCGGTCGATGCGTCCGTTGCCCTTCACCTGCGCAAAGTCGCGCACACGGCGCAGCAGGGCGTTGGCTATACGGGGCGTTCCGCGTGAGCGACGGGCTATCTCTATGGCGGCATCGTCGTCGATGGGCACCCGCATTATGGCTGCCGAGCGCTTTATAATCTTCTGAAGCATCTCCGGGCCGTAATATTCCAGGTGCAGATTGATGCCGAATCGGGCGCGCAACGGGGCTGTAAGCAGACCGCTACGAGTGGTAGCTCCGACGAGCGTAAAGGGATTCAAATCGATCTGAATTGAGCGTGCCGACGGTCCCTTGTCTATCATTATGTCGATGCGATAGTCTTCCATTGCCGAGTACAGATACTCCTCGACGACGGGCGACAGACGATGTATCTCGTCGATGAAGAGCACGTCGCGCGGCTCAAGCGATGTGAGTATGCCGGCAAGGTCGCCCGGCTTGTCGAGCACGGGTCCGCTTGTTATCTTGAATCCCACGCCGAGTTCGTTGGCAATGATGTTGCTCAGTGTGGTCTTGCCTAGTCCCGGAGGACCGTGCAAGAGAGTGTGGTCGAGCGGTTCGCCACGATACTTGGCAGCCTCAACGAACACTTCCAGGTTCTCCACCACCTTCTGCTGTCCGCTGAAGTCACCGAATCGCAACGGTCTAAGGGCGTTCTCAAAGTCCTTCTCGCCCTTACGCGCCTGCTCCTCGCGTATATCGAAATCTTCTTCCATTATGCTTTTTACTGTTATTATAAATTAAGCTTGGTAATATATGGCGTTCTCGCCATCCGAGCGTTTGCATAGACCTGCATCAGCAAACATTCCTTCAAAGTTGAGGTCTTCATCCAACTCTGGCCAATGAATACCATAACGACTAAGAAAGAAGTTCTGACGCTGCTCTTGTGTAGCATTGGCAAGATTACGCCATTGCTTGAATGGATAGCCTGCTTTCCATCCATTAGTGGTCTCAGCCCAAACATGAGCATCGTCCACCCATACCTTGTTGATTCTATATTGGTCGTTGGAGTAGAACATAAAGCGGAATCCGAAAAATATAAATATATGTTGGCATATTGTTTCTTTTCTACAAATTTACGAGTTATTTCCGTAAGCAGCAAGGTTACATATATAAAAATTCACCTCAACCTCAGTATTCTGCCTATTATCAACCGCTTATATTGTCGCTTGAAATCGTCGGGCAGGAACGCTAAGTGTCGGTTTGCAGCTTGAGAATATAGCTTACTCGAAGTATATTAAACAAAACTCGGAAAAAAAACATACTGTTTCTTTGCGCAGTTCGTGCAAAACCGCTACTTTTGTTTTTATATATTAACCTTTCAATCCAACTTACTATTATGCTCGTAAAGACTTATTCTGCTGCTGTGAACGGCCTTGATGTAACCACTGTGACTGTTGAAGTGAACATTGTACCCGGTGTGATGTATCGCATGACGGGACTGGGCGACATGGCTGTAAGAGAAGGTCGCGACCGCATAGCATCTGCCGTTCAGTTCAACGGATATAAGTTTCCGCACGGCGACATCACCATAAACCTTGCTCCTGCCGACCTCAGAAAGGAGGGAAGCTCGTTCGATCTGCCGCTTGCCATCGGCATTTTGGCGGCAAGCGGAGCCATTGTGAGCGATGTGCTCGACCAGTTTATGATGGTGGGAGAATTGGGCCTTGACGGAAAACTACAACCTATAAAGGGCGCATTGCCTATTGCCATAAAGGCGAGGAAGGAGAAACTCAGGGGACTGATTGTGCCGAAGCAGAACGAACGCGAAGCTGCTGTGGTCAACAACCTCGAAGTTTACGGCATGGAAAACATCCTTGACGTAATAAAACTGCTCACTGGTGCCTCGGTGTTTGAGCCTACTATCGTTGACACACGACGCGAATTCTACGAGCAGCAATACCTATACGACCTCGACTTTGCCGACGTTCGCGGCCAGGAGAACGTGAAGCGTGCCCTGGAAGTAGCTGCGGCGGGCGGTCACAATCTGATAATGGTGGGACCTCCGGGCTCCGGCAAGTCGATGATGGCAAAGCGTCTGCCCTCCATACTGCCTCCGTTGTCGCTTGCCGAGAGTCTGGAGACAACGCAGATACACAGCGTTGCGGGCAAGTTGAAGCGTGGCACGTCGCTCATATCGCAACGTCCGTTCCGCTCGCCACATCATACTATCAGCGAGGTGGCGCTCGTCGGCGGTGGAGTGAACCCTCAACCGGGTGAGATTTCACTGGCTCACAACGGCGTTCTTTTTGCCGACGAGTTGCCGGAATTCAACAAGCAGACCCTCGAAGTGCTGCGCCAGCCGCTCGAAGACCATAAGATAACCATCTCACGATCTAAATATACTGTTGAATTTCCATGTTCCTTTATGTTCATCGCTTCGATGAACCCATGCCCTTGTGGCTACTACAACGACCCAACGCACAAATGTTGCTGCACGCCGGGACAGATACAGCGCTACATGAACAAGATTTCGGGCCCGCTGCTCGACCGCATTGACATTCAATGCGAGATCACTCCCGTGCCGTTCAAGGACATATCGAAGGCCGAACCGGGCGAGCCAAGCTCCGCAATACGCGAACGTGTAATCAAGGCACGCGACATTCAGACTGCACGCTTCAAAGACTACCGTGGCATTCATTGCAATGCTCAGATGACAGAGCGTATGATTCACGAGTTTGCCGAGCCCGATGATGCTTCCATTGCTCTTCTGCGCACCGCCATGGAGAAGTTCTCGCTGTCGGCACGCGCCTACAATCGTATTCTGAAAGTAGCACGCACCATTGCCGATCTTGACGGTTCGGAACGTGTGGAGGTGCAGCACATCAGCGAAGCCATTGGATATAGAAACCTCGACAGAGGCGATTGGGCAGAGCGAAGGTTGTATTAAAAGTAAAAAAGTAAAAGAGTAAAAGGGTAAAAAAGTAAAAGGGTATCTATAAACTTTAAGAAAAACCAAAACAACAAATAAACATGAACAATCAAATAGAAATATACCGTTCTCAAGACGGCAGCGTACAACTTAACGTTAAGTTGGAGAATGAGACAGTTTGGCTTACACAAAGTCAAATGGCAGAGTTGTTTGGAGTAGATAGAACTTCAATAGTACGTCATATTCGTAATATCTATAAATCGGAAGAACTCGAAGAGAATTCAACTTGTGCAAAAAATGCACAGGTTCGAATAGAGGGACAAAGACAGATAGTTCGAGAAATACCATATTACAATCTTGATATGATTATTTCCGTAGGATATAGAATAAATAGCAAGAATGCAACATCGTTTCGTCGTTGGGCAACCTCCGTTCTCAAGCAATACCTCATCAAAGGCTACGTCATCAACCAGCAGCTCAAGCTCGACCGATACAACGAGCTTAAGGACGTGGTGCGACTGATGGGGCGTGCCATAGGGATGCAGGAGAAGGTCACAACGGATGAATATAGCGGACTGTTCAACGTTATTTCCGACTACGTTTATGCTCTCGACACGCTCGACCATTACGATTATCAGTCGCTTTCAATACAGCAGACAACCAAGAATGAGCCGTTCCGTGCCACTTATGATAATGCAATGGAGGCCATCAACGCCCTAAAGGATAAGTTTGGAGGTTCACAATGGTTTGCCAACGAGAAGGACGACTCGTTCAAAAGCAGCATCGGACAGATATACCAGACCTTCGGTGGCGAAGAACTCTATCCTTCTGTCGAGGAGAAAGCAGCCATGCTGCTATATCTCGTTGTAAAGAACCATTCGTTCAGCGACGGAAACAAGCGCATTGCTGCAATGCTCTTCCTGTGGTTCTTGAACAACAACCGTGTGCTGTATGCCGAAGACGGACACAAACGCATTGCCGACAACACCCTCGTTGCACTAACCTTGATGATTGCAGAGAGCCGTACAGAGGAGAAGGATGTAATGGTGAAGGTTGTAGTGAATCTCATTAACAAAGAGAACCAATAGTATGAGAATATTAATAAAAATAATAGCTACCGCATTATTGTCGTATGCTATACTAATGTTGTTAGTTGATGGCTTATTTGCATTATTGTCCTCAAGTCCACAAACTAACATACGGATTTTGACAGAGGAATCATTAATTCCTTATTCCATCAGCATTGTTTCTATGGTATATTGCATTATCCGCATTTGGTTGCACTCTGCCAATTCGCACAAACAAAGACAAACTTAATTTCCTGGTTTCATTCCTGCATTGGAATGATAACCAGGATTTTTTTGTAACTTTGCCGACGAAAAGCGCAATTGTGACATTGCGGTCTTTTCGGGGAAATTATTTGAAGGGATATTATAATTCTTATTTACATATAAAAACAATGTCAAATTCCTCTGAGAATCTCTACCGACTTGACGGTAGAGTGCCGTTGGGAAAAGCTCTCCCGTTCGGTCTACAGCACGTGCTGGCCATGTTTGTCAGCAACATCACTCCAATCATGATTCTTGCCGCTGCCGTCGGACTCGACAGCGCAGTCAGTGCCGCGCTCATACAGAACTGTATGGTGATTGCCGGTATCGGTACTCTGGTGCAGCTCTTCCCCGTATGGCGCATTGGTTCGCGTCTGCCAATCGTGATGGGCATCTCGTTCACGTTCCTCTCGCTTGCCATCGGCATTGCCGGAACATACGGTATGGGCACGCTTATAGGTGCCGTCATCGTCGGCGGTCTTGTTGAGGGACTGCTCGGACTCTTCGTCAAGTACTGGATCAAGCTCATCCCGCATGTCGTTTCGGCCACCGTCGTTACGGCTATCGGCTTCTCGCTCCTGCCCATCGGAGCCAACTCGTTTGCAGGAGGTATGGGTGCGCCCGACTTCGGCAGCATGAACAACTGGATTGTGGGCACCGTAACGCTTCTTGCCTGCCTGCTTTGCCAGGTGTTTGCCAAGGGTTTCCTGCGCTCGCTCTCGGTTCTTGTGGGCCTCATCGTGGGCTATGTGCTCGCCTGCTTCATGGGAATGGTCAACTTCGACAGCCTCAGCGGACATTCCATCATCGCCCTGCCGCGCTTAATTCCCTTCACTCCCGAGTTCAACATCGGCGCCATCCTCTCTGTAGTAGCCGTATATCTTGTGTCGGCAACTGAGACTATCGGCGACACTTCAGCCCTCTGCAACAGCGCCTTGAAGCGCGACCCTGAGACCAAGGAGATGGGATCTGCCATCTGCTGCGACGGTTTTGTCAGCTCAGTATCGGGTCTGTTCGGCTGTACTCCAATCACATCGTTCAGCCAGAACGTAGGTCTGGCAGCCATATCGGGTGTCGTAAACCGCTTCACTATCGGCGTAGGTGCTGTGGTGATGATTATCGGCGGCGTGTTCCCCGCTATCGGTGCCGCCCTCACCACAATCCCGCAGGCTGTGCTCGGTGGCTGTACTATCATGATGTTCGGAAGCATTCTGTTTGCCGGATTCGGCATGATGGCACGCGCAGGTTTCTCACAACGCAACATGGTCATTGTCAGTCTGTCGCTCAGTGTAGGCCTTGGCTTCACCCAAGCCACTGGAATGTTTGCCATATTCCCCGAAATCGTGCGCACCGTATTTGCCGAAAACTGCGTGGCTGTAGTGTTCCTGCTCGCCGTTATACTCAATCTTGTATTGCCCAAGAAGGTGATGGGCGAGTAGAACAAAAAACCTACTATTTTAGTGATATTGCCATAGGCATAAAAAAAAGGAGTCCTTTTGCTTTCCAAAAGGGCTCCTTTTGTGTTGTAAAAGGACTCCTTTTGGCATGCAAAAGGACTACATTTGAAGGCCAAAAGGACTCCTTTTGAAAACGCCTCAAATAATGGCTGTAATGCAATAGTTTTAGGACGGCTCATCCTAAAACTTCATTAAACCGAGAAGTTTTAGGACAAATCATCCTAAAACTTTCAAATACGGGGCGGTTTTAGGACGATTTATCCTAAAAAAAGTGTAAATTAGCGGCAGATAAAACCAAACCGCCACATGAAACGAATAGAACGTACAGCTTATCTCAACAAACTCATAGCCTTTAAAGACAAGAACATCATAAAGGTGATAACGGGAATACGCCGTTGTGGAAAATCAACTATTATGGAGATTTTCCGCGACTGGCTCTTGGGCAATGGAGTCAAGGACAACCAGATTATATACCTTAACTTTGAGGATTACGACAACTACGAGCTTCGCAATCCTCACAATCTGTATGCCTACATAAAGCCGCTTATCCTGCAAGACCGCATGACGTATATATTCTTTGACGAAATTCAGCACGTCAGCGATTTCCCCGACATTATCAACAGTCTGAATCTGAAACCTACGGTCGACCTCTATGTCACGGGCTCGAACGCCTATATGCTGTCGAGCGAGATTGCCACACTGCTGTCGGGAAGATATATCGAGATTGCCATGTTGCCTCTGTCGTTCAAGGAATATGTCGAAGGCACCGACAGCAGCAACAATCTGCCGCAGGCATATACTGACTACATAACAAGAAGCAGTTTCCCATACACCATTGAGCTTGGTACGTACAGCGAAATCATCGACTACCTTACCGGTGTGTACAACACCATTGTGGTGAAGGATATTATGGCCCGCAAGAGACTGCCCGACGTCATGATGCTTGAAAGCGTTATACGATTTACTGCCGACAATATCGGCAACATACTTTCAACCAAACGTATTGCCGACATAATGACAGCCGATGGAAGGAAAATTGACCAAAAAACAGTAGAGCGTTATCTGTCGGCTCTGTGCGAAACTTTCTTCGTCTACGAAACCAAACGCTACAATATCAAGGGCAAACAACTGCTCAAGACGCTTGGCAAGTACTATCTCGTTGACATCGGTCTGAGACGTATGCTTCTCGGCTCGCGCTCGTTCGATGCCGACAGAATACTCGAGAACATTGTCTATCTGGAACTGCTGCACCGCCAGAAAAAAGTGTATGTGGGAAAGATGGACAGCCTTGAGGTTGACTTTGTGGCTATCGACGAGAACAATATCAGTTACTATCAAGTGGCAGCAACCGTTAGAGACGAAACAACACTGCAACGAGAACTGGCCTCACTACAGCAGATTAACGACCAATATCCCAAATACATTCTCACGCTCGATGAAGATCCTACCGCCGACTACGACGGCATTAAGCGTGTGAATGCATTGAGATGGATGATGGGCGATGTCAGCCTGTAACCCCTACTCTATTCCGTACATCTTCAGGGGCACTGCATGGTTGTGGTCGTTGAGATACAGGCGCGTGCCCAGACGATAATTGCGGTTGGTGAGCGAGAGGCTGTCTACACGTGCCTTTGTGCTTATGCCGCCTATACTGAGCATCGTCGGGAATACCGAAGCACTGGTCTGCACACCCTTGTTGATGTTCGACTTCAACGCGTCTACTGTCGTAGCGTGCTCACGGGCGTAAGCTTCTGAGGTCCACACGAGCAGCGGCACGTCGGTGTCGTACTCCGACGGACGTGGCGAAGCGTGCAGGAACAAGCGGCGCGAGTCGTCGAATATGTTCTCGCCATGGTCGGACGTGTACATCATTGCGGCAACGACTCCGGTAGAGCGCAGCTTCTCGATGATGCTGTGCAGGATGTAGTCGGTCTGCAGAATGGTGTTGTCGTAGGCGTTGACGAGCTGCGGACGGTTGTCGGGTTTTGCATCGGTGGGCGTGTCGGGCGTAAAGCGGGCACGTGATTGTGGATAGCGGTCGCGATAGTTGAAATGCGATCCGTACATGTGCAACACCACAAACAGCTTCTTATGACCCTCGGCCATAGCCTTGTTGAGGAATGGTAGCAGGCGCTCATCGCTCGTTTGAGCCACTACATCGTTAGCTTTGCCGTCAGCGGCAGCTGCGTCGGCATCGTCATCAGCCTCGCGTATGAAGAGATGTTCGTCCGCCTGGTTGCCCAGGAAGTCGATATACGAGTGGTTGGGCTGCTGATTGGAGAGGAACACGGTGTAGAATCCCGCCTCGCGGAATGCTGCCAGTATTCCCTTTTCGTGGTGCAGGCGGTCGTGATCGTCGGCTGTTGCAGCTGTCAAGAGCATCGGAACGCTCTTGTGTGTGGTGTTCGACTGCGTGCGCACGTTGCTGAACACAAGCAGTCCTGATGTCTTGCTGAGCAGCGGATTGGTAGGACGGTCGTAGCCATACAGCTGGAAGTTGCGCGAGCGGGCGGTCTCGCCCACCACGAGCACATACACTTCGGCAGAGTCGTTGGCATGCTCCGACACGGCGTTGAAACGGAAACCGGCTACATTATCATTGTAATGTGCCGACAGCGAACTCTCGTGTACCGCCAGACCCAGATTGTAGAACACATTGACGGGATACATATTGTCCTCAATGTGATACTCAAACTCTCCCTTCTTCTCGTTGCCCTTCGGGTAAGCCACATAGCAAATGGCGAGCAACACCGCCATGGGCAGCAGCAAACAGAGCGAGCTGCGCATGGCACGACGCTGGAACTGGCGGTCGATGCGCACGCCCTTTGCCCACTGCCATGCCGCTATTGCGAGCAAGGGCAGATAGAGTATGAACACGCCTGCAACGGCCGGCACCAGATTGTCGAGCAGTTCCATAGCCTCGCCGGGGTTGGTGGTGACGAGATTGAGAAACATGTCGACGGCTATCACGCCGTTGCCGTACAGATAAACGAGCACCATCTGAAACGCAGCGAAGAAAACCAGCAGGAAAAGCAGCCACACCATGCGGCCTACACAACGGTTGAGCGACATGATGAGGGCGTAGACTGCCAGCGGCATCAGCACGCCTGCTACGTCAACTATAAACGGTGTGTTCTCGGTGAAGCACAATGCCACGTTGGGAACGGCAAGCGACAGCACCATATAGAAGAAGAGGAAGCGTGGAGAGAGTAATAAGCGATATTTCATTTTTTATAAAAAATTGAGAGTTAAGAATTGAGAATTGAGAGTTGAAAGTTGAGAGTTGTGATATGCTATTGCATTTATAGTCTTTGGTAATATGTTGTTGTCAAAGGTAATCATAACTCTCAACTTTCAATTCTCAACTCTCAACCTTTATTAATAACCTTCGTTCTGTTCCCAGTTCTGGTTTTCCTCCATTATAGCCTTGGGCACCGGCAGTATGCGGCACGACTTGTCGAAGCGTGCGCCGGGGAATCCCTTGCGATGGAAACCATACTCGCTCTCGTACGTGCCGAAACGTATCATGTCGTTGCGACGCCAGTTTTCGTCGACGAATTCACGTCCGCGCTCGTCGAGAATGTCCTGCAATGAGGGCGCGCCTGCAAACTGCGGGGCATGCACATAGGCACGAATCTGATTGAGCAGCGACTGTGGCGTGTCGGCATTGGTGGCACGTGCGCCACGCAGCATAGCCTCGGCCTTGGTCAGGATGATGTCGGCAAGGCGGAAGATAGGAACGTCGTTGCTCTGGTTGCGTTCGTATTCCGAATACTCGTTGGGGTTGGGATAGAACTTCAGCGAGCGATAGCCCTGGCTCCATCCGGCAGGGCTTGAGCCGCAATTGATGCGCTGACGTGCCGCCTCAGAGTCGTCTATGAGGTTAATCTTTTTCGAAAGCACGAGCTGAGAACCATTGTATATATACGGTACGGCTGTAGGTTCGCCCGTAATGGCATCGTGTACAAACACCTTTCCATTGGTTGTGGCACCCAGGATAATCTCGTTGCGGTCGTCGCCGGGCAGGGTGAAGAGGTCAGAATACTCCTCGTTGAGGGCAAATATTCCTGCACACGACTTGTTCATCTTGCCACCGAGATAGCCCACGGGGCTGCCGTTGTCAATCTTGCGGAATGTGCGCCAGCGTCCGTACTTCATTCCCTGCGCGCTTACCTTGTCATAAGGCATGGCGTAGATGAAGTCCTTTATCTGCGCACCGTTGTCGTAGAGGAACTTCTTGCGATAGCCGTCGGTGAGATCGAAGGGTCCGTTCTGCATGATGTCGTCGCACAGACGCACACATTCGTCAAGCTTTTCGTTGCGCGAAGTGGCTGCATCGTAGTCGGCAACGTTGTCGGCTGTGTACACAGCCCAGTTGATGTATAGCTTCACGAGCAGCGCCTCAGCCATCCAACGGGTCGGTTTGCCGTAGGTGCCGACGTTCACTTGTTTGGTGAGCAAGGGCAGACAATCCTTCAGTTCGGTCTCGATGAACTCGGCAACCTTGCGTCGTGGCATGCGTTCTACGGCCTCGTCGTCGTCAGGAAGACAATCGAGGATGGGCACATCGCCAAAACTATCCATCAGGATGAAGTGATAGAAGGCGCGCATTGCACGTGCCGGGGCAATCTGTTCGGGCTTGGCTTTGTCGCCGCCGAGGTCTTTTATCACCTGATTGCACTTGGTTATGCCCGATGCGAGGTCTGCCCAGTAGTTCAACGGTTTGTCTTCAGGGTTGAAGTTGTGCAGTGTCGGGTTTACGTTTTCGGCGTTGTCATAGTAGTCATTGCCAAAACTTATGCCTGCAACCTCGTCGGATGAGAACGACTGTACGCGATTATAGTTCTCGCCCAATTGCTTGCGGAAGGCGTAATAAACGTCTGCCATCTTGGCTTCAAGAGCCACTTCCGACTCCGTTGGATAGTCGGTGTATTGTGATTTCACGTCGACATCGAGGTTGGTGCAGCCTGTTGCAAGCACCAAAAGCGATGATACGAACGCGAAAAGAAGCGATTTGTTCATTCTTGATTTAATGATTGATTATTGATGTTATGGGGCCTTACTAGGCATTACTAAGCCTCTTTGGGCCTGACTAAGCCTCTTTGAGCCAGCTGAGCCAATGCTTGTGAAGGCTTGGCGGGGCTTGCCAGAGACTTGGCGGGGCTTACTGAAGGGCCTGGCGGGGCTTGCTCTGTCTTAGAAACTAACCTTCATTCCGAGCATAAACGTGCGTGTGTGGGGATAATAATCCTTGCGCCAGTCGATGCCGGGGGTCAGTCCGCCGAGCGAAACTTCCGGGTCGCAACCCTTATACGAGGTCAGCGTGAACACGTTGTTGCAAGTAGCGTACACCGAAAGGTTGTTGACCCAACCGTGCAGGCGGCCGAAGTCGTAGCTCAACGACATTGACGAGAGGCGCAGGAACGATCCGTTCTCGATGTAACGGTCGGACGGCGACTGCGAGTTTACGTCACCATAGTTCTGCTCAGTGAGTGCTTCGCGGAACACGTTCTTGCCCTGCGTTATCAATGTCACGCTGTTGTACTGTGCCCGAAGAGCGTTGAATATCTTGTTGCCGAATACGCCTTGGAAGAAGAGCGTGAGATCCCAGTTCTTGTAAGACACCGTATTGTTCCATCCGAGTGTGAGCTTCGGCTGTGCCGAACCGGTCTTTGTGCGGTCGGTATCTTGCGGTTTGATGGTCTTTTCGCCCGTACGTTGGCCCGTAACGGGGTCGTGTACCCAGAACTGCGAAACTCCGTCGGCGTCATGTCCGGCAAACTCGTAGGTGTAGAACTGACCTATCGGGCAGCCTTCCATCAAACGCTGCACAGCCACACCGGTGTTGCCTGCAATCCAGGGATAGCCCAGATCCTGATAGCTTACAGAATAAGCTGCGTTGGAAAGTTTCTTTACGCGGTTGCTGTTGTGCGAGAGATTGAGCGTAGTCGACCACTGCCAGTCCTCATTCTGAACGGGAATGGCGTTGATGGTAAGCTCAATACCTCGGTTGCTGATATCGCCCACGTTGGCAGTCATTGTACCGAAGGGGTATCGGTTGGTCGATACTGGATAATAATATATAAGGTCGGACGTGCGCTTGTCGTAGTATTCGATTGTACCTGTAAGTCGCGAGTTGAAGAATCCGAAGTCTACGCCGATGTTGAACATGCCAGTGCGCTCCCACTTAAGGTCGGGGTTGGCGTTGTTGGTAGCTGCAAGCGTGTGCTTGTTGGATGCCACTCCGTTGGCGTCGATGTATGTGAACCATCCGCTCACGCCGTAAGTGCGTCGTGCCGAATATGCGTTGAAGCCGAGAGAGTTGCCCGACACGCCGTAGCCGACGCGCAGTTTGAGGTCGGAGAAGATGCCGAGGTTGCGCACCCATTCCTCTTCACCGATGCGCCAAGCTGCCGAAAACGAGGGGAATGTAGCCCAACGGTGGTTCTTGCCGAATGCCGATGAACCGTCGCGGCGCAATGTTGCCTGGAAGTTGTAGCGCGAAGCGAACGAGTAATTGACGCGTCCGTAGAACGAAATCATTCGAAGTGTCGACTCGGCGCCGCTCTCTACAGCGTCAATGCCGTCAATCTGGTTGGCGTATGTGAGGTTGTAGTACTTCACGGCATCGTTGTAGAAGTCCTTGACGGTGAGTCCGAAGCCGTCGTTCTCGTTGTTCTGCTCCCACGAATAGCCCACCATGACGCCCAGACGATGATAGCCTGGGAAGCTGTGTGTGAAGTTGCCGAAGGTTTCGAACACCTGCTTGTTGTCCATATATGTAGAGCGTGTGGCCTGACCATGTGTCTTCACTATCTGCGACTTGATAGAGTGATACTCCGACAGGACGTTCTGGTTGTACAGATACGAGTATTGTGCGGTCCAGGTGAGGTCGGGCAGTATGGTGAGTTCGCCCTTTCCGGTGAGCTGCATGCGTCGGTAGATGTTCTGATTGGTATCTTCGTTGATCATCGCGAGCGGATTGTAGTACTGGGTTGTGCCGGTTGACTCGCTCCAAGAGCCGTCATCGTTGCGCACGGGTTGACATGGAGAGTAGTAAACCATTGCATCCGTAACGCTGATGCCCTGCTCCTGCGCTTCAATACCTTTCTTGGTGGTCTGGCTACCGTTTACGCCGAGCGACAACTGCAGATGATCCTTCAACACTTTAGAATGTGCCAGCGCACGTGCTCCGAAACGTTCAAGTTCTGACGAGCGTATCACGCCCTGATGATTGAGATAGCTCAGCGACACGTTGTAGCCCGAACGGGCGTTGCCACCCGACACGGCGAGGTTGTGACTGTGCGACAGTCCGGTGCGCTGCACCTCCTTCTGCCAGTCGACATTGCCACCCATGTCGTTCGTCAGGGTGAAGTTGTGCTGCTTGGCATAGGCTCTGAGCTCGTCGGCAGAGGCGAGGTCGAGATACTTAGCCACCGACTCTACAGCCGCATAGCCGTTGTATGTGACGCGAGCCGAGCCTGCCGAGCCGTGCTTTGTGGTGACGATGATTACGCCGTTGGCTGCCTTTGAGCCGTAGATGGCGGTGGCTGTAGCGTCACGAAGGATATCGATTGACTCGATATCGTCGGTTGCTACGAGCGAGAGGTCGACGCCTGGCACGCCGTCGACTATATAATAAGGTTCCATAGCTGCGCCCGTGCGCAGTGTAGAAGCGCCTCGCAGGGTGATGGAAGGAGCGGCGTTGGGGTCGCCACTGTTTGAAACGGTGAGTCCGGGCACCTTGCCTTGCAGCAATTGTGCAGGCGATGTGTACACACCCTTGTTGAGATCGGCCGACTGGATGGTAGTGATTGAGCTGGTGACGTCCTTTCGGCGCATTTTGCCATAGCCCACTACGACTATCTCGTTAATCTTGAGCGTGTCGCGATACGAGTCTGTCTGGTCGGGATTGTCTGAATCTTCGGCTGCAAATGTGTTTGCACTAATGCCCGTCGCGAGCAAAGCCATGATTAGCTTTTTGTTCAAAATCATTATATAAAGTATTGTTAGTTCAAAAGGATTGTTAAGGGGCTGCTTAGAAAGCTTCGTTTATATTGAAGATAAATCCGCTCTGTCCTGATTTGCCGAGTCCGTAGTCAAGACGTACGTTGACGTTCTTCTTGAACTCCCAGCGATAGCCTATGCCGTAGTTGGGCAGTATATGGTTCATCTTTATCTGGCTGAACTTGGGGAACACGGTGCCTGCTCCTGCCCACACAACGATGCCGTTGCGTCGCCATACGTGCTGCCGCAGCTCTATCTGCGCCTCCACTTTGTGCTTGTCGCGATATCTGCCCTGATAGTATCCGCGCATGGAATAGCTGTCGCCAAGGAGTGCAAGCATCGACCATTGGGGGTTGCCGAAGTTGAACTGCGTACGCAGGTCGCCTGCAAGTGTGGCTCCCTTCCACATGGGCAGATAAGCGTCCATGCGCAAATCGGTTGTAGAGAATGCGCGTTTGTTGCCCATGAACTTGGGGCGGAACAACTGCTGCACCTGAAGGAATACGCCCTCGTGCGGCGCTGTGAGATTGTCGCGCGTGTCGTAGAGCAGAGTCAGTCCGGCACCAGAGTTGAACGATACGCGGCGCTGGCCATCGATGAGTTCAGGACGGTCCATGTCGTGGCCCCAAACGTAGTCGAACGCTACGGTAGGACCTACGAACAGATTGTCGGCTGTGCGTATGAGCCAGCTGACCTTTGCCTGCGCCTGCCACCGTTTCATCTTGCTCTTGTTGTCGTCGTTGTCGCCCATGTCGTAGCCCAAGCCCCAGATGTAGCAGGGGAAGGAATAGAAGTAGAGCGTATAGTCAATGCGATGGGTGTCGCGGGGGAACTTGTGCGTGCCGCGAACGCCGAGCATGTAGAAGCCCACGGTCGAGACGTCGCCGAAGAGCGACACGTTGCTGGGTGCCGAGAGCGAGTCGGTGGGGTCGGAACGATAGAGTCCGGCAGCCACGAGTCCCAGTCCGAGCTTGGTGTCGGTGCTGTAGTGCGGTCCGCCGATTATGCTGAAGTCGAAGCGCTTGTTCTTCTTCTCCTTGTTGGCATCGTTGAAGTAGTCGAGAAAGCGGGTCATGAATCCGCGCTTATGCGTTGTCTTCACTGCTGAAGTGTCTACGGCTGCGGTGTCGACCGGCTCTGCCGCCGCCATTGGCATTGCCGAAAGCAGCATGGCGGCTATTGCGATTAGTGAGCGATGGAGCATTTTTTGAGTGTTGAATGTGGAGTGTGGAATGTTGAATGTGGAGTGTGGAATGTTGAATGTGGAATGTTAAATGTTGAATTGCTTGCTTACATTATTAATATACAAGACCAACATTGTCCACCCAGAACGTGTTGCCTACAGTGCCAACGTATGCTCCGCCGTGGCTCGACGAGAACTGCAGCACGATGTGTGTAGGCGTAGCGTCGGCTGGTGCCCATCCGGTTTCCTTCACGAGCACGCTCTTTCCCTTAGAGTTGCGGGCGTAGTCGTGAGAGCGCAGTCCCATAGTGGCAGCGTTGTAGAACGACTTGCCGGTGATGTTGCCGTAATGAATCTCGTAGGTAGCGTCCTCAACCCATCCGCCGGTAGACTTGCCGTACTTCACAACGACGGTGCCTACGCGCTGTGCGGTGATGTTGCCGTTGGCGTCCTCGTGGCGCTTCTGCAGCAGCAGCATTGCTATGCAGTAGTCGGGTCCGGGCACTGTGGTCACCTTGGAGAATCCCGTCTGGCGTATACGGTTGGGGGTTCCGGGCACGTGTACTTTGTAGTCGTAGCGCAAAGCCTTAGGACGATGGGTGAAGGGGATGCCGAAGTTGAGCGCCTTGGGGCCGTCCTTGGTGCCTGTGATAGGCTCCTTCATGTCGCCGAGGAATATGCTTCCGGCTGCAAGCACCTTGATGTTGATGAGTCCCAGAACCTTGCAGGTCTCTATATGGGTTGTCATCTTGGCGCAATGGCCCGATGCGTGGTTGTCGCGATATACCGAATTGTTGGTCTTGGTGATACCCGACACCTTAGCCATGACGTTGCTGGTACCCCAGGGCGAACCGCCGAGGTTGACGTATGGGTTGTTGCCAGAGAGCGATCGGTTGGGTCCTATCTCGTAGAGGGTCTTGGTCTGTCCGCCGATAACAGCCGACTCGTGTATCTGACGTGTCACCCAAGTATCGAAGTTGCCATACTTGAACGGTACGAACTTGCCTTGTGCCATTGACGTGAGCGACACGGCGAGGGATAAAATGGCTGTCAACACAGTCTTGCATGTAGAATGATTCATTGCTGTTGTGTTTTGATTAACTTGTTGTTATATTCTAAAAAATACAGTTCTTTTTACACCTTAAAAATACGGTTCTTTTACCTTTGATTTTCAGTTCAAACGGGGTGCATTTTCAAAAGGACTACATTTGCATTGCAAAAGGGGTCCTTTTACTGTCCAAAAGGAGTCCTTTTGCCTTCCAAAACGAGTCCTTTTGCAGCCCGAAAGGAGTCCTTTTGAAATGCGGGGGGTGTCCTTGGGCACGACACATGGGATATGAGCCGTTGCGAGAGAGGCTCATCAGGCTGCCTGCAGGGCACGTAACATACGTTACAAAGATGTGTCGCAAATGCCGTATGTAGCTGAATTTAAGCCACAAAGGTAAATAAAAAAGGCTGAATGGAAACTCTTTTATTGTTAAAAGTTTCCATTCAGCCTTGCTTTTTGGCTGTTTTGGGATATTATATAGGTGATTTAAGCTATACGTCCCGATTATTTCGTGGCTATCTCTACAGCCTTCTGTACGATGCGGTTCTGCTCGTTCATTATGCGATAGTACTCGTTCATGTCCCAGATGTCGCGTGCTATGAGCGCCTTGAGCTGCACCTTGAGCATGGGCAGGGTCTTGTCGCACTCTTCCTTCGAGTAGCCTTTGAGTTTCAGGCGTTCTGCCTCGTCAAAGATACTGTCGGTCATCGACTGCGGCACGGTATAGTTGCTATAGAAGTCGTCGAACGATGTATAGCGCGACTTGAGCTCCTGGCGGTGCTGGTCTACATAATGCAGGGTGGCGTTGACGATGAGCGAACGGGCTGCAATCTGACGATGCAGGAGGGTGTACTGCGTTGTGTCGAGGGGCACGAAAACGTCGGGCATGATGCCTCCACCACCGTAAACGGTGCGGTGACGGCGCAATGTCTGATACTTCAGCGAGTCGGCAAAGTGTATCGAATCGGCTGAGTACAGCTCGCCATGCTTGAATCGTTTCTCTATGTCCATAGCGTAATCCTCCTGGTCGCCCTTTGCATACGGCTTCTGTATGCAGCGTCCCGATGGCGTATAGTAGTGGGCTATGGTGAGTCGTATCATCGATCCGTCTTCAAAATCGATAGGGCGCTGCACGAGACCCTTGCCAAACGAGCGTCGGCCTATGATTGTGCCGCGGTCCTGATCTTGCATTGCACCAGCCAGAATCTCTGCTGCTGAGGCTGAGTATTCGTTGACGAGGACGTAAACCTTGCCCTTTGTGAGGCGGCCTTTGCCCGTTGCGCGGTATTCCATGCGTCGCTGGGCTCGTCCTTCGGTATAAACGATGAGGTCGTTCTTCTGCAGGAACTCCTCGATTATCTTCACTGCTGCCTGCAGATAGCCTCCGCCGTTCTCCTGAAGGTCGATGATGAGGTCGCGCATGCCTTGCGTCTGCAGGGTGTCTACGGCCTTCATGAACTCGGCATAGGTCGTTGCACCGAACGATCCGATACGTATGTATCCCACATGGGGGCGTATCATGTAGTAGGCATCGACCGAATATACGGGTATCTTGGCTCGTGTCACGTCAAAGTAGAGCAGTTCGTCGACGCCACGGCGCTTGATGCCGAGCTTGATTTTCGAACCGCGGGGTCCGCGCAGACGTCGCATTATCTCCGAACGTTCCATCTTTACGCCCGAAATGGCGGTGTCGGCAACGGTGATTATGCGGTCGCCGGCGAGTATTCCTACCTTCTCTGAGGGGCCTTTCGACACGGGCTGTATGATGAGCAGGGTGTCCTCAACCATGTTGAACTGCACTCCGATGCCGTCGAACGATCCGTTGAGCGGCTCGTTCAGCGCCTTTGTCTCCTTGGCAGTGGAGTAGAGCGAGTGGGGGTCGAGTTCCTTCAGCATTCCGCGTATGGCGTCCTCGACGAGCTTCTGCTGGTTGACCGTGTCGACATAGAGCTGCGATATGGCCATTTCGGCTAACTGAAGTTTGCGCAGAGGGTGCAGTTTCTGGGCGTTGACGCTCGTTACTGCCACTATGGTAAGGAGCAGTACAAGCAGGGCTTTGATTGTTTTCATTTGTTGATTGTTATTTGGCATAGATGTTATTCTTCGACGAAGGTGTCCTCGGGCAGGTCTTCTTCCACCACAAGATTGTCGATAATGAAGTTCTGACGTTCCATGGTGTTCTTGCCCATGTAGTATTCGAGGAGCTTCTGCACTTGATCGGTCTTGTGCAGAGTGACTTGTTCGAGTCGCATCTCGGGACCGATGAAGTGGGCAAACTCTTCGGGTGAGATCTCGCCAAGACCCTTGAATCGGGTTATCTCGGGGTCGGGTCCGAGGTCGCGTATTGCCTGCTGGCGCTCCTCGTCGGTATAGCAGTAGCGCGTGATGAAGTCGCTCTTCTTCTCCTTTCCGGTCAGTCGGGCGTCGGCATCGGCTATGGCTTGCTTGTTCTTTATCTTCGTTCGGCGGTTGCGGACGCGGAACAGCGGAGTCTGCAATACGTAGACGTGGCCCTTCTTGATAAGGTCGGGGAAGAACTGTAGGAAGAATGTGATGATGAGCAGGCGTATGTGCATGCCGTCTACATCGGCATCGGTTGCCACGATTACCTTGTTGTAGCGCAAAGAGTCCAATCCGTCCTCTATGTCGAGGGCTGCCTGGAGCAGGTTGAACTCCTCATTCTCGTACACAACCTTCTTGGTCAGTCCGTACGAATTGAGGGGTTTGCCTCGCAGTGAGAATACAGCCTGGGTGTTGACGTCGCGGCTTTTGGTGATCGATCCGCTCGCAGAGTCGCCCTCGGTGATGAATATGCTCGACTCTTCCTTGCGCTCGTTCTTGGCATCTGAATAATGTATGCGGCAGTCGCGAAGCTTTCGGTTGTGCAGATTGGCCTTCTTGGCACGCTCACGGGCGAGCTTTGTCACACCGGCCATTGCCTTTCGCTCGCGCTCGCTTTCCGTTATCTTCTGCTGCATCACCTCTGCCACGTCGGCATGTATGTGCAGATAGTTGTCCACTTCGAGCTTTACGAAGTCGCCTACATACTTGTTTATGCTTTCGCCTTCGGGTGCCATCTGCAGCGAACCGAGCTTAATCTTGGTCTGACTTTCAAACATTGGCTCCTCAACATTGATGGCTATGGCAGCAACCAGACCGTTGCGAATGTCGGTGAACTCGTAGTTCTTGCCAAAAAAGTCCTTGATGGTGCGGGCGATGTGCTCCTTGAACGCGCTCTGATGAGTACCGCCCTGAGTGGTATGCTGTCCGTTGACAAACGAGTGATACTCTTCGCCATACTGATTGGTATGAGTGAAGGCTATCTCTATGTCTTCTCCCTTCATGTGAATGATAGGATAAAGGGGGTCGACGGTCATTGTGTCGGTGAGCAAGTCGGCCAGTCCGTTGCGCGAAAGGATGCGATGGCCGTTGTACATGATGGTTAGCCCCGTGTTAAGATAGGTGTAGTTGCGGAGCATTGTCTCCACGATGTCGTCGTGGAAGGAGTAGCCCGTGAACAATGTCGGGTCGGGCTCGAAGAAGATAAAGGTTCCGTTCTCGTCGGTAGTGTCCTCGGTATGGTCGCTCATGAGGTTGCCGCGCTCAAACTTAAGCGCTCTTACCACTCCGTCGCGATACGACTTCACCTCGAAATGAGCGCTCAAAGCGTTGACCGCCTTGACACCAACGCCGTTCAGTCCGACGCTCTTCTTGAACGCCTTCGAGTCGTACTTGCCTCCGGTGTTGAGCACCGAAACAGCCTCGACGAGCTTACCCTGGGGTATGCCGCGGCCGTAGTCGCGCACCGAAACACGCAGACGGTCGTCGACATCGATTTCGATGCGACGACCGGCATTCATCTTGAACTCGTCGATAGAGTTGTCGACAACCTCCTTGAGCAGCACATATATGCCGTCCTCTGGCAGGTTGCCGTCGCCCAAGCGTCCGATGTACATACCGGGACGGGTACGCACATGCTCCATATCGGACAGGTGGCGTATGTTGTCGTCGGTATATTGGACTGTTGGCTGTATGTTTTCTTCTTCCATTACTTTATATCTTTCTTATAGCACTTGCGGCGTTTGTGGCAGACACATTCAAAATCGCCCCACTGACCCTGCACGTTCTCGTTGCTCTCAAGCTCCACCTGCGACTCGCCCCACTCGAATCCGTACTTCTGATAGCGTGGAATGAGGTCGGAGAAGAGCAGCGCGTTGGCTCCCTTTGAGCGATATTCGGGCAGCACGCCGACAAGCAGTAGGTCGACGATGTTGGTCTTGTGGCGCTTGATGGCGCGCAAAACGTGTATCCATCCGAACGGGAACAGACGTCCACGCTTGCACTTGCGCAATGCGTAGGCAAGCGAAGGGATGGTGATACCAACTCCCACGAGCTTGTTGTCGGCACCTGCATCCTCGATGAGTGTGATGAGGCTGAGGTCGGCAAGGGGGAAGTACATGTCGATGTACTGGTCGATCTGGCGGTCGGTAAGTTGTGAAAAGCCGTACAGATCGGCGTAGGTGGTGTTGATGAGTTCGAATATCTTGCGACCATATCCGCCCTCAAAGATGTCCTTCTTAGTCACCTTCTTTACGCGGAGGTTGTATCGGCGCTGTATCATCTGCGCCAGTTTGGCGTGGCGCTCGGGCATGGTGTCGGGCACAAGAATCTTGTACTCCACATATTTATTGTCTACAATCCATCCCTCCTGTGCCTCAATGTGCTCGGGATAATATGGATAGTTGTAAATGGTAGCCATTGTTCCGAGCTGGTCGAAGCCTTCGGTGAGCATGCCTTCGGGGTCCATATCGGTGAAACCGAGCGGTCCTACAACTTCAGTCATGCCGTGTGAGCGTCCGTAATCTTCAACGGCTTTCAACAAAGCTGCCGAAACTTCACGGTCGTCGATGAAGTCTATCCATCCGAAACGAACCGACTTGCGGTTCCAACGTTCGTTGGCGCGGTTGTTGATGATGGCTGCCACACGTCCCACGAGGCGTCCATCCTTGTAAGCCATATAATATTCGGCATCGCAAAACTCGAATGCTGCATTCTTGTCTTTGCGCAGGGTGTTCACCTCATCGGTGTAGAGATTGGGCACATCGTATTCGTTGCCCTCATAAAGGTCATAATGAAAATCAATGAAAGTCTGGAGGTCGCGGCGCGACTCAACCTTACGAATTTCTACTGCTGACATCTATTCTTTTCTGTTTTGTTATATAACTCTGAAAAAGCGCGCCCCTCTTGGCCTTCAGCAGGGCACGACATGAAAAATCAATACACTTAGTGTTAAGAATGCAAAAGTACAGAAAAAAGGCTAAACGAAAGAATATCAGCGGAATATTTATAATTATTTACGTTTCGCAAAGCTACGAAACGAGTTTACTTCTTTGACTGACAAAGAAGTAAACGGGCAAGAGGGTTGTGTCAAAATGGGAGTTAAATATTCTTGAATTCCTACCACTTCCATTTTGACACATACTCTTTATAGAAATCCGAAGGCTCGGTCGTAGTCCTCGCTATTGCCCAATCGGCCGTTGATGAGGCACACCAGTTCGACTGTAGCGCGTAGACAGAGGCGGTTGTCGGCCTTGCGGAAGATGTCCTGATTGAAGATGTAGCGCAAACCTTCCTTGCGTATGCCGAGCTTAGAGACGAAGACGTCGTCGCTACGCAGCGGTGTCTTATACTGAAGATTCATTCGTGCCACTACGGGGTCGATACCCTTCTCGTGCAGACGGGCAAAGCTCACGCCGAGCGACTGCAAGTACAGATGGCGTGTATGTTCGGTATAATGCAGATAATTGGCATTGTTGACAATGCCCTGAATGTCGCACTCATAGTCGCGCACTTCCATTTCGGTTTCAAAAACGTATTCCATATATTCCACATAAAGCCCTACCCCCAGCTCCTCCCCAGCAGGGATGGAAGTGGTATGTATTGGCTATACATATTATTATAATTGTTTAATCGACTTATTAGTTGGTTTGTTCTATTTGTCAGTTGGGGTTGTTCTACAGATAGAATATTCCTTCGGGTCCTTCGTTCATGAGCAGGTCGAGTGCCGACATGTTGGGTTGGAACCCTTGGCGCAGCGTGTGCACCTGATAGTACTGGTGCGGAGTGAAGTCGGCATCGGGCAAAGGACGCTTCGGACGGATGGCGTCGCGGAAGTCGTCGACGCGCACTTCTGCCCCACCCTCGCTGCTTAGCTGGGCTTGCAGAGCCTCAGCGTCGATGTATTCGTCAGACAACTGCACGTTGGGCTGAACGTCGAGGAGTTCGCAAAGCTTTTCGGTTATCGCCATATTGAAGTCGACGAGATACTCCCACTTGCGCTCGAAGAACGGACGTATGTCGTCTTCATAATACACAAAGAACGGACTCTCGCCGTAAGCCGACACTATTGCGTTCCAATGCTGGTGACGCCACTCTCCGTGGTCGCTTATACGGATGTCGCACATGGGACATTTCGCTCCGTCGTAGCGTTCGATTGGCACGGTGAGGGCTTGCACTCCGTTGGCTGTTGCAATGAGGCAGCGGTTGCGATAGGTCTGCTTGCAGAAGTTGTCGTGCTGCTCTACAATCACGCGCCCATAACGATGGAGCTTCTGCATCCATTGGATGGGAGGGAAGTAAGCGGAGGATAAAAGTCCACAAAAACCCAAAAGCCCTACCCCCGGCCCCTCCCCCGTAGGGAGGGGAGTGATATGCTGTGCTGCTTGAGAGTGCTGTGAGGTCTGAAAGTGCTGTGCTGCTTGAGAGCTATTTAATGATTGGGAGTTATTTGATACTTGAGAGTTAATCATTCAATATTTGAAAGTTATTAATTCAATGCTTGAAAGTTATTCATTCAGAAAATCTTCAATTGTTTCTATAACGTTGTCTATCTCGTTCATAACCTCTTGGTTAGTGAATCGCATGACATAAAAGCCTCGTTTATTGAGAAACTCGGTGCGTGCCTCGTCCAGCAATTGCTGCTCGTCGGTGGAATGATATTCGCCATCCACTTCTATAACCAACTGTCTGGACAGACACGCAAAGTCTGCAATATAATCCCCGATAACGTGCTGTCGGCGGAAATGATAATCTGGTATTTCAGCCTTAAGACAATCCCACAATAACGATTCCGCCAACGTCATCTCTCCCCTATTCTTCCTCGCATTGGCTTTCAGTATAGGGTAAATGTCGGGCGAAGCCATCATATAAGGACTATCCTTCTTGCTCATATAACATAATTTTATAAAACCAAAGTTTCCTCACCAAGAAAATCACATCACTCCCCTCCCTACGGGGGAGGGGCCGGGGGTGGGGCCTTTACTTAATATTATCCACCAATCTGAACAATCTGCTCCATCGTATGCCCGAGAATCCACCGTGATCGGGGTCGTGGCTCCACCAGATGAATATCGGTTTGCCCACGATATGGTCCTCGGGCACGAAGCCCCAGTAGCGTGAGTCGAGCGAGTTGTGGCGGTTGTCGCCCATCATCCAGTAGTAGTCCATGCGGAAGGTGTACGATTTTGCCTCCTTGCCGTTGATGTATATCTTGCCGTTCTTTACCACGAGGTCGTTGCCTTCATACACACGAATCGGGCGTTCGTATATGGCTATGTTGTCCATTGTGAGCTTAAGGGTGGCTCCACGCTTCGGAATCCAGACAGGACCGTAGTTGTCGCGTGTCCATCCGGTGTTGCCGTTGAGCGGATAGATGTCCCACTGTGTGGGGTCATTGACAAACGTGACGCTCTCCACAACGTCCTTGCGGGCCTTCAGAGCCTTTACAGAGGCGTTGGTCAGCGGCAGATAGCCGGCAGAGTTAAGGCTGGCGATGTCCTCCATCGAGATGCCGAGCTGGTCGATAAGTTCAAGGGGCATCTGCGCCTTCAGCTTCACGTAGTAAGAGTACTGCACGTTGTCGGGCTCCTTGTTGGCCTTGCCGTCGGTGTAGATGATGTGGTTCTTTATCTGCAAAGTCTGTCCGGGCAGACCCACACAGCGCTTCACGTAGTTCTCGCGGCGGTCGACAGGTCGGCTCGTCACAGTGCCGTAGGTAGACGGATTGGCGTCGATGATGCGGCGGCCGTCGGCATACAGCTGTGCGAAGAAGTCGCGCTGCTGCTGTCGGGGCATCTGCGAGAGGTTGGGCAGATAGCCTCCATGCTGCTCGGCATAGGCACCCTCGCCCAGTCCGTAGGCAAGACGATAGAAGTCCTGGGCCTGATATTGGTCGGCTGTGCAGAGCGAATCGCCTGCGGGATAGTTGAACACTACGATGTCATTCTGCTGAACTGTGCCCAATCCCTTGGCACGCTCATAGCCCCACTGTGGCCAGCTGATGTACGACTGGCATTCGAATACGGGCAGGGTGTGCTGTGTCAGAGGCATGGTGAGGGGAGTCTGCGGCTTGCGCGGACCGTAGCTCACCTTCGACACGAACAGATAGTCGCCCGTCAGTAGCGACTTCTCAAGCGACGACGAGGGAATGACGTAGTTCTGGAAGAAGAACAGATTGATGAAATATACGGCTACGAGGGCGAACACCAAGGCATCGACCCACGACATGATGAAGCGCGTGGCGTCGTTGTCCGACTCGCGCCACCACTGCCAGCGTATCTTCTTTGTGATGTATACGTCGAATATGAACGGCAGGACGAGCAGTCCCCACCAGCTCTTCACCCAATAGAGGAAGAGCAGATACAGTATCGTCACTACTGTGAACTTGGCCCATTGCACACGCGGATTGAGGGCCTTCTTTTCTTTGTTGGTCATTGCTGTATTTTGTTAGAGCATATATAGCTATATTGACAGAGCCTCACCCGTGTTATGCTTTTGCCCTTTCAGGGCGCATTGGGGTGAATGCTCAGTAGAGGGTGTGTCAAATGTCAAAAAGGAGATACGACTATCTGTAGGAGGGTATAGCATCCCTGCTATACCCACTCAATCAACTGAAAATGAAGGCTGAGTGGGTAGGGCAGGGATGCCCTACCCTCCTACATTTGTTACGTTCAACGCATAATAATTGACTTTTGACACAATCTCTTATATACTTGCAGGGCTTTCAGCCCGCTAAAATTGAAGTTGTCTTAGAACTTGAACAGATCCTTTGTGGTGAGCAGACCCTCGTGGTCTTTGGTGTACTCGGCTGCGAGCACGGCACCGAGCGCAAATCCCTTGCGCGAGTGGGCATCGTGGGTGATGGTGATGCAATCGGCGTCGCTGTCGTAGATTACGCTGTGTATGCCAGGCACTTCGTCGCGGCGTATGCTTTCAATCGCCAACTCACCAGGGGCGCACTCGTTGGTGCCCTCTACGGTGCCGTCGGCGAGGTGCTGCTCGCCTTTCACCCATGCAGTCTTGCGGTCGAGGTCGGCTACTATTTCCTCTGCCAGAGTGATGGCTGTGCCGCTCGGCGCGTCGAGCTTATGGATATGGTGGGTCTCCTCCATACGTACGTCATACTGGGCGAACTGGTTCATTATCTTGGCGAGATAGCGGTTGACGGCTGAGAATATGGCTACGCCGATTGAGAAGTTGCTTGCCCAGAACAGCGTCTTGCCCTCTTCTGTGCACATACGGCGCACGTCTGCCTCGTGATCGTTCATCCATCCGGTAGAACCGCTTACAACCTTGACGCCAGCCTTCCACGCACGCAGATAGTTACCGTAAGCAGCTGAGGGCGCTGTGAACTCTATTGCCACGTCAGCCGAAGCGAACTCGGGTGAGTCGAAGTCCTGCTGGTTGTCTAAATCGATGATGCTTACGATGTTATGTCCACGCTCCTTGCATATCTGCTCAATCATACGGCCCATCTTGCCGTAACCTATTAGTGCTATGTTCATTGTTTGTGATGTTTATATTGTTACTATATCGTTGTTATATCCTGTTTGATGCCTATAAGGCAATAATTGTTGCAAAGTTAAACAAAAAGGTTGGTTAACATCAATATGTGGCGAAATTTTAGGTTTTTATAAATGTTGAGGGCATGAAAGGAAGGGCTGACGTGAGGATGCAAATATTGTTATGGCAGTAAAAAAGTGTTACAAATGAAAATCTGATTCTAGAGATTTCGGGTGGCGTTTTTGTGGGTGGATGGAGCGTTGATTGCCCCGTTTTTATCGCAAAAAGGCTCCTTTCGGCTGCCAAAGTTGCCGTTCACGTACGCCAAACGACTACAATTGGAGTGTAAAAGGGTTCGTTCTGCAGGGCAAAAGGAGTCCTTTTAGAGGGCAAAAGGGGTCCTTTTGCGTTGCGGATGTTTTCGTTACGAAACCGCAATCGGCGTAATCCGCTGTGTATAAGGCATATAACAAAAACCGCTCAAAACTCGAGAATTCCGCACCAAAGATTTCCTCGTGCGTTCAACTCGCAGTTTTGAGCGGTCAGAAATGCAAATATTGTTATGAATAGAGAGACTCCATAACAAAGTTGAGAGTTGAAAATTAAAGAAGTATTCTGCGTAAGCAAAGTTTTTAAATCTATCTTAAATAAAGGATACTTTACTTGTTTTTCTTATCGAAAAGAGCTATATTTGCACAAATAACCGCAGAAAAGTGTAGCGACAATACACTTTTCTGCACTTAAAAGTGTGAAGTATGAAAATACAAAGAGATATTATCCATATTTTCAAGGAATGGAAGGATGCACCACAAAGAAAGCCCATCTTGCTGCAAGGAGCAAGACAGATTGGTAAGACATGGGCTATGGAAACCTTCGGAAAAGAGAATTTCGAGTACTATGCCAAGTTCGACTTCGACCGTCAGGAAGAATTGAAGAGCGTATTTCGAAACTCGAAATCGCCAGAACGTATACTCAAAGAACTTTCACTATATTGCAATGTGCCACTCATTGCAGGCAAGACGCTGATTATATTTGATGAGATACAAGAATGTGAGGAAGCCCTCAACAGTTTGAAGTATTTCTGCGAGGATGCTCCCGAATATCACATCATAGCCGCTGGCTCGTTGCTGGGCGTTGCCGTGAAGAAACGAAAGATGACTGTGCCTGTAGGCAAAGTGCGTGTAATACGTATGCACCCATTGTCATTCAAGGAGTTTTTGAGAGCCAGCGACTACCCCACCTTCGAGTATATCGAGCAAATATCAACTATAGAGAAGTTGCCCGAAATCATATTAAACAAGCTAAAACTGGAATACCGCAGATACATGGTTTGTGGCGGAATGCCTGATGCCGTGTGCGCAATGCTTGAAAATCGAGGCATGGATGCAGTGGATTCCATATTGCAAGACATCCTTGATCTTTACGAATTAGACTTTGCCAAATATGCCGAACCTCGCGAGATACCTCGCATACATGCCATTTGGCATTCCTTGCCTTCACAATTGGCAAAGGAAAACCGTAAGTTTGTATATAAAGTAATAAAACCTGGTGCTCGCTCTAAGGATTATGAGGATGCGCTGCTATGGCTGGAGGATGCCGGCATGGTATATCGCATCAACAATATCACCAAACCTCTTCTTCCACTATCTGCCTACGAAGACTTTAGCGCCTTCAAATTATATGCCTGCGACTGTGGTCTTCTGCGCCGTTTAGCCAAACTTCCGAGCAGCACCGTATTAAGCCCTACAGCCAACTATACTGAGTTTAAAGGTGCTATGGCAGAAAACGCCATATTGCAATCGCTTATGCCTATACTTAAGAGCGACAAACCTTTCTATTGGTCGCCCGACAGTAGAGCCGAGATAGAGTTTGTGATACAATGGGGAGAAGATGTTATTCCGATTGAGGTGAAAGCGGAAAACTGCGTGAGTGGTAGAAGTCTGTCTGTTTATAATGAAAAATACCGACCCAAGCAACGCATACGTTTCTCCTTCCTCAATTTGCAATACAATTGCGGACTACTGAGCTGCCCATCACCAATGGCAGATTGGTTGCCCAAGCTATCCTTGCTTATTGACGGACAAATAAACGAAGGGCAAAAGTAGTCTACTTGAGTTTCAAGCGAACTACTTTTGCCCTTCTATGACTTTTTGCAAGTCTTTAAACCTGCAAAAAGTCTGTCTGTTATATATTAATACAATGTCTTCGGCGTGATGCGGAAGCGCAATGTATAGTCCTTATAAGCCATGCGATAGGCCGGCAAAGCCTCTGAGCCCCAGCTGTCAATACCGCCTACGCCCTCCTGAGTGAGGTCGATGTTGAGGTTGGTGTACTTCGACTTGGGTACTGACTGCGAGTGGCTCTGACGCTTTGCTTCACCATCGTCAAGGTCAGCCTGGTTGTAGTGCAATGCCGATGCGGCGAAGAGGCCGTCTGACTCAACGCGGAATCCTGCGCCGTTGTTGTCGGTCTGCTGCCACCAACGAATGTCGGTCATGTTGCCGTTTTCCTGCGGACGGACATAAGCGTAGAACATCTTGTCGGCAGTCGACTTGTATAAGCCTACATTCTGCGAAATCTTGCGGTCTACATAACTCTCAACCGGTCCGCGACCGTTCCATGCGCTCTGGTCCATCTGGTAAGGCAGGTTCATCGTCATACCGAAACGGAGCATACGTTCTACCTTTGCACCCGGCGTGGTCTTCAATGCCTGCGTCACGTTGAGCGTACCGTTGTCCTCAACCTGATAGGTCAAGGTGAGCTGCGACTTAACAGTCGGCATGTCGTAAACGGCTGTCACGGTCTTGGTCTTCTTGTCGGCGGTGAGCGATGCGAGCTTCATCTTTGGCGAACGCCATGCTGCGAGCTTCTTGCCGAGGTTTGCTCCCATGTCGTTATCGGTCGGAGCGCGCCAGAAGTTGGGCTTCAATGAGCCGCCTTCGCCAAGCAATGACTTGCCGCCAACCTCGTATTTGGAGATGAAACCGGTCTTGCGGTCGAACTGCAGAGTGAAGTTCTCGGCGTGGAGCGTTATCTGCGGCTCCTTCTTCTTGTCGACAAGCTTCACAGCCTTAAGCGAAGCGGGGTTGACAGCGAGGTCGTTGCCCGTGAATTCGCGTATCGGCATCTGACGCTGGGCTACTATATGGCCCGCCTTGAGCAGTCCCTCGTCCTTCTTCAGACGGAACTCTATGTTGAGCATCACGTCCTTCTGGTTCTTGTAGTCGTTGAGTTTGTAGGGCAGCACCAGCTCCATCTTCTTGTGAGGAGGAAGCATCGAGATGTCGGCTATTGTTCCGTTCTGATACTCTATGCCATCGGCTACGATAGCCCACGACAACGATACGTTCTCGGGCTTGGCGAAGAAGTTCTCGTTGTATACCGAGATTGTGCCTGCATTCAGGTCGATAGGCTCAGCCCAATAGTTCTGATAGTAGTACTTCATGTCCCATATCTCGGGGTTAGGAATACGGTCGGGGTTGATAAGGCCGTTGCAGTTGAAGTTGTTGTCCGACGGGTCGTACGAGTTATAGTCGCCTCCGTACTTGTAAATCATATTGCCCTTATCGTCCTTACCGCGCAGTCCCTGGTCTACAAAGTCCCAGATGAATCCGCCCTGGAAATGAGGATTCTTGCGTGCAAGGTCCCAATACTCCTTCATCACACCGCCCGAGTTGCCCATGGCGTGAGCGTACTCGCAGAGGATGTAAGGCTTCTTGGGGTTGTGGGTCACGTAGTTCTCTATGTATTCGGGCGTCATATACATCTCGGCAAAGATGTCGGTGTTGTCGCCATTGAGTGCGCGCTCATAGTGAACGGGGCGTGTCGGGTCGTATTCGTGAATCCACTTCTTCACGTCGGCGAAGTTCTTGGAGTCGGCAGTCTCGTTGCCCATCGACCAATATATAACCGACGGGTGGTTGTACTGACTGATAACGTTGTGCTCGTTACGCTCCATTATAGGCAGAGCAAACTGCGGTTCGGTCGACTTGGCGTTCTTTTCGTAGTAGAATCCGTGGCTTTCCTGGTTGGCTTCGGCACAAACGTAGATGCCATATTCGTCGCACAGCTCATACCAGTAGGGGTCTGACGGATAGTGGCAGGTACGAACGGCGTTGATATTGAACTCTTTCATAATGCGGATGTCCTCAATCATGCGCTCACGCGAAACCACGTAGCCGCCATCGGGGTCCATCTCGTGGCGGTTTGCGCCCTTGATGAGCACCGGTTGACCGTTGACGAGCAGCTGAGAGTTCTTGATTTCCACCTTGCGGAATCCCGTGCGCACAGCAACGGCTTCCACTTCATTGTTGTTCTGCTGTATAGTGACAGCCACCTTATATAAGTTTGGTGTCTCGGCAGTCCACTTCAGCGGGTTCTCCACGTCAAACTTGACTGTCGCATTGATTTCGGGCACCTTCTGACCCTTCTTCACTTTCACCTTCGAGGTGTTGAGCACCTTGCGGCTAACGATGTCGCCGTCGGGCGCAATGAGGTCGATTACAAACTTGGCGTTGCCCTTTGCCTTTACGTTTACAGCCAATGAGCCGTTGCGATATTGCGCGTCGAGGTCGGGAGTGACCCGTATGTTGTCAATATGAGCCTGCTGCGAGCGTGAGTACAGATAACAATCGCGTGCCACACCCGACAAACGCCAGAAGTCCTGGTCTTCATTATACGAGCCGTCGCACCAACGGAAGGTCTGGAAAGCAATGAGATTGTCGCCCTTCTTGAGGTAAGGAGTGATGTCAAACTCCATTGCCGACTTCGAATCTTCGCCGTATCCTACGAAGTGACCATTCACCCACAGATACATATTTGACGTTACCGAACCGAAATGAGCAATCACCTGACGGCCGTCCCACGACTCAGGTATATTGATAGTGCGGCGATATGAGCCTACGTGGTTATCCTTTGTTGGCACCTGAGGGGGATTGTCCTTGAAGTGGCCGCGCCATGCGAATCCAATGTTAACGTACTCTGGGTCGCCATAACCGTTGACTTCCCATATTCCAGGCACCTTCATCGTCTTCCACGATGAGTCGTTGTAGTCTTCCTTGAAGAAATCGGTAGGACGCTGGTCGGCATTAGCCACCCAGTTGAAGCGCCAGTCGCCCTCAATAGAGAGATAATTGGCAGAACTGTTGCGGTCGCCTTTCAGAGCCGCGCTGCGGTTCTCATAGGCAAAGAACGAGGCATGCGTAGGAAATCGGTTAACGTTGTTGACCGACATGTCGTGCCACTCCTTGAACGTAGGCTGAACGACCTTGTCCGTCGTTTCGGCTGCGTATATCATGCAAGGAGCCATTCCCGCCACAGCCAGTGTCAATAACAGATGTTTCATATTAAGTTTGTTGTTAAAAAGTTTCCTTTTGTTCGGGTTTCGGCTTCAAAGTTACATAAAATCAGCGACAAAAAGTGTAACTTTGCATATATTAAACATTTGAATATGAACTACAATACACATACACTCAGCAACGGCCTGCGCATAATACAATTGCCCAGCGCTTCGCCCGTTGTTTACTGCGGTTATGCCGTGGCAGCGGGCACACGCGACGAGCAACCGGGCCGCGAGGGAATGGCACACTTCTGCGAACACATCACGTTTAAGGGTACTGAGCGGCGCAGTTCGATGAAGATTCTGGGCTATCTGGAAAGTGTTGGCGGCGACTTGAACGCTTTCACCAACAAGGAGGAGACGGTTTATCATGCTGCCGTACTGCGCGACAACATCGACCGTGCTGTCGATCTGCTCACAGACATCGTCTTTCACAGCACATATCCGCAAGCGGAGATTGACAAGGAGGTTGAGGTGATAGTCGACGAGATTGAAAGTTACAACGATTCGCCTGCCGAACTGATATACGATCTGTTCGAAAACGCTATATACAAGGGACATCCGCTGGGTCACAACATTCTGGGTTCGGCAGACGTTCTGCGCACTTACACTACTGAAGATGCCCTGGATTTCACACGCCGGTTGTACCGTCCGGACAACGCCGTGTTCTTTGCCTATGGCGACATAAGCTTCGACAGGCTGGTACGGTTGCTTGAGAAGGCGCACGACACGGGTTGCTCCGCCAGCAATGCTACCGCTTCTGCCATTCAGACCGAACCGCTCTCTCTGCGCGACACTACGCCTTCGGCTATGCCACCTTATACTCCACAAAGCATAGAACACCACATGGACACTCATCTGGCACACGTTATGCTGGGCACACGTGCCTACGATGTTCACGATCCGCGCCGAATCGCGCTCTATCTTCTTAACAATATACTGGGCGGACCGGGCATGAACGTCCGCCTCAACATTTCGCTCAGAGAGCGCAACGCGCTTGTTTATACAGTTGAAAGTATGATGCAGAGCTACTCGGACACGGGTCTGTGGGCGATATATTTCGGTTGCGATCCGCGCAATACGAGCAAGTGCCTGCGTCTGATACGCCGCGAACTCGACCGCGTGATGCAGCATCCGTTGAGCGAGTCGGCTCTGAACGCCGCCAAGAAGCAGATACGCGGACAGATAGGCATTGCCTGCGACGCCCGCGAATCGTTCGCTCTCGACTTCGCCAAAACCTATCTGCACTACGGATGGAAGAAGGATGTGACAGCTCTTTGCAATCGTATTGACGCCCTGACAGCTGCCGATTTGCAGCAAGTGGCGCAAGAAACGTTTGCCGAAGAGGGAATGACGAGGTTGGTGATAAGGTAAAAGAAAACCCCACACGCAGCCCCAAAAGCCCCACCCCCTGCCCCTCCCCCGCAGGGAGGGGAGTAGTATGCATTATTTGCTAATAATAGGAGGGTAGGGCATCCTTGCCCTACTCACTCTGCCTTTATCTACAGTAGATTGAGTGTTGACTTTTGACACACTCTCCTGAGCAAGCAAAAACGACAATAATGACAATGGTCAACAATCAGCCTGTAGCTAATTGTTGACCATTGTCATTATTGTCGTTTAAATAAAGTTTTATAGTCCGATGTCTCGATATTCACGCAAGCTTGTTGATGTATCTGAGAATGCCGTATATTGCGATGAGCGTGCTTGCTGCGCTGACAACATAATTGCCAAGATAGAGCCACTGGAAGGGCACACTTATTATTAAAAGGACGATTCCAATCATTGCTATTCTTCTCATAATAAAACGATTCTTGGCAACAAAGCATACCGCTCCCCTCCCTACGGGGGAGGGGTTGGGGGTGGGGCTTTGCAGGAGTTGGGTTTTCAAGCTATTTATTTCATTACGCCAAAGCGCGTCCCAAAGTCTCGCAAGCTGCCTCGGTCTCGGCGTTAAGGCTCTGCTTTATCTCGACGGGAGTGCCTATAAGCTCAAACTTCATGCGCGACTCGTTGGCTTCGAGAATCTTCTTTACGGTCTGACCAGCCCATGTGAACGAACCGAATACAGCCAGACGATGGTTCTTGATACCACGTTCGGCTATCTCGTCGATGAGCGTCTGCATCTGCGGATAGATACCGTTGTTGTAGGTAGGAGCGCCGAGCACGATGGTGTCGTACTTGAAAATGTCGCTCAGGATGTAAGAATGGTCGGAGCGCGACACGTCGTGCATGACGATGTTGCGTACTCCTGCCTGGGCAGCTGCACGTGCAATAACCTCGGCTGCACGCTCTGTATTGCCATACATCGAGCCGTAGCAGATTACAACTCCACGATCGGTGTCGTATCGGCTCATCCGGTCGTAAGCCTCGATGACGCGTGCTATGTGCTCATGCCAAACGGGTCCGTGAGTAGAACAGATGTAGTCGATCTTCACGCCGGCAAGCTTCTTGAGTGCCTGCTGAACCGGAACGCCATACTTGCCCACAATGTTGGAGTAGTAGCGGCGCATCTCGTCCCAGTAGATGTCGCAATTCATGTCGGCATCAACGAACGCTCCTGCGAGCGCACCGAAGCATCCGAAGGCGTCGCCCGAGAACAGTACGTTGGCTGTCTGATCGAGTGTCACCATCGTTTCGGGCCAATGCACCATCGGAATCATAGTGAACGAGAGCGTGTGCTTGCCGAGTTCAAGAGTGTCGCCATTCGAAACCTCAACGATATCGTCGCCCGTACCAACGTTATAGTATCCGCGCACCATGTCGAAGGTCTTCTTGTTGCCTACGATGCGTGCCTCGGGATAATACTTCTTGATGAGCGGCAGGGAGCCGCTATGGTCGGGTTCGACGTGGTTGACGATGATGTAGTCGATAGGGCGGTCGCCTATTACCGAGCGTATGTTGGCGAGAAACTGCGGGAAGAAGTCTACCTCAACGGTATCGATGAGCGCCACCTTCTCGTCGTCGATGATGTACGAGTTGTACGAAACGCCGTAGGGCAGCGGCCAAAGTCCCTCGAAGATGTCCTTATGACGGTCGTTCACGCCGACATAATGTATTGATGATGTAATCTCTGTATTCATAATTGTATGTAAAGTTTGATTGTTAAAACTATGTAGTGTGGCAACTGTCGGGCAGCCTACTGTTGCAGACTCTTGCCATATTCTGTCGAGATGTAGTTGTAGATGTCCTTGCAGCAGTCGGCAGAGAAGGCCGAGGCGCAGGCTATGAGTTTGTCCCAGGTATCCTCGTCGAGTCCTCGCTCCAGGCTGTCGCGTGTCACTCCGTACTTGATTAGTCCGTAGATGAATCCGGCGTTGAAGTTGTCGCCGGCTCCGATAGTGCTCACGGTCTGGGTCTGTGGCATCGGATATTGTTTGTGGAAGCCTCCGTCTGCCATTACAGTTACGGGGCGTGGACCGTCGGTATAGACCAGTCGCGGACAGTAGAACGACGTTTCGGCACGATATACACGTTCGGCTGTGTCCTTCTTATATAATATGGTGAAGTCCTCGCGCGAGCCTCTGACGATATCTGCATATTCGAGATTGTCTATCAGATTTGGCGTAATCTTCATCACGTCGTTCTGGTGTGCGGGTCGGTAGTTGACATCGTAGTAGATGATGGCGCCACGCTGGCGTGCCAGTTCGAGCAGTCCCGACACCTGCGGACGCAGAGTAGGGTTGACGGCATAGTACGATCCGAACACAACTACGTCGTCGCGGTTGATGTCGGGATAAGTAAAGTCCATGTGATCGTGCCGTTGTTCGCGATAGAAGATGTAGTCGGCGTTGTTAGAGTCGTCGAGAAAGGCGAGCGAAACGGGCGACTTGGAGTCGGGATAGACATTGACGCTTGCCGTGTCTACGTTGTTCTGCTTGAGAAACTGGCGCACATACTCGCCCACCCTATCGCTTCCGGTTTCGGATATGAATGTGGCGTTGACTCCGGCACGTCCCAACGAGATTATTCCGTTGAACGTTGAGCCTCCCGGCACGGCCTCAATCGGTTTGCCGTTCTTGAAGATGATGTCGAGCATCGTCTCGCCTATACCTATTACTTTACGCATTTTTCAATTGTATTTTACTGAACTTTCGCAAGTTCAGAGAATTCAGTAGTTAAAGGAGTTAAGAAGTTAAGCCAAATGCTTTTATGCTATAAATCAAGAAAAAAAACTAATGGCTTAACTCCTTAGCGACCGTAGGGCGCGAAAACTCCTTAACTTCTTAACTACTTTCGCTTGCGAAACTTGAATGTTTTATTGAGGATTGTCCTTCTGTCATTACGGGTGCATGGCGAGGGCGCGGTTTTCTGCCGCCTCCATTATCTCGCGTTCGCCCGGACCTTTGTCGTTGATGCCGCACAGGTGTAGGATGCCGTGTATGATGACGCGGCGCAACTCGTCGTCATACTGCTTGCCAAACTGCTCGGCATTGGTCCGTACGGTGTCGAGCGAGATGACGATGTCGCCGCTCACTATGCCCGGTTCGTCATAGTCGAATGTTATGACATCGGTGTAATAGTCGTGTCCGAGGTACTCGTTGTTGACTTCGAGTATCTTCTCGTCGTCTACAAACATATAGCCCACTTCGCCTACCTTGTAGCCGTATGTTGCTGCCACGGCACGTATCCACGCCGTAGTCTCACGCTTCTTTATCTTCGGCATCTTCACGCCGTCTACGTTGTATGTTATCATTGCTTGAATGTTGAGTGTTGAATGTTGAATGTTGAATTGAGTGTTGAATGCTGAGTGTTGAATGTTGAGTGTCGTCCTTTTTGTTCCAACAATTCTACATTGGATAATTCTAAATCGGCGTAGCCGACTAATTCAACACTCCACATTCAACATTCCACATTCTCATTCCTGCCCAGCTGGCAGAAATGAGCTGCAGTCATGGCCGAAATGCGTCAGTTCGCGCACCACGGTCGACGAGATGCTGTCCAACCCCGGCTCGGCAAACAGAACGATGGTCTCTATGCCGGTGAGCCTTCGGTTGATGTCGGCTTGCTCGCGCTCGAACTCAAAGTCGCGCACCGAGCGCACTCCTTTGACGATGAACTGGGCGCCGAGGCGCTTGGCGAAGTCGACCGTCAGGTCGCTGTATTGCTCCACGCTGATACGTGGCTCGTCACGATAGAGCGAGCGTATAGCCTCAACGCGCTCGTCGGCGGTGAGCATATAGCGCTTGTTCTGGTTCACGCCTACGCCTATCACAAGATGGTCGAACAAGGCGAGGGCGCGGCGCACGACTGAGTCATGGCCTATGGTGAACGGGTCGAACGACCCTACGAATATTCCTGTACGTTTCATCGTAGTTGTTTTGTTTGCAAAAGTAATGTTTTTTTGAGAAAACACGTAGCTTTTTCATTTTTTTGTCTTATGCGTCAGCATAAGTATATGGTCGCCCTCGGAGGTGGTGGTGGCGAAGATGTAGGTGTCGCCGCCGTCGTTCAGCTTCAGACGCTTGCGCAGTTCGGCCACGGAAAGGGGGAAGTTGCGCACGGCGATGTTGGCCTGCTTCATGCCGGAGAGGGTCTGGCGGAGCTGCCGCTTGTTCATCGTGGTGACGGCATCAATGGCGAATGAACGGCCGGGGAAGCCGTCTGTCTCACGGTCGGAGAGAAACAGATGGCTGTTGCGGCTTATTGCGCTGACGCCATAGGCACGGGCTATCTCGTCGAAACAGCCTGCCTTCATCACGGAAGCGTTGGGCTCGAAGAGGAATGTTGAATGTTGAATGTTGAATGTTGAATTGGTTGCCGGGGGCAATGTTGAATGTTGAATGTTGAATGTTGAATTGGTCGGCTGCGCCGATGTTGAATTTTCCAATTTTGAATTATTCTCCACTATTTCTTCTTGGGCATTTGTGGCGATGCTATATACAAATTCGCTGCGCGGATACAGACCCTCTGAGTCGGGGCGTGACAGAATGTCGACGCAGAACACCTGCACTTCCGGCTTGCCGTCGGGAGCCAATACGAGCAGCAGTTCCTTGCACTCGCCGTCTGCCGACACAATGTGCACCTCGCGAACCTTGCCGTCAAGGTCGACGATAGCCTTGTGCCAGTCGAGCATGGGCGAAAGCTTCAGCATCACAAACTGCGACTTCTGCATCAGACAGGGCAGTAGCTGGCACACGTCGGGGGTGCAGTCGGCTATCAGCACGGTCTTGGCGCCATGCTCGTCGCGGCGTGCCGGGTCGAGGAATATCATGGTCTGAGGCTCCGTCTGCTCCAGCACAGCCTCAGCTTCGGCACACTTCACATGGGCGTTACGGATGCCCAGACGGGGCAGATTGGCACCCACAACGTCGCAAAGCGAGGCGTTGCGCTCTACGTATGTGGCACAGTCGAAACAGCGCGAGGTGAACGAGAAGTCCACTCCGAATCCTCCCGTCAGGTCGGTCATGCTTGTTCGGGATGCGTTCGGGATGCGTTCGGCCCACCGACGTGCCACTTGCTGCTTGTAACGCGCCGTAGGTTCCGACGAACATTGCTCCATGTTGAGGTGAGGAGGATATACCACTCCGTCGCACGCAGCCCATGAGGGCAGCTTGCGCAGCGCCGTCTGCCAGCCCTGAATCTGATTCAAGGCGTAGGGCATGTCTACATCGGGATAGCGCGAGGCCTGAAGGGCAAGCTTGCGGGGGTCGGCCTGGCGAAACTGTTTTACAAACTCGGATGTTGTCATATATCTATGGTCTACGTTGTCGTTATTGATGTTTTACGTTGTCGTTATGCGTATTTTGCGCCATCATTATCGCCTGAAAATCAGCGCCTTAAACTATGGCTTTTCAAAAGGGGTCCTTTTGCCTCTCAAAAGGAGTCCTTTTGGAGTGTAAAAGGAGTCCTTTTGGCTTGCAAAACGAGTCCTTTTGGAGTGCAAAAGGACTACATTTTTCAGAGTGGCAAAATCCAGCTGGTTTTCAGCCATAATTATATTACAAAGATACTACAAAAAAGTGGAATACAGAAGAATGAAGTAATAGAATTGATTTACAGAGGTTTCATTTAAGCAGCCGATTATCTCCAACGCCACCACAATCCTTGCCGAAGCCAAGTCAAGACGTCGCAACGTTACTTGTTCGTAACCACACCATATAGGTGACGAAATTGGCACGAATGGCAAAACAAGGCGTTGTGATATAGTGAGTTACTAACAACTCACGCGACAAATCCAGTTACGGAAAAAGATTGCGTCGTTCCTCCGTGTTTTGCGTACCGACGAAGGATTCTTCACCGACTAATTTTGAACCTAAAAAAATTAAGGACGATGAAGAGTACATTTTCAGTTATCTACTACCTCAAACGTCAGGTAGTGAAAAAGGACGGGACAGTACCCGTCATGGGACGTATCACGGTGGATGGCAGGCAAACACAGTTCAGCTGCAAACTGACCGTCGATCCTAAGCTGTGGGACACCAAAGGAGGACGTGTCACGGGCAGAAGCACGGCTGCACTCGAAACGAACCGTATGCTCGACAAGATGCGCGTACGCATCAACAAGCACTATCAGGAAATCATGGAGCGTGACAACTTCGTCACTGCGGAAAAGGTGAAAAACGCCTTTCTTGGACTGGAACACCGCTACCACACGCTATTGCAGGTGTTCCGGCAACACAACGAGGACTATGCCAAGCAGGTGGAGGCAGGCATGAAAGCCAAAGGCACGTTTGACAAATACAAGATCGTTTACAAGCACCTGCAAGAGTTCCTCACCATCCGCTACCACGTGAAGGACATCGCCCTGAAAGAGCTTACCCCCGCTTTCATTTCCGATTTTGAAATGTTCCTGCGCACGGACAAACACTGCTGCACCAACACCGTGTGGCTGTATGTCTGCCCGCTTCGGACGATGGTGTTCATCGCCATCAACAATGAGTGGCTCACGCGCGACCCGTTCCGCGAGTATGAAATCAAGAAGGAGGAAACGACCCGCAGCTTTCTGACGAAAGATGAAATCCGCCTGCTGATGGAAGGTAAGCTGAAGAATGCGAAGCAAGAACTGTATCGTGATTTATACCTGTTCTGCGCCTTCACGGGCTTGTCGTTCGCCGATATGCGCAACCTGACGGAAGAGAATATCCGCACCTACTTTGACGAACACGAGTGGATAAACATCAACCGCCAGAAGACGGGTGTGGTGTCCAACATCCGTATGCTCGACATAGCGAAGCGCATCATCGACAAATACCGTGGGCTGTGTGGGGACGGCAGGATATTCCCCGTACCCCACTATAACACGTGCCTTGCCGGAATCCGTGCCGTCGCCAAGCGTTGCGGTATCACCAAGCATATTACATGGCATCAAAGCCGCCACACGGCCGCCACGACGGTGTTCCTCTCCAACGGCGTACCCATCGAAACGGTCAGTTCCATGCTGGGACACAAAAGCATAAAGACAACGCAGATATACGCGAAAATAACCAAAGAGAAGCTCAATCAAGACATGGAGAACCTTGCCGCGAGATTGAACCAAATCGAAGAATTTGCAGGTCGTACCATCTAAAACAGAGAAGCCATGAAACGTGACATAATCATCATTGAGGACAAGGCGGTCAGCGTAACCGGTAACGATGTATGGATGACCGCCGGAGAAATCGCCAGACTGTTCCACACGGGTGTCCCGGCAGTGAACGCCGCCATCAAAGCCATCCTCAAAACGGACGTGCTGAACGACTACGAGGCATGCCGCTACATCCAACTTGAAAACGGTCTGTATGCGGATGTTTACTCGCTTGAGATAATCATCCCCGTCACCTTTCGGCTGAGCACATACCATGCCCATCTTTTCCGCCGCTGGCTGATGGACAAGGCACTTGCAAAAGACAAGCATACCGCCTACATGTTATTCGTACATAGCGGAAAAGGCGGTTACTGCTGAAAAGACGATGAAAATCAATTAAAAACGGACAACCATCAAGCTGTCCGTTTTAACTTTAAAATAGTCAATTTTGAATATACAAATTATGTGCTAAAGAATATGAGGTATCAAAATTGAGATGGCTTATATAACATCTCATACTTTAACGAGCCACAATCAATGTACATATCATATTCCGCAATTCCTTTTTCTTGTGCTATATAATGCAAAGTTTTCTTGTGGATGTTTGAAATTCTCTCTCCATAATAGATTGCTTTAGGAACAATTTTCAGGCTTGTTGCACGAGAATGTGCGGCAGGTTGTTTCTCTGAATGAATAATACGCCATTCATTTTCATATTCCCACTGTGTGGATTTGTGAATAGCCATTTTCAAATGCGATAGTGAATCTATATTTTTAACATCCAGCCCCAAGCTCTTTGCTATATACCATTGAATAAAACTATTTGCATCAAAGCGGTTATTATCATATATAACAGGCAAGATACAACAATTCATTTCTCCTTGTTCTAATAAGAACCTTAAATCATATTCCAATGCAAACCCTTCATGATTTTGGGCATAGTGACTCCACATTATAACAGAATCTATGCTTTCACTTAAACATGCTATTGTAGATACGACCTTTAATGTATCCCCCATTTTTAATAGGATTTCTTTCAATATGTTTTCCATTACAACACTAAAAAGAGCTAATGTCAATGGATTTATGCCGTTACACGATATTACCTGTTTTTTTAAACCTGTCAAATTGTTTCTTCCGAAAAATTGGATTACACTTGGAGGAAATTCGAAATCTTTAGTTTCAAGTATCTGTTTGAATTGTTCAAGAAATTCTTCTGTACAACAAGCTCTCATTTGCTCTTGAATATTATCCAAACTATAATAAACAAGAGTGTCATAGGGGTCATTAAACTTATCAGCAGTAACAGCATAAACCAGATCCTTGTCAAAAGCATCAAGGTTTAATGTTGAACAACTCCTATATCTATACAGTTTTTGTGGCAACATTGACATCAATGCTGCACTTATAGGATAGATTCGGGATTTTATGTCCTCTTGCTCAATTCCTTCAGGAATTATTGTGGATTCTAACAATTTTGCAAATTCACTCCGAAGCATAATGGTATTCGTTTTAACCACAAAGGTACGCATTTTATTCCGGAATGTCAGGACATTACTCCATCGGTTTGCGGTAATTCGCCTCCAGCAGTTCACGCAATCCCGATTCGGGGTAAAGCACCTTCCCGCCTAAAAGGATAAAGGGCAACACTCTGTTGTTACGGTATTCCTGCAAGGTACGGCGGCTCACACGGAGCAACTCCGCCACCTCCCTGTCCGTCAGGTAACGTTCCCCGTCCAGCGGTGGACGGTAGTTTTCCAAAAATGCAGAGAGCCATTTAGAGCCTTTGCGCATATTCTGCACCACGGTGGCAAGCGGCTCGTCCTCCAGTGTAAAAACATCGTTGTTCTCGTTCATCATAACTTTGGATTCAGTGGGTGAATAATAAGATTACCTGCCGCCGGGATAGAGCGTACCGATAAGCGGAATCAGCCTCCTAACTTCTTCCGGCTTGTAATAGAACCTGCGGTTTATCTGCGAGTAGCCGATAAGCCGCTTGTCGCGCAACGTCTGCAACGTGCGCGGGCTGATTCTCAACTGCCCGCAGACTTCCTCGCCCGTGAGCCATCTTTCCAACCGCCCGCCGTCGCTCTTGCGCCTCAGGGCGGCAACCTTCTCCGAGAGGGCGTTGAAGGACGCCACCATCATCTCGAAGGTCTTTTTCTCGATAGATACAATTTCCATATTCAAAACATTTCAGGTTTGCCGCAAAGGTAACGCCATCCTCATGAACGCATATCGTTTCCCGCTGAAAGGCTGTATGTTGCGCCGTCTGTCCGGGTAATGGAGCCATTTCCAATAAAAATCTTACGTGAGACACGTAGTGAGCTGTTAAAGCCCCTTTTGTTTATTGCCGAATTTTGCCGCAGAAACCAAAAGAAAGGACTGAATATGAAAGTAATAACGATGGAAAGTTCCGCTTTCACCGCATTGACGGAACAGATAGCCGAGATAGCGGCACACGTGCGTGCCGTTTCCGGCGAAAGAAAGGAAAAATCCGCAGACAGGTTGCTCACCACCCGTGAGGCGGCGCACCTGTTGAATGTGAGTACCCGCACCCTCCAGCGTATGCGTAACGAGCATCGCATCGGCTATGTAGTGCTGCGCGGCAAATGCCGCTACCGACAGTCTGAAATCGACCGCCTGCTTGCGGACTGCACCGTCATGGAAGACGCGGCGACACCGACGGAACTGAAACGCAACCATACGCTACGCACGGGCGGCGGCAAACCCAAAAGAAGGAGGACGTGACATATGGAACTGCTTACCCGAAACAATTTTGAGAGCTGGATGCGGAAGCTGATGGAACGGCTCGACCGTCAGGACGAACTGCTGCTGTCCTTGCAGCCGTCCGGCAAAGCCCCGAACCCGATGGAGCGTATCAGGATGTTCGACAACCAAGACCTCTGTATGCTGCTCCAGATAAGCAAGCGTACCCTGCAACGCTACCGCAGCATCGGCGCGTTGCCGTACAAGACGCTCGGCAAAAAGACCTATTACAGCGAAGAGGACGTGCTGACGTTCCTTTCCGGACACGTAAAGGACTTCAAAAAGGAAGATATAGCCTTCTACAAGGCTCGTATCCATAATTTCTTTCAAAAATAACCCATTAAAACATTTTTCAAATGGCAAAGAAAAAAAGCGAAAAGGACGTGCTGATAGTCCGTGATGAGAAGACGGGCGAGATCAGCGTGGTAGCCGGGCTGGATGCCGACGGTTCCCCCAAGCGCACCCCCGCGAAAGCGGAGAACGCGCAGAGTTTCCTGCAATTCGACCGCCACGGCGACGTGCTGGACAACTTCTTCAAAAACTTCTTCCGGCAGTGCAAGGAACCCAGCCGCTTCGGTTTCTACCGTGTCGC
>URDM01000011.1 GCA_900546575.1 uncultured Prevotella sp.
CAAATTTTATTAGTTATATTACGTTAATTAACTCCCTCATTTTCAAACGATTACGTTAGAATTAACAGAGTATTGATAATTGAATTTATTGCTTTATAAATTATAAGTGTCACTATATATGAAAACTAAACAAGAAAGGAAAAAGAAAACAAAGAAAAGATAAATATATAGGAGTCTTATGTAAGCTCTTGTGTAAGGGAACAATAGAATTTATCTATTAATGTATAGCTGACATCTTTTATGTATCTATAATAAAAGCGTTATCTTTGTAGCCGAAATCAAAACAACAAATAAAATAACAAGGAGATAATAATATGGAAACAAGAAAAGAAATAGCAGCTGAAAAGAAGCGTTGTGGTTCGCATAATTGCACTCAGGCTGTGCTCTGCACCTACCACGACTTCGCCGGTATGGAAGAAGAAACCATTAAGAATGCTGGTAATGCTTTTGCTGCAGGTATGGGTAATATGGAGGGAACTTGTGGAGCCATCGTTGGAGCAGGCATCATACTCGGACTTGCCACTCAGGACAAGGCGAAGTCCGTCAAGGGCATGAGACAGATTATGGATAAATTCAAGCAGCGCAACGGTGCCACACAATGCAAATTGCTCAAAGGTGTGGGCACAGGAAAAGTGCTTCGCGAATGCCATCTTTGCGTGGCTGACGCATCTGAATTTCTGGAAGAAATCCTGGAAAAGGAAGGCGTACAGAAGTAACAACATGGCTAAGTATAAAGCGATTAACGAGCAAGACCGCTACGTGGCATGTGGCGTTTGTGTGAAAGTATGTCCTAAGGATGCTTGGAAATATGGGATAAGGCTATAAGGATAATGCGTGGTATCAAAAAAAAAGGGAGCACCAAAACTCAGTGTTATGAGTCTTGGCGCTCCCTTTTATTATGTCTATGCGTTTCGCTTAGTTGCTGACTCGGTTCTGCTTAGTTGCGGAATACGAGTCCGTTGTTGTCGGCATCGATGGTGATTGGTTGCTCACGCTTAACCTCGTCAGAGAGAATCTTCTTAGAGAGGTCGTTGAGTACGCAGCGCTGGATGGCACGCTTTACCGGACGTGCACCAAACTCCGGGTCGAAGCCTTCGTCGGCGAGGAAGTCGATGGCGGCAGGAGTAACGTTGAGAGTGAATCCCTGCGGCTCGAGCATCTTCTTCACGGCGTTCATCTGCAATGTCACTACCTGGGCTATTTCTGCCTTGGTGAGCGGCAAGAACATGATGGTCTCGTCGATACGGTTGAGGAACTCCGGACGTATCGTCTTCTTGAGCATCTCCATAACCTTTGCCTTGGTGTCGCTGATAACATGGTCGCGGTTCTGAGGCGTGATGCCTGCAAACTGTCCCTGAATATACTGGCTGCCGAGGTTTGAGGTCATTATGATGATGGTGTTCTTGAAGTTGACCGTTCTACCCTTGTTGTCTGTGAGTCGACCGTCGTCCAATACCTGCAAGAGGATGTTGAACACGTCGGGGTGAGCCTTCTCAATCTCATCGAAGAGCACTACTGAGTAAGGCTTGCGACGTACTGCCTCGGTGAGCTGTCCGCCCTCATCGTAGCCTACGTATCCTGGAGGCGCACCGATAAGACGGCTTACGCTGAACTTCTCCTGATATTCGCTCATGTCGATACGCGTCATCATCGTCTCGTCGTTGAAGAGGTATTCAGCCAAAGCCTTTGCAAGTTCTGTCTTACCTACACCCGTTGTGCCGAGGAAGATGAACGAAGCGATAGGACGTTTCGGGTCCTGCAGTCCGGCACGTGAGCGGCGTACGGCATCGCTCACCGCACGTATAGCTTCGTCCTGACCAATTACACGCTTGTGAAGTTCCTCCTCCAGATGCAGCAACTTCTCGCGTTCGCTCTGCATCATTCGCGTAACTGGTATTCCGGTCCAGCGGCTTACCACTTCGGCTATGTCGTCGGCAGTCACCTCTTCGCGAATCATGGCGTTGCCGTCTTGTGTCGACTTGAGCTGGTTCTGTATCGACTTGATGTCGTCGTCGAGCGATTTGAGTTTGCCGTAGCGTATCTCAGCCACGCGTTCGTAGTTGCCTTCGCGCTCGGCACGTTCAGCCTCAAACTTCAACTGTTCTATCTGCTGCTTGTCCTGCTGTATCTTGTTGACAAGCGCCTTCTCGCTTTCCCACTTAGCACGGAACGAACTCTCCTGGTCTTTCAGTTCGGCAATGTCCTTGTCGAGCTGTGCAATCTTGTCGGTATCGTTCTCGCGCTTGATGGCCTCGCGTTCAATCTCAAGCTGTTTCAGCTTACGTGTAATCTCGTCGAGCTCCTCCGGTACAGAGTCACGCTCCATACGCAGTTTGGCAGCAGCCTCGTCCATAAGGTCGATGGCCTTGTCGGGGAGGAATCGGTCGCTGATGTAGCGCTCAGAGAGTTTCACGGCAGCTATGCAGGCATCGTCCTGAATACGCACCTTGTGGTGGTTCTCATAGCGTTCCTTCAATCCACGCAGTATTGAGATGGCTGAAAGCTCGTCAGGCTCGTCTACCATGACCGTCTGGAATCGGCGCTCCAGAGCCTTGTCTTTTTCGAAATACTTCTGGTATTCGTTCAAGGTTGTTGCACCGATGCTGCGCAATTCGCCACGTGCAAGAGCCGGTTTCAATATGTTGGCAGCGTCCATAGCGCCCTCGCCACCTCCTGCACCAACAAGAGTGTGAATCTCGTCGATGAAGAGAATGATGCGACCGTCGCTGTTGGTCACTTCCTTGATGACGCTCTTCAGGCGCTCCTCAAACTCGCCTTTGTACTTGGCGCCAGCCACAAGCGCACCCATATCCAAAGAGTAGAGCTGCTTGTCCTTAAGGTTTTCGGGCACGTCACCACGAACAATACGCTCAGCCAGTCCCTCAACGATAGCTGTCTTACCGGTACCCGGCTCGCCTATAAGAATAGGATTGTTCTTGGTACGGCGCGACAGAATCTGAAGCACGCGGCGAATCTCCTCGTCACGGCCTATAACCGGGTCGAGCTTGCCTTGGCGGGCTTCCTCAACGAGGTTCTTGGCGTATTTCTCAAGACTCTGATAGTTCTCGTCGCCCGACTGCGACTGCACCTTCTGACCCTGTCGCAGTTCCTGAATTGCCTTCACTGTTTCAGCCTCCGTCATGCCGGCATCCTTCAGAATGCGGCTTGCAGTAGAATTTACCTGAAGCAGGGCGAGCAATATCGGCTCAACGCTTGTGAACTCGTCGCCGTTCTTGGTGGCGAAGTCCTGCGCACGCTGAAGCACGCTGTTGGCATCGTTAGAGAGATATGGCTGTCCACCTTGAACGCGTGGCAGTCGCTGTATCTCGCTGTCGACAACTGTGTCTATTTGATTGGCATTGACTCCGAGCTTCTGGAAGATGTATGTGGCTACGTCTTTGGCCTTCACCATCACACCCTTCAGCAGGTGTACCGGCTCAATGCTCTGTTGTCCTTGGCGCTGTGCAGTGTTGACAGCCTCCTGAACAACCTCTTGGGCTTTGATTGTGAATTTGTCGAATGTCATATTTTGTTCTCCTTTCTTGATTTATTCTGATTTCTTGTATTAAAGCTTTTCGCTTTCGGTAACTATAAACACAAACTATATTCCATAGCTTGTCTGGCTGACAAAATGACAGAATAACGTATTGAAAACCAATAAGTTACTGACATAATGGCAGGAATATGGGGCAAAAAGGGCTGCAATGGAATTCAGTAGTACTTCTAATGGTAGGAGGTTATGGCGTCCTCGCCATAACCTGAGCAGCAATTCGGTATTAAGAGTGTGTGTTAAAAGTCAGTTATGCCATGCAATATCATTACCAAATCCCAACCCTATATATATAATAAGGTGTACCCCCTTGTATTCCATCCTTTTATTTCCAGTTTCCCCAATCTAAAACCCCTGCTTTTCAAAAGGAGTCCTTTTGCCTTCCAAAACGAGTCCTTTTACTCACCAAAAGGAGTCCTTTTGCAATCCAAAACGAATCCTTTTACTCGCCAAAAGGAGTCCTTTTGCAAAACCATAGGATTGCACCCATAATTCAGAGTGGTTTTTGCTGTAATTTAGAGGTGTTACTTTATTAAAAATAGTAAATAAATTAATTGTGTTTAAAAAATATTTTATTTAACTTGCTTAATATAGAAAAAAAGTATACTTTTGCAAAGTAAATATCAGATACAGATAAAATCAACTGTATGTACGACTAATCGAATAAACTAAAACCCAAATATTAAGTATACACTAACTGATAGAAACTGATGAAAAGAAGTAAGTTTTACCCGTGGGTAGTCGTTGCGCTGCTCTGGGTTGTGGCCTTATTGAATTACATGGACCGTCAGATGCTCTCCACAATGCAGGAGGCTATGAAGGCCGACATCGCCGAATTGAACAAAGCTGAGGCTTTTGGTGCGTTGATGGCGGTTTTCCTTTGGATATACGGAATTGTAAGTCCGTTTGCCGGAGTGGTAGCCGACCGTGTGAGCCGAAAGAAGCTCGTAGTAGGCAGTTTGTTCGTCTGGTCAGCCGTGACATATCTTATGGGCTATGCCACCGACTTTCAGCAGCTCTATTGGTTGCGTGCTCTTATGGGTATAAGCGAGGCGCTTTACATCCCGTCGGCACTCTCGCTCATAGCCGACTGGCACGAAGGCAAGTCGCGTTCGCTCGCCATTGGCATCCACATGACCGGTCTTTACGTAGGTCAGGCAATAGGTGGATTCGGCGCAACAGTTGCCGCCATCTTCTCATGGCACTCTACATTCCACTGGTTTGGCATCATCGGTATAGTCTACTCGGTAGTGCTCGCCCTTCTGCTGCATGACAAGCATCAGGGCACAGCAGCCGTAGCAGCTGCCAATCCCGATGCTGGTAAGCCTAAGGAGACCGTCTGGCGCGGACTTAGCGTGGTGTTCTCTACCTGGGCTTTCTGGGTGATTCTAATCTATTTTGCCGTTCCGAGTCTGCCGGGTTGGGCCACCAAGAACTGGTTGCCAACGCTGTTTGCCGAGAATCTCGGCATCCCTATGTCGCAAGCCGGACCTATGTCGACCATTACCATTGCCGCTTCGTCGTTCATCGGTGTCATCGTGGGTGGCGTATTGTCTGACAAGTGGGTGCTGCGCAACATACGCGGACGTGTCTATACCAGCGCCATCGGACTCGGTATGACCATCCCTGCACTCGTATTGCTGGGCTTCGGCCATAGTATCGTGGCTGTAGTAGGAGCCGGACTGCTCTTCGGTATGGGCTACGGAATGTTCGACGCCAACAACATGCCTATACTCTGCCAGATTATTTCTGCCAAGTATCGCGCCACAGCTTACGGTGTCATGAACATGGTGGGCGTGTTTGCCGGTGCTGCCGTGACACACCTGTTGGGCAAGTGGACCGACGGAGGCAACCTCGGACTTGGTTTTGCCGTGCTGGGATGCATCGTGCTCGTGGCTCTCGTGCTGCAGCTGGGTTGTCTGAAGCCTACAACCGACAACAAGGAGTAATGCTACGTCAGACACATATTATATATAAATATAAGGTTTAATATTACATACTTTTAAATACAAACAGACTATGGAAAAGATTATCGGACTTATCGACGCTCCGTTTACACCTTTCTATGCAAACGGTGACGTCAATCTTGAACCAATCGAGGCTTATGCCAAGATGTTGCAGAAGAACGGACTCAAGGGCGTTTTCATCAACGGTTCGTCAGGCGAAGGCTATATGCTCACCACCGAGGAGCGCATGCAGCTTGCCGAGCGTTGGGTGTCGGTAGCTCCGGAGGGCTTCAAGGTGATAGTACATGTAGGCAGCTGCTGCCTGCGTGAGAGTGTGCGTCTGGCTGAGCATGCACAGAAAATCGGTGCATGGGGTATCGGTTCGATGGCTCCTCCATTCCCGAAAATCGGTCGCATAGAGGAACTTGTGGAGTACTGCGAGACTATCGCCAACGCCGCTCCCAACCTTCCCTTCTACTACTATCATATCCCTGCATTCAACGGTGCTTATCTGCCTATGCTCGACTTGCTGAAGGCTGTCGATGGCCGCATAGCCAACTTTGCCGGCATCAAGTACACATACGAGTCGCTCTATGAGTACAACCAGTGTCGTCTCTATGCCGATGGCAAGTATGATATGCTCCATGGTCAGGACGAGACAATACTCCCGAGCCTTGCACAGGGTGGCGCTCGCGGTGGCATCGGTGGTACAACCAACTACAACGGACGTGAGCTTACAGGCATCATCGAGGCTTGGAACAACGGCGACATCGAGACAGCACGCGAGAAGCAGAACTTCTCACAGGCCGTAATCAACGTAATCTGCCACTTCCGCGGCAACATCGTTGGCGGCAAGCGCATCATGAAGCTCCTCGGGTTCGACCTCGGACCAAACCGTGTACCGTTCCGCAACATGACTGATGAGGAAGAGGCTCAGATGAAGAAGGAGCTTGAGGAAATAGGTTTCTTTGAGCGTGCCAACAAGTTCTAAACCATCGTCGGCTGACGAACAAACAATAAAGAAATGAACGTAAAAGAATATATTCAGTCTTGGGCAGACTCGTACAAGAAGGATCTGACCGAGAACATCATGCCGTTCTGGATGGAACACGGTTGGGACCGGGTCAATGGCGGTGTCTATACTTGCGTAAATCGCGACGGATCGTTGATGGATACAACCAAGTCGGTATGGTTTCAGGGCCGTTTTGCATTCATTTGCGCCTTTGCATACAACAATATCGAGAAGAACCAGGAGTGGCTCGACGCAGCCAAGTCGACACTTGAGTTCATCGAGAAGCATTGCTTCGACGAGCAGGGCCACATGTATTTCTCGGTGACAGCCGAAGGACAGCCCTTGCGCAAGCGCCGTTATGTATTCTCGGAGACATTCGCAGCGATAGCAATGTCGGAGTATGCACTCGCCACAGGCGACCAGCATTGGGCACAGCGCGCACTCCAGGTGTTCGAGGATACACAGCGCTTCCTCGCCACTCCGGGCTTCCTGCCTGCCAAGTTTGAGCCGAACGTGCAGATGCAGAGCCACAGCATCATCATGATTCTCATCAATGTGGGCTCTTGCATACGCAAGGTCATCGACGACCCGAAGCTCACTGCACAGATTGACGAGTCTGTCGAGAAACTCAAGAAATACTTCATCCACCCCGAATTCAAGTGTCTGCTTGAGACAGTAGGAATGAACGGCGAGTTCATCGACACCAACGAAACCCGCACAATCAACCCCGGCCATTGCATCGAGACATCATGGTTTATCATGGAAGAGGCAAAGCTGCGCGGTTGGGACAAGCCTATGTTCGATATGGCTCTTCAAATTCTTGACTGGTCATGGGACTGGGGTTGGGACAAACAATACGGTGGAATCATCAACTTCCGCGACTGTAAGAACCTCCCGGTGCAGGACTATTCGCAGGACATGAAGTTCTGGTGGCCGCAGTGCGAGACCATCATCGCATCGCTCTATGCCTATCTCGGCACCGGCGACGAGAAGTATCTGTATCGTCATGAGCGCATCAGCGAGTGGACATACGCCCACTTCCCCGATGCCGAATACGGCGAGTGGTATGGCTATCTGCATCGCGACGGCACAGTGGCACAGCCCGCTAAGGGCAACCTTTTCAAAGGTCCGTTCCATATTCCGCGCATGATGATCAAGAGCTATATGCTCTGCCAGGAGATATTGAAGAAACTTGGTTAGTATAATTCAGAACTTTTGCAAGTTCAGAGAATTCAGTAGTTAAAGGAGTTAAGAAGTTAAGCCAAATGCTTATAATGCTATATCAAGCAAAAAAAACTAATGGCTTAACTCCTTAGCGACCGTAGGGCGCGACAACTCCTTAACTTCTTAACTACTTTCGCTTGCGAAACTTAAATATAATTCTTATATGATAGGGTGTGGCAAAAGCTTGACGTGCAAGCCGTGCCACACCCTTTTGTTTTATAACAAACTTAGATTGTGCCCGATGAAAAGATTCTTATTCCTCTTCATATTGTTCGTTACGATATTCCATACATCAGCTTCTGCCCAACGCGTACGTCCCGTCTTTGGCTTTCCGGCTACCGAACCCGGCTATTCGCTGGGCGTGTCGGCATGCTATGCCGCACAGATTGGCGACTGGATTGTTGTGGCTGGCGGATGCAATTTTCCAACGCCTGGCAATAAGACGTATTATGCCGGCATATATGCGGCACCCGTTGACGGCGACGTTCTCAACTGGCGACTCGTAGGAATGCTGCCCGAACCGGCTGCCTATGGAGTGACTGTAGTGAGTGGCGACAGCCTTCTGTTCATCGGAGGCAACAACAGCAATCATGCGCTGAAGTCGGTTTATAGCATCCATCTCGATGGGGTGGGCGGGCGTGCCGACGTTAAGCGCCTTGCCGACCTGCCCTGCACGGTTGACAATATGGCTGTGGCGCAGAGCAAGGACAACGTGTTTGTGGTGGGAGGCAATCACGACGGCAAACCATCGGCAGATGTTCTGGCTCTCAATCTGAATGCTGCCAATCCCTCATGGAGCAATATCGGCAGTATGCCGGGCTCAGCCCGAGTGCAACCCGTAGCCGCTGCGCTCGACGGAAAGCTTTATGTTTGTGGCGGATTCTTTGCCAATGGCGAACAGAGCGAAGTGCATACCACGGGGTGCTGCATGAATATTGCTACAGGAAAGTGGACAAGTCTGGCTGCACCGAAGTCGGTAGACGGCAGAGAAATGACTCTGGCAGGTGGCATAGCGTGGACCGACAATGGCAAGATTTACGCCACAGGCGGAGTCAACAAGGACATATTCCTTGATGCTATAAGCGGCCGTTATGAGCGAGTGAAGCAAGCCGACTATCTCAATCAGCCCATCTCTTGGTATCGCTTCAGCGGAAATCTGTACGAGTATGACGTTGTCAAGGAAGCGTGGATTAAGACACGATTTGCCGATAAAGCCCTGGCACGTGCCGGAGCACAGATGGTAGTCACTCAGAAGGGATGCTTCTACATTGGCGGCGAGCTGAAACCGGCATTGCGAACTCCTCAGATTGTAGTGCTGCAGGACTTGGAATAATGATAGAAGGAACGTGAAGCCAGTCCAAGAGTAATGTCATGTCTTTCCAGGAGTAATCTCATTTCTTATATAAAAAGTCACTCAAATACCCCTATAAACGGCAATTTGGAAGCAAAAAACTAAGTAAAAACTTTTTTATTCCAACGTTATTTGTTACTTTTGCCATTGCTATAGACTAAAAGTCAGAGCGAATCTATATTTTTACGGTAAAACCATATCTAATAAAATAAGATTATGAAACCAACACTTTTTCTCCTCGCTGCAGGTATGGGCAGCCGTTATGGCGGTCTGAAGCAGCTCGATGAGCTCGGTCCTCATGGTGAAACCATCATGGACTACTCTATCTATGACGCTATCAATGCAGGCTTCGGCAAGCTCGTATTCGTTATCCGTAAGGATTTCGAGGATGCCTTCCGCCGTGTCGTTCTTTCAAAATACGAGGGTCACATTCCTTGCGAACTCGTGTTCCAGAGCCTTGACGCACTGCCAGAGGGATTCACATGTCCGGCTGAACGCACCAAGCCTTGGGGTACAAACCACGCTGTATTGATGGGTCAGAACGTTATCAACGAGCCGTTTGCAGTAATCAACTGCGACGATTTCTACGATCGTGACTCGTTCAACGTTATGGGCAAGTGGCTCAGCGAGCTTCCTGAGGGTTCAAAGGGCAAGTATGCTATGGTAGGTTTCCGTTGCGGCAACACATTGTCTGATAGCGGTACAGTAAGCCGTGGCGTATGTTCTAACGACGACGCTCATCACCTTACATCTGTAGTAGAGCGTACAAAGATCCAGCGCATCGACGGTGTTGTTAAGTATCTCGACGAGGACGGCGAGACATGGGTGGCTATTCCTGACAACACACCAGTGTCAATGAACTTCTGGGGCTTCACTCCTGACTACTTCGAGCACAGCAACGAGTTCTTCAAGACATTCCTTTCTGACCCGAAGAATATGTCAAACCTCAAGAGCGAGTTCTTCATTCCTCTGATGGTTGATAAGCTCATCAACGACGGTACAGCTACTTGCGAGGTTCTCGATACTACATCTAAGTGGTTCGGCGTAACTTATCCTGAGGATCGTCCCGGCACTGTCGAGAAGTTCCAGAAGTTGCACGACGAGGGTGTTTACCCTGACAAGATGTTCTAATCATCAATCATGCAAACCCTATGTGGCTTGAATGGCTGTAGCGTATAGCTTGAACAATAGCAACATATAGCTTGAACGGCTGCATAAACAAATAAGGCGGAGCTCCTGCAAAGGATGCTCCGCCATTTTTATTTGGGCTATTTCAGCCCGCCTTTAGGCTTATACCTTATTCTTTATTTATCGGCAAACTGTATGCACACGGGTTTGCCGAGCTTTATATCGTTGTGTGTGTTAGTGAGTTTTCCGGTCGTAATGTCGCGTCTGAACACCTCAATCACGTTGCTGTCGCGACATGCTACAAGCAGATACTTGCCATTTGGAGTAATGGCAAAATTGCGTGGATGAGCAGCTGTGGGCTGAAATCCAACGTTGGTGAGCAATCCCGTCTTGGCATCTACAGCGTGAATGGATACTCCTTCGTCCTTGAGTCGGTGTGAAGCGTAGACGAATTTGCCGTCGGGCGATATATGAATGTCGGCACTTCCGAGCGTCTTTGTCAGCGAAGCCTGCACACGCTGCAACTCACGCATATTGCCGTTGTTGTAGCCAAGTACCGTAATGCTGCCGTCAAGTTCGCCAATCAGGTAAGCCACATTGCCCTTCTTGTTGAACGCAATATGTCGTGGACCGGTGCCTTTGGGCGCAGTGTATATCTCTTTTGGGTTGCTAAGGAAAGCTTTTTCGGCATTACCAAGGAAATCATCGCTTGCGTTATTTATGTCAAAACGCCATATACAGTCGTTGCCAAGGTCGTTGGCTATCATGTAGCGACGGTCGGGAGTGATGCGGCAACAGTGTATATGAGCATCCACTTTGTTATTCTTGAACATGCAAAGATACTGGCTTTCAGGTGCGATAGAGCCGTCCTCACGGATAGGAAACACCGAAATGTCGCCACCGTTGTAGTTGGAAGTCACAAGATGATGGCCATATATCATAATGTTGCAGGGTGCTGCGCCAGGCATATTCTTGACGTGCGAAGTTGCCGTTGTGCCGCAATGCTGGCTGTTGATGAGCGAAAGCATGCCCTTAGAAGCGTCAAAACAGAATGCACTTGCACCTCGTCGCTCGTCGTCGTATTCGTTGACGGCGTACACACGGGTGGCATTGTCGTTGAAGATGAGAAACGACGGATTGCCCGATTGGATGCAGCTGACGGCTTCAGCCTTTCCGTTGTCTTGATTGAAGTGATACACATACATTCCTTCAGAAGTGCTCTGGTCGGTGTATGTGCCTACTATCATTGTCAGGTCGTTGCCGGCAAACGATTGTAATCCGGCAAAAGCGGCAGCTACAGTAGCTGCCAATAGTCTTTTGGTTCGGTTCATTTCAATATATATTTGTTGTCTGCAAATTTAAATATATTTTCCCGGTTTATCACAGATTTATAGTTACAAAGTTGTAACTTTGCAAAATATACTACGCACGAAACAATTAATATTAAATAACACTATAACATGGAAAAAGAAAAAGAGCAAATCCAATTGCCCGACAACGCCTTCACTGAGTTGAAGCCGGGTGAGGAGTACAAGCCGATTATGTCGCCTGGGCAGACCTATCCCGAGGTAAACATGTGGTCGGTGACATGGGGTATCATCATGGCTATGCTGTTCTCAGCAGCCGCAGCCTATCTCGGACTGAAGGTAGGACAGGTGTTTGAGGCTGCCATACCTATCGCCATCATTGCCGTAGGCGTGTCTACAGCCGCCAAGCGCAACAAGGCTTTGGGCGAGAACGTCATCATACAGAGTATCGGAGCCTGCTCGGGTACTATCGTAGCAGGTGCCATTTTCACCCTGCCCGCTATCTATATCCTGCAGGCAAAGTATCCCGAGATGAGCGTTTCGTTCTTCAAGGTGTTCTTCTCTTCGCTGTTGGGCGGTATACTCGGAATTCTGTTTATGATTCCGTTCCGTAAGTATTTCGTCAAGGACATGCACGGCAAGTATCCTTTCCCTGAAGCAACAGCCACCACACAGGTTCTCGTCAGCGGCGAGAAGGGCGGTTCGCAGGCAAAGCCGTTGCTCGTTGCCGGTCTGGTAGGTGGTTTGTACGACTTCATCGTTGCCACAGTAGGCTGGTGGAACGAGAACTTCACCACTCGCGTAATGGAATGGGGCGTGATGGCAGCCGACAAGGCAAAGCTCGTGTTCAAGGTGAACACCGGTGCTGCCGTATTCGGTTTGGGATACATCATCGGTCTGAAGTATGCGTTCATCATCTGCCTTGGCTCGTTTGCCGTATGGTGGCTCATCGTGCCTGGAATGTCTATTGTGTTCCACGACCAGGTTCTGAACATCTGGAATCCGGAGATTACGCAGACCGTAGGAGCAATGTCGGCTGAGGAGATATTCAAGTATTACGGCAAGAGCATTGGTATCGGTGGCATCGCTATGGCTGGTATCATCGGCATCATCAAGTCGTGGGGCATCATCAAGGGAGCCGTATCGCTTGCAGCCAACGAGATGAAGGGCGGTGCAAAGGCTTCGGCTGACACCGTACGCACACAGCGCGACATCTCATTCAAGATTATCGCTATAGGCAGTATCGTCACTCTCATAGCCACATTCCTCTTCTTCTGGTTTGGAGTGATGGACGGCAATCTGCTGTTTGCAGTTGTTGGTATTCTGCTTGTGGCCGTTATAGCGTTCCTCTTCACCACAGTTGCTGCCAATGCCATAGCCATTGTTGGCTCTAACCCCGTTTCGGGCATGACGCTCATGACGCTCATACTTGCGTCGGTAGTGCTCGTAGCCGTTGGACTGAAGGGTACTGGCGGTATGGTAGCTGCGCTCATTATGGGTGGCGTTGTATGTACAGCGCTGTCGATGGCTGGCGGTTTCATCACCGATTTGAAGATTGGTTACTGGCTCGGAACGACTCCCGCCAAGCAGGAGACATGGAAATTCCTTGGCACACTCGTTTCGGCTGCTACCGTGGGTGGCGTAATGATACTGCTTAACCAGACTTACGGATTTGCAAGCGGACAGCTTGCCGCTCCTCAGGCCAACGCTATGGCTGCCGTAATCGACCCGTTGATGAACGGTGTTGGTGCTCCTTGGGCGTTGTATGCAGTAGGTGCTGTCATCGCCATTGTGCTCACCTTCTTCAAGATTCCTGCCATTGCGTTTGCACTCGGTATGTTCATTCCGCTCGAACTGAACACTCCGCTCCTTGTAGGCGGTATCATCAGCTGGTATGTTTCTACCCGTTCGAATAACGCAGAGGTCAACCGCGAGCGTAACGAGAAGGGCACTCTGCTTGCCAGCGGTTTCATTGCGGGCGGTGCACTGATGGGTGTTGTATCGGCACTGTTGCGCTTCTGCGACGTTCACCTCGTGAGTGACGCATGGATGGAGGGCTGGCTTGCCAACCCACTCTCGCAGATTGCTTCGCTTGCAGCCTACTGCTGCCTGATTGGCTACTTCGTTGTAGCTACTAAAGTGAAGAAGTAAATACTATAAAATATGAATCTGAAAGGATTGTATAAAGCTGACGAGCATCGCTATGACAATGGCGATGCTCTCTTTGTACGCTGCGGTTGCAGCGGCGTTCCTTAAGCATAGCATGCTCACGCCGAAGTTGCTTGCCCATCTGAGACAGCTCAATGCTCATGCCGAGGAGCAAGGCAAGACGCTTGCCGAAATGGCTCTTAGATGGTAATCTGAAATGCGTTGCAGAATAAGAAAAACAAGTATAAAAACGCCGCTTTTCAACAGCGGCATTCCAGAAGGAGTCCTTTTGCATTCTAAAAGGGCTCCTTTTGCGTTCCAAAAGGACTCCTTTTGCATTGTAAAAGGACTCCTTTTGAAATCCGTTTTGAGTCCTTTTGAAAAATGAAGGAATTTCTACCAATAATCCGGAATATGGAGTGATAATATTATAAGTTCAATTTTGTAAGTTAATTGGTAAGCAAATGGTAGGAGGCTATGGCGTCCCCGCCATAGCCTGTGCAGTTAGTCTGTACATTCTTGTTATTGATAATATGCACTGCCTGCTTGCTCAGGCTATGGCGGGGACGCCATAGCCTCCTACAGTTTGTACTTATTAAAACTATATTATCACTCCATTTTCCTGATGAGCCACAAAAAATCCTGCCAAGGAGTGCCCGAATGGCTTTCTTGGCAGGATTGTTATAATGTATTATTTTACGCTGATTTCATCAACGAAGAGGAACGCCGGCTTACCCTTACCGGAATGCCAGTCGGGTATGTTGTGCTCTGAAGTGGCATAAACCTTGATATAGCGAGCCTTGGTTTGTGAGAATTTCAGCTCGTATGTATTGATGTTGTCGGCTGAATTCTTTTCCATTGCAGGCAGAGAGTGCTTGGCTACAGAGGTGAAGTTTACGCCGTCGGTAGAAAGGCTCACCTCAATGTTGCGGGCGTCGAATATCCACGAGCCCTTGTCAACGCAAGTGTTGAGGCTCACGCTCGACACGTCGGTAGGCTTCTTAAGATCGATAACGGCTTCAAGGTCGTTGCCGCTGAATCCCAACCAACGGCCTGTGCCGAAGCCCTTGTCGCCTACAAGTCCGTCGGTAAGGGCTGCACCGCCGTTGAAGGTATAGCTCTTGTGTGTAGGCTGGAGCAACTTGACGGGGCAGGCTGTAGCCTTGCTGAACGTCACGTCCTGCGCAGTAACGCTGCTGCTCTTGCCGTTGCGGAAAGCAGCCGCACGTATCTTAGCCGACTTCTGCAGATGTATTGCACCCGTGTAGAGTGTGCTGCTGGCGGTAGGCTGGCTTCCGTCGAGAGTGTAACGAATCTCGGCATCGCCCGCAGTAGTCATGTGTACTACAATCTCCTGCCACTTTGTGTCGCTGTCGATATGTATGTTGACGTTGTAGAGGTGCTTGGCGTAGTTGTAGCCGAGTCGGTCGTACAGATGGGTGAGTCCGATGAGTCGGTTGGTGAAGTCGGTGTAGTCCTTCAGCTGTGGCTGAGTCCACTGCACCTCGCTCAATGCTGCCATACGTGGCAGGGCCATATACTGTATGTGCTTGAATGTAGGCATATACTCAGTCCATATGTTTGCCTGAACGCCAATGATGTGGCGGGCCTCGTCGGCAGTCAGTTCCTGAGGCATAGGTTCGTAAGAATATACGCGCTGCAGGGGCAGATAGCCACCGATGGCAAGCGGTTCGTTGGCCTTGTCAAGCGACTGGTAGTAGTCGAAGTAGAGGTAGCTGTTGGGAGTCATTACCACATCGTGGTCTTGCTTGGCTGCTGCAATGCCTCCGGCTTCGCCTCGCCATGACATTACGGTTGCGCCCTCGGCGAGTCCACCCTCAAGAATCTCGTCCCAACCGATTGTGTTGCGGCCGAGCGACTTAAGATAGTTGGAAGCGTGTGTGATGACATAGCTCTGCAGACGTTCCTCGGCTGAGTGGCCGTCCTTTGCCTCCAGGTGCAGAGCCTTGATACGGGCCTGACACTTGGGACACTTCTGCCACTGGGTCTTGGGGCACTCGTCGCCACCCACGTGTATGTACTTTGACGGGAACAGCTGTGTAATCTCCTTGAGCACGTTGTCGATGAAGGTCATCACCTTGTTGTTGCCGGCACACAGAACGTTGTCAGATACGCCCCACATCTGCCATACCTTGTACGGACCTCCGGTGCATCCGAGTTCGGGATAGGCAGCGAGAGCAGCCTGCATGTGTCCGGGCAGGTCAATCTCAGGAACGATGGTGATGTAGCGGTCGGCTGCATACTTCACGATGTCGCGTATCTGCTGCTGGGTGTAGAAGCCGTCGTAGGGTATGCCGTCGTACTTGCCTGAGTTATGGCCGATGACGGTCTGGTCGCGCTTGGCGCCAATCTTGGTGAGCAACGGATATTTCTTTATCTCGATGCGCCATCCCTGGTCGTCGGTGAGATGCCAATGGAAGCGGTTGATATTGTGCAGCGCGAGCATGTCGATAAACTGGCGTATTGAGTCGGCGGTAACGAAATGGCGCGACACGTCGAGGTGGGTTCCGCGATAGGCGAAGCGTGGCGCGTCGGTGATGTGAACAGCGGGGATAGATACCTGAGTAGCCTTGCCGTTGCAGAGTGGCAGCGACTTGCGCAGAGTCTGGATACCGTAGAACACGCCCGCAGCCGAAGCGCCGGCTATACGTATCTGCTTGGCGTCAGAGTTGAGCCTGTAGCCCTCGGCATTGCTGATGGTCTTGTCGATAGAAAGGATAATGGCTGGGTTGCCCTTTACCAACTTGCCTATTGTGGGGCGAATGCCAGTAGCCTCCTGAATATATGAGGCAAGCATAGTGGCGTTGCGCTTCATGTCCTGACTGTTGGTCTGCACATAGATGACGGTGTTGGAGTTGAGCACGAACGGTGCGCTTGTGTCAGCCACAACCTGCTGCGGTTGTGGGATAATGTTGAAGTCCGCAGTTTGTCCCATTGCGGTTGAGGGCAGGAGGAAAGCCATTGCGGCGACAGCTCCTGTCAATAATTTCTGATTCATTGTTTGTTTAGTGAAATGTAGGTTGTATTATTATAATGGCTTATTAAAGCAGAATATTCTTTCCTATGCAAAATTATAGAAAAAAAACGAGACTAAATTATTAACGTCATTTCTTTTTCTGTGTATTCGGCAGAAAGCCAGCTATAATGCCCAGTAGAGGTAGCAGAGCGCTCACACGGAATATGAATTCTATGCTGGTTTTGTCGGCAAGCCATCCGAAGAAGGCAGAACCGAGTCCGCCCAGACCGAACATCAATCCGAAGAATACTCCTGCTATCATTCCAACCTTATCGGGCATGAGGTCGGTGGCATACACTACGATTGACGAGAAGGCCGAAGCGATGATCAATCCCGAAAGAAATGTGAATATTATAGTCCATGTGAGATTGGCAAAAGGCATGGCAAGGGCGAAGGGCGCGGCTCCGAGAATGGAGAACCAGATGACGTATTTGCGGCCGAACTTGTCGCCCAGCATTCCGCCGGCTACTGTGCCGATGGCAAAGGCGGCAAGAAACACGAACAGACAGAGTTGCGAGGTCTGCACCGATACGCCGAACTTGTCGATGAGGAAGAATGTGAAATAGCTTGTAATGCACGATGTGTAGAAGTATTTTGAGAATACAAGCATTACGAGAATGAACAAAGCCCAGTATTTGGAACGCTTAGAAATGTCGTTGTTCAATGCCGGATTGTGCTGCTTGTGAACGGCAATGTACGCCAGACGTGCCTTATACCATGCACCAAGCCGCACCATAATGAGTGCTGCAAGCAGCGCGGCGAGGGCAAACCACGATATTGAGTGCTGGCCAAAGGGCAATACGATGATGGCTGCAAGCAACGGTCCGAGAGCCGATCCGCCATTGCCTCCAACCTGAAATATGGATTGTGCCAGACTCTTTCGGCCGCCTGATGCCATCTGAGCCACCCGCGATGCGGTGGGATGGAATATAGACGAGCCAAGTCCGACAATGCTTACGGCAAGCAGAATGAGCAGATAGTTTTCGGCAAAGGCGAGCAATAGCAGTCCGGTAAGCGTGAAACACATACCTGTAGACAATGCGTAAGGGCGCGGATGGCGGTCGGCGTAGAGGCCCGTGAAGGGTTGCAGTATCGACGAAGTCATCTGGAAAATGAGCGTGATGATGCCTATCTGCGCAAACGAGAAGCCGAACTTGTCCTTGATGATAGGGTAGATGGACGGTATGATAGACTGAATCATGTCGTTGAGAAAATGCGAAATTCCGCAAATAACGAGTATGGAATACACCGTACCTTCAGTCATTCTGGGGTTGCCCTTGATCTTGTTGCCTATTGATTTTATATTCATAATAATGTGTATGGAGTTTTACGCTTGTGCAAAATTATAAAAAAATAGTCGTCTGTAGTATTAGTATTTGATAAAAAACTTGTGCAGGCTTCTCTGTCTGAGATTTTAATGTTAACTTTGTATTTGGCTTATTGTGTCATGAAGCCGACAGTATAGTTAACATTAACGACAGATGATAGACCACGCTACAGTAGAAAGAATTAAGGATGCAGCCAACATTGTTGAGGTAGTTTCGGAGTTTGTCACGCTGCGACGCAGTGGGGCCAACTACAAGGGATTGTGTCCTTTTCACGACGAGAAGACCCCGTCGTTCTATGTTTCGCCTGCACGTGGCATGTGTCATTGCTTCGGTTGCGGCAAGGGAGGCAATCCCGTAAGCTTCATTATGGAGCATGAGCAGATGACTTATGTTGAGGCTCTGCGCTGGCTTGCCAACAAATACCACATCGAGATACGCGAACGCGAACTCACCGACTACGAAAAGCGGGAGCAGAGCGAGCGCGAGAGTATGTTCATTGTCAACGAATGGGCGATGAAATACTTTCAGGACAAGATGCAGAACGACCCCGACGGCATTGCCATAGGAATGCAGTATTTCCGCAGCCGTGGCTTTCGCGACGACATAATACAGAAGTTCCAGCTCGGCTACGACCTTGCCGACCGCCGCGCTTTTGCCGTTGCTGCTCTTGGCAAGGGCTATAAGGAGGAGTTCATACTGAAGACCGGCATCTGTTATAAGAACGACCGTGGCGAACTGATCGACCGTTATGCAGGTCGTGTCATATTCCCGTGGATAGGCATAAGCGGCAAGGTGGTGGGTTTCGGAGGCCGATTGCTCGACTCACGCACTAAGGGTGTCAATCAGAAATATGTCAATTCGCCCGACTCTGAGATTTATCATAAGGACCGGGAGTTGTACGGATTGTATCAGGCGAAGAAGGCTATAGCTAAGGAAGACCGTGTTTTCATGGTCGAAGGCTACACCGACGTCATCTCAATGCACCAGTGTGGCATAGAAAATGTGGTGGCAAACTCGGGCACGGCACTCTCTATTCATCAGATACACATACTCCATCGCTTCACGTCCAACATCACTCTGCTGTACGACGGTGATGCGGCTGGCATCCATGCGGCTATGCGTGGAACCGACATGCTGCTCTCTGAGGGAATGAACCTTAAAGTGTTGCTCTTGCCGGACGGTGACGATCCCGACTCATTCTCGCGCAAACACACGGCAGCCGACTTCCGTAAGTATATCGAAGAGCATCAGACCGACTTCATACAGTTCAAGACCGACTTGCTGCTACGCAACGAGCGTGACCCGCTGAAGCGTTCGGAGGCAATCAATTCCATCATCCGCAGCATCTCGTTTGTAGTAAATCCAATTCTGCGCGACACCTATATACACGACTGTTCGGTGCGTATGGGGCTCAATGAGGCTACACTCATCAACACACTCAACGGTTTCATACGCAACAACCGCGAAGAACGCACCTCAGAAGAGGCTCGCGCCACACAACAACAGCAACGAATACAGACTCCGCAGCCTACTGTCAGCCAGACAACACCGCTGGAACAGGCGTCGAAAGTGGAGCGTATGCTTGTGGAAATGATAATCCGCTACGGCGACACTATTATATATAATAATGTGGAAACGGAAGACGGAGGAGTGATGAACCTCAATATTGCGCAGTACATCGACTACAATCTGAGCGTAGACGGACTGAAACTTGCCAATCCTTTGTTTGCAAAGATACTCGAAGAGGCTGTTGCGCATAGTCAAGACGAAGGCTTCAATGCCGAGCAATTCTTCATTCATCATGAGAATATGGACGTGTCGCGCATAGCCACCGACCTTTGTGTAGACAAGTATCGTATGCTCGACGAACAGAAAACGGCTGCCAATGCTGAGCCGAAGAACAAGGACGAGCTGAAAGCAGAGGAAGAAAACCGCATCGAAAACCTACGTCAGCAGACCGAACATTTGCTCAACGACTTCCGAATGGACTATCTCGAGCAGCGTCTGCGACAACTCCAGGCGCAGATTTCGCAAGCTTCTGCCGACCACGATCGACTCATGCAGCTTATGGAAGAATATAAAACAGCCCACGAACTGAGGTCGAAACTCGCCCGACTGTTGGGCAACAACATAATAGCGTAAACGCAACTTACCGCAGGTCGGAGTAATCCTGCGGTAGTAAATATAAATAATCAAAAACAACACCATTATGTATTACATCGAAAAAACTCTTGAAATCTCGGCGTGTCATCGCCTTAAGCTCTCGTATGAGAGCAAGTGTCAGAACCTGCATGGTCACAACTGGATCATCACCGTTTATTGCAAGTCGCGCGAACTGAACAGCGACGGAATGGTGGTAGACTTCACCCACATCAAGCAACTTGTGCAAGAACGTCTCGACCATGCCAATCTCAACGAGGTATTGCCCTTCAATCCCACAGCCGAAAACATAGCGCGATGGGTGACCGAGCAGATACCGCAGTGCTATCGCTGCATGGTGCAGGAGAGCGAGGGCAACAAAGCCATCTACGACGCAGAAGAATAAGATTACTGACAAACACGATTAACAGAACCATTTAAGTTTTGCATGCACACTGGCATGCTGTTTCAGATGAAAAGAGTCAACGATATTTTCTATTCATTGCAAGGCGAAGGACGCAACACCGGACGTGCTGCGATATTCATCCGTTTTGCAGGTTGCAACTTGAAGTGTCCGTTTTGCGACACCGATTTTGCACAATACGAGGAGATGAGCGACGAAGATATACTCAATCGGATAAAGTCTTATCCCTCACGCTTCGTCGTTCTCACTGGCGGTGAACCTTCGCTTCAGGTAGACCGACAGTTGGTCGACCTTCTTCACAAGCACGGTTACGAGCTGGCAATGGAGACTAACGGCACCCATCCGATAGTCGACGGCATCGACTGGATAACATGTTCGCCCAAAGGCAACACCGTTATCAAGCGATGCAACGAACTCAAGTGTATCTTTGAGGAGACCACTTTGGAGCCCGACGATCACGGCATCAGTGCCGACTACAAATATCTGCAACCCTGCGACGTGCAGGATGCCGAACGCAACGCTCAAATCGTGAAGCGCTGTTTCGACTATATCTTGCAGCATCCAGAATGGCGAATGTCGCTGCAAACGCACAAGCTCGTAGGGTTCAAGTAATATGGGGGTGCGTCAAAACGAAGGAGGAGCCAAAGTATGATATACGTTCATTGGATATTCATAGTTCTTTACGTAGCGGTGATAGTCGGCATCATGCTGACAGTATTGATGGACAACCGCCAGCCTGCCAAGACCATTGCTTGGGTCCTGGTATTGCTGTTTGTGCCCGTTGTAGGCATAGTGTTGTACATCTTCTTCGGACAGAACACACGCAAGATGAAACTTATATCAGGGCGCTCGCTCGACCAATTGTCAAAGCGTTCGATGCTTGAATTTGTAGAGCAGCGCAATTTGCGAATGCCCGAATACTTCTCCTCACTCGTCCGACTGTTTACCAATCAGAGCCTGTCGCTACCCTTTAAGGACAACGCTGTAGAATTCTACACCGACGGCTATCAGTTTTTTCCGGCTCTGCTGCAAGCCATAAAGGGCGCCACCAACCACATTCATCTCAACACATACATCATAGCCGATGACCCGTTGGGCCGTCTTGTAAGTGATGCCCTTATTGCCAAGGCGCGCGAAGGGGTAGAGGTGCGCCTGATATACGACGACGTGGGTTGCTGGCGAGTGCCCGAACGTTTCTTCGACCGTATGCGTCAGGCAGGCGTAAAGGTGCGTTCGTTCATGCCCGTACGGTTCCCGGCCTTCACCAGTAAGGTGAACTATCGCAACCACCGCAAGGTATGCGTCATCGACGGCACGCAAGGATTCATAGGCGGAATGAACATAGCTTTGCGCTATGTCAAGGGATTGCATGGTGGCACTCTGCCCTGGCGCGACACCCACATGCGTCTGCGTGGCAGTGTGGTGTACGCCTTGCAACGTGCATTCCTTGTCGACTGGTATTTCGTCGACCGCACACTCATCAACGACCATCGTTACTATCCGCCTATGCCATGGCACATCAGCAACGACTCTTTGGCTCAAGTAGTCACCAGTAGTCCTATCGCCCAGTGGCCCGACATAATGCAAGGCTATGTGCGAATACTGCTTGAAGCCAAGCGGTATGTGTACATGGAGACCCCGTATTTTCTTCCTACCGAACCCGTTATGTTTGCTATGCGCACCGCAGCATTGGCAGGTGTCGACGTGCGTCTGCTCATACCGCGCCGCAGCGATGCCTGGCTCATACAGCTGGCAAGCATGTCGTATGTCACCGAAACGTTGGAGGCAGGCGTAAAGGTGAGGCTGTATGAGAAGGGATTCAACCACAGCAAACTGCTTGTTGCCGACGATCAGATATCCACATGCGGTTCTACAAACATCGACTTCCGTAGTTTTGAGAACAACTTCGAGGCCAATGTGTTCTTCTACGACCGCCAGACGGCGTTGCGCATAAAGGACATTTATATGCGCGATGAGGATTGCAGCATCAATTTCAGCGAAGCCCGTGAGCTGCATCACCGTCCGTATATGCACCGGTTTGTAGAATCGTTGCTGCGTCTGTTGTCGCCATTGTTGTAGTGAATGGAAATTTCCAGTGATGTTTCCATTATTCATAAAATAATATATATTTGAATTAGGCGGATTCAAAAAAAATATATACATTTGCATTCAATTAACGACTAACTTACTATTACAATCATGGGTGAAACAAAATTTCCTATTTCGAAACGTTTATTTAGTAAAAGCAATATGAAGGATTTTATGTTCATTGTGTTCGGAATCCTTTTGTATGCAATCGGATATACAGCTTTTATTCTTCCAGAAAAAGTTGTGATGGGTGGTGTAGCAGGTTTGTCTGCCTTGATATACTATGCTACTAATATACCTGCCGGTATTTCAGTCTTTGTGCTCAACATAACGTTGCTTGTCATAGCGTTCAGCGCTCTGACCAAACAGTTTGTTGTGCGTACAATAGTTGGCGTAATTATACTGTCGTTATTTATTGGTATGTTGCAGCCCTTGTTCCAGACTTTCCCGATAATTACCGTAGGCGAAGATAAGTTTATGCACGTCTTGATAGGTGGTATGTTGGGTGGTGCCGGATTGGGTGTTGTATTCTCTCACAACGGTTCGACGGGCGGAACGGACATTCTAACCGTGTTGCTCACCAAGCACTTCAACTTGAGTTTCGGTCGTGCAATGCAGTTTATCGACTGTACAATCATCGGTTCTTCTTACTTGCTCTTCCACAGTATGGAGACAATCGTTTACGGTATTGTGTTCACTCTGGTTGCAAGTTATGTGTGCGACTTCGTTGTCAACGGTTCGCGCCAGACCGTTCAGTTCCTTATCATATCAAAGAAATATAAGGAAATAGCCGATACCATCAACCGACGCATCAACCGTGGCGTAACGGTTATTGAAGGAAAGGGATGGTATAGTAAGGAAAATGTCGAAATGCTTGTTGTATTGTCGCGCAAGTATGAGTCGCAAGACATCTTCGCCGTGATAAAGCAGATTGACCCGCAAGCCGTTGTTTCGCAGACATTCTGTCATGGTGTGTTCGGTGAAGGATTCGACAAGATAAAATAAGAGTAAAAGAGTAAAAAAGTAAAATGCTTAGGCGACTTTTTTACTCTTTTTACTTTTTTACCCTTTTACTTTTTTACTTTTACAATGAATCGCAAGATACTCAACATAGCCATCCCTTCAATAGTTTCAAATATCACCGTACCGCTGCTCGGACTTGTCGACATGGCAATATCAGGACATATGGGCGATGCTGTATATATAGGCGCAGTAGCCGTAGGAAGTATGATATTCAACGTTATATACTGGCTGTTCGGATTCTTGCGAATGGGCACGAGTGGTATGACGTCGCAGTCGTTGGGCCGTCGCGACCTTGACGGAGTGGCAATGCTACTGACCCGTTCGATGGGTGTGGCATTGCTGATAGGCTTTACTATAGTGGTGCTTCAGTATCCCATAGGACGTGTGGCGCTGATGCTGACGGGTGCTACAGCCGACATAAGCAGCGAGGCGTGGGTATATTTCCGTATATGCGTATGGGGCGCACCAGCCATGTTGTGTCTGTACGGACTAACGGGTTGGTACATAGGCATGCAGAACACGCGTCTGCCTATGTTCATTTCGATATTGCAAAACGTTGTAAACATCGCTGCCAGCTTTACTTTTGTGTATGTAATGGGCATGAAAGTGGAGGGAGTAGCATTGGGAACGCTCGTGGCACAGTATGCCGGACTGGTCGTCTCGCTATTGTTGTGGACGTACACCTACGGCAATCGGTTGTTTGGCAGAATATGTTGGCGAGACGTTTTTGAGCATAGTGAGCTGTCGCGATTCTTCACCGTCAACCGCGACATATTCCTGCGCACGCTCTTCATGGTAGCCGTCAACTTCTATTTCCTTTCGGCAGGAGCCTCGCAAGGAGCCGTAGTGCTGGCAGTCAACACGTTGTTGATGCAGCTCTTCACTTTGTTCTCGTACGTGATGGATGGATTTGCCTATGCCGGCGAGGCATTGTGTGGCAGACTATACGGTGCCGGCAATAGTGAAGGATTTGCACGTATGGTGCGCCGACTGTTTATGTGGGGATTGGGATTGTCAGCGGTATACACACTTGTGTACGCCCTTGGCGGCAGACCGTTCCTCATGTTGCTCACCGACAATGCTAGTGTCATTGATGCGTCGGCATCGTATGTGCCGTGGGTGGTGTTCATTCCGCTGTGCGGTATGGCAGCCTTTATTTGGGACGGAGTGTTCATCGGCATCACCGCAACGCGCGGAATGCTCTTGTCATCGGCAATAGCGTCGGTGTTATTCTTCGTTGTCTATCTGGTTTTGCGCCCGATGCTGCACAACCATGCGCTATGGATAGCCTTCCTTACGTATCTGGCTATGCGTGGAGTGGTGCAGACGGTTTTGTATAACAAGTGGAGTAGGGGTAAAGGTTCTGCAAATAAAGATAGATAAAATGCTGCTACAGCCAGCTCATAAGGGCGTGTCATAAGCACAAGCAGTACGCCCCGAAGGGGCAGAAGCGCATAGCCCAAGGCAGCGCCTTGGGTAAAAGTGTCGCAAATAGCAATGCGCCCTGTAAGGGCAAAAGCGTTAATTATCAATGCTTTTGCCCTTACAGGGCGTTTTGCTTTTATCTATCCGTACACCCAGAGCGTTGCTCTGGGCTATGGGCTTATTGGGCTTTCAGCCCGCTTTGTTTACGTTTGAATACACCCTCATCCTATAATTAGCACAAGCGATTCTCTTCACTTGCAGCATCTCACTTCACTTGCAGCAACTTCTTTATTCGTTGCTTCTTCTTTGGAATGAGGATTGTATAGTACTTTTACTTGATAGCGCGCTCAAACTGACCGCTTGCAGCAAAGCTCAGACCCTCGATTTTTTCGGTGCCCTTGCGTGAACAGTATTTGAACGTTACGCTTTTCTGTCCGCTGAACGACTTCCACACAAGCGTCATGTCCACCTTCTTGCCATTGGTATCGGGCAGTTTGTCAAGTCGGAAAGCCACGATGCCGTCGCCCCAGTAGCCGCCCTTCACGCCTTGAGCGTTGTGGCAGAACGTCAGTTCGTACGGTTTGGCAGGGTCGGCAGCCACCAGATTCACGATGTGCGGAGTGTTGTTAGGAGCCCACTGGGTGCGGAAATGAATGGTCAGATAGCCGTCTTCCGACACCGTCCATTCACGTAATATCTCCACTGGATCCTGCCCTTTGCTCACGAGTTCGGCTCCGATTTCGCCGGCGTTTACCATAGGTTTGGTCAGAATGCTGTCCACCCAGTTGACATAAACGTCGTAGTTGCGCTTGTTGCCAGGCTCAGTGAGCAGTCGGAAGTTGATGAAAGCACGCACCTCCTTGTCTCCGTAGGGAGCCTGCTTGATGTTAGAGGCGTTAATCTTGGTAGAGTCGTCGAGCTGCATGTAGAACGATGAGCCGTCGGCTGTAGGCTTCAGCGTGACGAGAGCGTTGGGGCGGTTGAGCGGAAATACTGGAAACTCGTCGTTGTCGTTGTCGCACGACTGCATGGCGAAGCCCACCAAGCCGATGGCAACGATGAGCAGAGCGGCGTGTGAAGCCTTGATGATGCTGCTGATATAGTAATTTGTCTTATTCATATTTAAAATGGATTTCTGTCTTGTTGATAATAGATTTCTGTCTCTTTTATAATAGTTATCTCCCATTTGCAAAGATACAATAATATATTAATGCAACGCAAGTTTTAGCAGTTTTTTTTATTGCCTTTTCAAAAGGAGTCCTTTTGCCCTCCAAAAGGAGCCCTTTTACACACCAAAAGGAGTCCTTTTGCACTCCAAAACGAGTCCTTTTGCACACCAAAAGGAGTCCTTTTGAAATGCCCTCGGATTTCGTCCTCCGTACAACTGTGCCTATGGCTTTGTGCATACGTGTATGTACCGACTTTATTATTTCTACTTTTTTTGAAATATTAAAGTGGGGTAATGTTGTTTATATGGTGATTTTTCCCTATTTTTGTATTATAATGCGTGGTTGGACGCATTCTGTGTTGTACGACACAGCCAAAACATTAACTCATCAAAAAGGAAACACTATGAAGAAGTCAACAGTCCTTTCTATACTTATGGCGCTGCTTATGCCGCTGGCAGCAGCTGCCGACACCTATACATCACTATGGAAACAATACGACACTGCACTGCAGAAGGACCATCCCAAGACTGCGCTTGAGGTGCTTTCGCAGATAGTCGGCAAGGCAACACGCGAACGAGCCTATGGTCATTTGCTAAAGGCTCAGCTCGCTACTGCCCAACAGCAATGTGCCATATCCGTCGACTCATTGCAGCCCGCAATCGACCGTCTGCGCCGTTATGAGCAGAATGCCGAGCAAAGTGGCGACAAAGTGCTGGCAGCCATATATCAGTCGGTGCTCGGAACCATCTATACTGACAACTGGATGGACATTGACGAGACTGGAAAACTCGGCAAACAATACTTCAAGAAGTCGATGAGCAATCCCGAAGCGTTGGCTGAAGCCTACTCTACGGGATATGAACCGTTTGTAATCTACGGCACCGACTCGCGCTATTTCTATCACGACATGCTGCACGTACTGGGCATCCGTGCCAACGACTATCGCACCATGCACGACTATTATGCCTCGCACGGCAAGCGTGAGGGAGCCTGCCTTACAGCTATCGAACTCGTCAAGCGTGCCCGTCGTCAAAGCGATGTGGGCCATGTCAAGAAGTCGAAGTATATCATGTCGCTCGATTCGCTCGTGCGCGAATATTCCGACCTTATGCCATGTGCCGAAGTTGCCATTGAGCGCTACGCCTATATGGCGAATGCCGAGGACGTAACAGCCGAGGAGAAGATGAACTACATCAACTACGCCCTCATGAAATGGGGAGCCTGGCCACGCATGAATATACTGCGAAATGCCCAGCGCCGCCTTACATTGCCATCGTTTCACGCAAGCATAGGAGGCGAACTGGCTCTGCCAGGAGTGCCTCGCAAGGTGAAGGTGATGGCGCTCAACAACATCGGTGAACTGCGTATCACCGTGTCGCGACTCGACATCGACGGCACCACAACCCTCGACCCAGCTAATGACAAGGACTATGCACGCCTGCGCCGACACATTGTTCAGAACGAACAACCCATCACCGACGTGCGCCGATATGTAGGTCTGCCGGCATACAAGACCGTAAGCGACACGCTCGAAATAAAGGGATTGCGATCGGGAATGTATCTCGTAGAGATGTCGACCGATAACGTCAGCGTGCCAGTCGACCGCCAGTTGCTGCGCGTATGCGACATCTATCCCGTCGTAGAGGCGTTGCCCGGCAACAAGTACCGTATGGCTGTGCTCAACGCCACAAGCGGCGTGGCCGTGCCGGGAGCCAAGATTGACGTTGTGACCGATGTAGACAAGCACGGCAAGGACATCATACGCACATATACCTGCGACAGCAACGGCGAGGCTTACATAACATACGCCAAGAACGAGCCACGCTCTTATCGCATATATACCGACACCGAACGTGCCTTCCCCTTCACCCCAATGTCGGGACATTTCCACTATTACAGCAACAAGGCTGACGTAGTGCGCACGTCGTTGTTCACCGACCGCAGCATCTACCGACCCGGACAGACACTGCACGTGGCTGCCATGGCATATACATATAATAATAAGGTGTATAAGGGTGAGCCCAAGGCAGGTCAATCAATGACCATTACCCTGCGCGATGCCAACTACAAGGAGGTGGCTTCGCAGCAAGTTGAGACCGACGAATACGGTATGGCAAGCGCCGACTTCGTATTGCCTCAGGGTGGAATGACGGGCACTTACACCCTGCGTTCCGACTATGGCAACAACTCGTATACGTCGGTTAGGGTAGAGGAATACAAGCGTCCGACCTTCCGTGTAGACATAGCGAAGTCTACAGACAAGTATGCCGCAGGCGACACCGTGCGACTTAAGGGTACGGCCCGCAGCTTTGCCGGAGTGCCCGTACAGAATGCCCGTGTGGCATTGCGCGTGGTTCGCCGTCCTGCTATGTTCTGGCGAGGCATGGGAGGCGAAATGCGTCAGGAGACAGTATTGAACGATACCGTACAGACCACGCCTGCTGGCGAATTCGAAGTGAAAGTGCCAATCGTCATCCCCGACACTTATGACGAGCATCCCCGCCGCTATTATATGTTTGACGTGGCTGCCGACGTTACCGATGTGACGGGCGAGACACGTCATGCAGAGGCTTCGTTGCCATACAGCGATCATCCTACTATACTCACATGCGACATTCCTGAGAAGTCGTTGCGCGACAGTCTGCGTACCATCACATTCGCCTATCGCAACAATGCGGGCGACCCCATCGACGGCAATGTGACCTATTATATCGACAACAATCGATATACCTGCAAGGCAAACACCCCAAGCAAGATAGCCGCCGAGGCTCTGACATCAGCCCGCCATAGCCTTATGGCGATATGCGGAACCGACACTCTGCGTACAGCATTCACAACATTCACCCTGCGCGACAGCAAGGCTCCCGTAGAGACACACGACTGGTTCTATCAGTCGGCTGAACGTTTCAAGGACAATATGACGCCCGTGTTCATACAGATAGGTTCGAGCGACTCAATCCAGCACGTTGTATATACGCTCATTTCGGGCGACAAGGTGATAGAAGACGGACGTGTCGACCTGAAGAACGAGCTTCGCACACGTGCATTGATGTACAAAGAGGAGTGGGGCGACGGTATAACGCTGTCGGTAGCGTGGGTAAAGAACGGTCAGGCTTATAAGCATACCGCACGAATAGAGCGTCCGTTGCCCGACACCCGACTCAATCTTAAATGGACAACCTTCCGCGATAGACTCACACCTGGACAGCGCGAGACGTGGACTCTCAACATAACTAACCCCGACGGAACGCCAGCCAAGGCTCAGCTCATGGCTACTATGTACGACAAATCGCTTGATGAGATACGCCGTCACAACGTGCGTTTCTCGCTGCCGGCATTCGTCAGTGTGCCTTGGTTGACATGGAATGGCGTGAACAATCGCGGACTCTTTGCCTACAGCGAGATGCCTATGCGCATTCTTAATGAGCGAAGTCTCAACCTGAGCCGCCTCACCGATTTCAGGTTTTATTGTTATGGAGAGGTGCTCTGTGCAAATGTAGGAGGTACGCGATTCAACAGTCGCAAGATGATGGCATACGACAAGTCGGAAAGCCGAGTACTTGTAGGAAGCGTAGAGAGTGCTAAGGCTGCCGAGACAGTTGACTCTGAGGCAATGAAGGTGGAGACAGAAGAGCGTACATCGGCCGCTACCGAGCAGCTACGCGAGAATCTCAATGAGACAGCCTTCTTCTATCCGGCACTAGTGAGCGACGCTAAGGGCAATGTGTCAATCAACTTCACGCTGCCCGAGAGTGTCACTACATGGCAGTTCTATGGCTTGGTGCATGACTTGAACATGAACAACGGTGTCATTTCGGCAACGTCGGTGGCTAAGAAGACCATAATGGTGCAGCCCAACGTTCCGCGCTTTGTGCGCTCTACTGATAGCGGAATGCTCTCGGCACGTGTTTCGAACACATCCGACAAGCAGGTGGCTGGCACCGCCCGACTCGTATTGCTCAATCCCGAAACGGGCAAGGAGGTTTATCGCAAGGAGCGTAAATACACTGTAATGGCAGGCGAGACAGCAGCAGTCGACTTCGATTTCGACATGTCGAAGATTCAGAACGACGGACTGCTTGTATGCCGCATCACCGCACATGGCCATGGCTACAGCGACGGTGAGCAGCATTATCTGCCCGTTTTGCCTGACAAGGAACTCGTCACCAATACATACGCCTTCACACAGAATGCCCCCGGTACTCTCGATATTGATGTGGCGAAGATGTTTGCAGTAAACGACAAGAACTCACGACTCACCGTTGAGTACACCAATTCACCCTCATGGCTCATGGTTCAGGCTCTGCCTACTATGTCGAATGCCGATGGCGACAACGCCATGTCGCTTGCCACGGCTTATTATGCCAATGCGTTGGGCCGCCACATCATGCTCTCCAACCCGGCTATAAAGCAGACCGTAGCACTCTGGCAGAAGGAAACGGGTGACGCGAAGGACGGCTCTTCAATGCAGAGCGCATTGCAGAAGAACAGCGAACTGAAGCAGATTGTACTCGACGAAACGCCTTGGCTTAACGAAGCCAACCGTGAATCGGAGCAGAAGCGTATGCTTGCCGCATTCTTCGACGAGTCGCAAATGGGCTATCGACTTGCCAACAATCTCTCGCTGTTGTCTCGTCTGCAGCTGCCCAACGGTTCGTTTGCATGGTGGAAGGGAATGGAGGGTTCGCCCTATATGACTATGGCTGTGGTGCAGACGCTTGTTCGTTTGAATGCAATGATTGGCGAACAGGCCAATACAAACGGTATGATTGCTGCCGCTTTCAGCTATATGGACAAGCAGATAGCACGCGAGGTGAAGGATATGAAGAAGCTTGAGAGTGAGGGCAAGCAGAAGAATCTGCACCCGAGCGAACTGGCTGTGCAGTATCTGTACGCTTCTACACTCGCCAAGCGACAGATGAATGCCTCGGCAAAGCAGAACTTCGACTGGCTCATTAGTCGACTGGCACGTCAGAATACGGAGTTTACGATATACGGAAAAGCCGTTTCTGCCGTTGTGCTTGCCAAGAACAATCATCGCAAGGAGGCTGCCAATCTGCTTGAGAGCATACGCCAGTATACTGTATATACCGACGAAATGGGGCGCTACTTCGATTCGCCGAAGGCTCAGTATTCATGGTTCGACTATCGCATTCCGTCGCAGGTGGCTGCCATTGAGGCTCTGAAGGCTCTGCAGCCCGATGATGTCAATACCATTGGCGAGATGCAACGATGGTTGCTCCAGACCAAGCGTACGCAGGCATGGGACACTCCGCTCAATTCTGTAAATGCCGTTTATGCCTTCCTTAACGGTAACGGCACTGCGCTTGTTGACGGCAATGCGCAGCATGCAACGATAAAGATTGACGGAGAGAAGTTGCAGATGCCTAAGTCAACGGCAGGTCTCGGCTATGTCAAGGCGGCAAAGACGGGCGACCGCTTCGAGCACCTGACTGTAGAGAAAGCAACTGAGGGAACTTCTTGGGGCGCTGTATATGCTCAGTTTATGCAGAAGTCGGACGATGTGGCTGATGCCGCTATGGGTATGACAGTGGTTCGCGAGGTATTGAAGGACGGCAACCGAATGAGTGGCGACAATGTCCAGCTGAATATGGGCGACCGCATTACGGTGCGCCTGACGGTAACGGCTGCACGCGACTACGACTTTGTTCAGCTCAGCGACCGTCGTGCGGCGTGTCTCGAACCGGCTCAGCAGTTGTCGGGTTATGGCTTCGGCTACTACTGTCAGCCTAAAGACAACGTAACAAACTTCTTCTTCGACCGAATGTCGAAGGGCAAGCATGTCATCGAAACAACCTATTATGTCGACCGTAAGGGCGAATACCGTACTGGTACATGTGCCGTTCAGTGTGCATACGCACCTGAGTTCATGGCGCGAACCAAGGCTGTCAAGATAGCTGTGAAACAAGGGAAAATAGAAAAATAAAGATATATGAAAAAGTTTTTTATATGCGCTTCGCTCTTTGCGTTTGTGTCGTTGGGAGTGAGTGCGCAAAAGATAGAGGCGATAAACAAGATTGTCGACTGCGGTCAGACTACATATCAGTCGCCTGCTACGGCTGAGTTTGAAGTGAAGAACAAGTCGAACCGTGCTGTGCGTATTGTCGATGTGCGCACCAGTTGCGGATGCACCGACGTGGATTATCCCAAGGGCGAGATTGCTCCCGATGCCAAGTTCATGGTGCGTGTAACGTACGATGCCCAGACAATGGGCCGTTACGACAAGTTTGTCGACGTGTATGTATCCGACCAGCAGCGTCCTGTCATGCTGCGTATGCGTGGCAATGTGGTTAGGGAGATTGTGGACTTTGCAGGCAAGTACGACTACGACTTTGCCGGAATACGCACCGATTGCGACGACATTGAGTTTGATGATGTCAATCGTGGTGAGCGTCCGCAGAAGAAGATACACCTGCTCAACACCACAAGTTCGACTGTTGAACCTGTTGTTATGCACCTGCCCGACTATCTCACAGCTGAGGTTTCGCCCTCAAAGATTCTGCCTGGACACAGCGGAGTGCTGACCGTTACGCTCAATTCGAAGCGCTTGAAGGACATGGGACTTACGCAGACGAGTGTCTATCTGGGTGCGTTCCCAGGCGATCGTGTAAGTCGTGAGAAGGAGTTGGGCGTTTCAGCCGTGCTTCTGCCTAAGTTCGACAACCTCACTGCATCACAACTTGCCAACGCTCCGAGACTGTATCTGTCTACGTCCGAGCTTAACCTTGGTGCTTTCAACGGCAAGAAGAAGCTGAAGGGTGAGATAATCATACGCAACGACGGCAAGACGGTGCTCAATATCAAGAACCTCCAGATGTTCACTGTGGGCTTGCAGGTTTCGCTGAACAAGCAGAAATTGCAGCCGGGTGAGTCGGCAAAGATGAAGATTACAGCCGAACAGCGACTGATTAAGTCGGCTCGCTCGCAGCCACGTGTACTGATGATAACAAACGATCCGGGTCGTCCGAAGGTTACGATTAAGGTTATTGCTAAGTAAAAAAGAAAAGCAAAGCCCATTACATCCCCCCATAAAGCCCATTACATCCCCCACAAAGCCCCACCCCCTGCCCCTCCCCCGCAGGGAGGGGAGTAATATGCTTTGTAGCTTGTAGATAAAACACAAAGCCCCACCCCCTGCCCCTCCCCCGCAGGGAGGGGAGTAATATGCTTTATAGCTTATGTGATTAAAAACATTATAAAAACCATTGAGTTTACAAGTCATACTATTCCCCTCCCTACGGGGGAGGGGCCAGGGGTGGGGCTTTGCGGGGGAGGGGCTAGGGGTGGGGCTTTCTGGGGCTTTTAGGCTTTTTTGATTAATTATATGAAAATAGAAATAGACGAGGGTAGTGGTTTCTGCTTTGGCGTTACCACTGCCATAAAGAAGGCAGAGGAGGAACTCGCTGGGGGCAATACGCTGTATTGTCTTGGCGATATTGTACATAATGGTATGGAGGTGGAGCGCCTGCATGCCAACGGATTGATAACTATCAATCATGAGGAGATGCTTCGACTGCACGATGTCAAGGTGCTGTTGCGCGCTCATGGCGAACCTCCTGAGACCTATGAGTTGGCAAAGCAGAACAATATTGAGATAATAGATGCTACATGTCCGGTGGTGCTTGCACTGCAACGCCGCATCAAACGCCAGTATGACACCAATCCCGAGGCGCAGATAGTTATCTTCGGCAAGCGTGGACATGCAGAGGTGTTGGGACTGGTAGGACAGACTTCGAGCCATGCCATTGTAGTAGAGAAGGTGGAAGACGTGAAGAGTCTTGACTTCTCGCGCGACATCTATCTGTATTCGCAGACCACTAAGTCGCTCGACGGGTTTCATCGTGTCATAGAATACATACAGGAGCACATGAGTGAAGAAGCTAAGTTCCAGAGTTTTGACACCATCTGCCGACAGGTTGCCAACCGTATGCCCAACATCGCTACGTTCGCCTCACGTCACGACCTTGTGCTGTTTGTGTCGGGACGAAAGAGCAGCAATGGCAAGGTATTGTTCAATGAGTGCCACAGCGTCAATCCTAACAGCTATCAGATAGAAAGCGCTGAAGAGATAGACATGGCGTGGTTTACCGACGAGGTGCATACAGTAGGCATCTGTGGAGCCACAAGTACGCCCAAATGGCTTATGGAACAATGCAAGGAACGTATCGAGCAAGGCTGATACGATGGAAATAAGGAAATGACATTGTTGAAGAAACAGCCGAAACGTATATAAACAGAAAAAGCTCAATATCCAAAACTTTATGGATATTGAGCTTTTTTTAAGTGCTTTATACTTAGATGAAATCTTAGAATTTCGCCATCTTAATGGCATCAATTGCGCATTCGTCGCCCTTGTTGCCATACTTGCCACCGCAACGGTCGAGAGCCTGCTGCTTGTCGTTAGTGGTAAGCAGACCATATATAATAGGTATCTCGCTTGTGGTGTTGAGTCGTGCAATGCCTGCTGTAACGCCCTGGCAGATGTAGTCGAAGTGAGGAGTCTCACCGCGAATTACGCTACCCAGGATAATCACTGCATCATATCCACCGTGCAGAACCATTTGATGAGCTCCGTAGATAAGCTCGAAGCTACCCGGAACGGTCTTCACGTGGATGTTCTCAGGCAGTGCACCGTGCTTCTCAAGAGTCTTGACGGCTCCATCAAGCAGAGCGCCCGTGATGTCCTCGTTCCATTCGGCTACTACGATGCCGAAGCACATGTTGCTTGCGTCGGGAATGGCATTGAAGTCGTAGTCGGAAAGGTTGTGAAGTGCTGTTGCCATGATTTGTTATTTCTCAGTGATGCGTTCGATGTACTTGTCAATTTCAGCAGACTGAACAATCTGTGAGTTTACGTACTTCTTCTTGATGTCCTGATAGATCTTGAGTGCCTCGTCGTTCTTGTTCTGGCTCTCAAGCAGCTGTGCAGCCTGGATGAGGAATGTAGGTGAGAGGCTGTTGTTTGCGTCGTCGGCAGCCTTGCTGTCAGCCATGTCGGCAGCCTTCTTCAGTGCTGAGATAGCCTTGTCTACATTGCCGGTGTTGGCATAAGCGTTGCCGAGAGCAGCCATAGCAGCAGGGCTGATCATAGCGTCGCTCTGAGTAGAGAACTTCTCGAGTGATGCAACAGCCTCGTTCCACTTGCCAAGGTTGGCGTAGCAGAGACCTGCATAGAGGTTAGCGAGGTTGGCAGCGTCAGTGCCGCTGTAGTCGCTTGCTATCTTGACGAATCCAGCATAGCTTGCACCGTCACCGTTGAGAGCTTTGTCAAACTGCTCCTGATTGAAGTACTGCTGACCCTTTGCCAATGCTGTGCTTGCCTTGTCCTCACGTGGACCAGATACATAAGCGTTGTACAATACTGCACCAGCTACGATAACGATGATAGCTACTACTGCGATGAGAATCTGCTTCTTGAACTTGCTGAAGAAAGCTTCAGATTTGCTGGGGTTTTCTACGTGTGAGTTAGCCCCAAAGTCGATTTTGTTTGCCATTTATTGTTTCTTTTTTGGATTTCTGTATTTATGCATTGCTGTGCTAACATGTCCGAACATGCCTTTTTATAAGGCTTTATCGTTGTTGGATAGTAGGCACAAATGCGTCGCAAAATTACTCAATTTATCCCGAATATTGAAATTTATTGTCCCTTTTTTTCTTTTTTCAATAATAAATGGGGTAACTTTGCACAGTAATAGTATAAGTGCATGATATTAAATAAAATTTCCATACTCAATTTCAAGAACATTCGTGAGGCTACACTCGATTTGTCGCCTAAGATGAACTGTTTTCTCGGACACAACGGTGAGGGAAAGACTAACTTTCTCGATGCCGTGTATTATCTGTCGTTCTGTCGCAGTTCGTCCAATCCTGTGGATTCGCAGATCATCACGCATGGTGAAGACTTCTTTGTTCTTGACGGAAGATATGAGAATGAGTCGGGCGACCCCGTTGATATTTATTGCGGAATGAAGCGCGGCACGAAGAAGCACTTCAAGCGCGACAAGAAAGAGTATAAGCGGCTGTCAATGCACTTGGGACTTATACCCTTGATTTTTGTTTCGCCCGACGATACTACGCTTATTTCGGGCGGAAGTGAGGAGCGTCGCCGACTGATGGATGTCGTCATATCGCAGTATGACAACACTTACATCGAGGCATTGAACAGTTATAACAAGGCTCTGCAGCAGCGCAATGCCTTGCTAAAGATGGAAGACGAGCCAGATGCTTCGTTGCTCGACATCTGGGAGATGGAGATGGCACGCCATGGTGAGACTATATTCCATGCACGTGAGAACTTCGTTGAGCGTATGATTCCCGTGTTTCAGGAGATATACAGCCACATTTCGGATGGTCGTGAGCAGGTTTCATTAAGATATGTCTCACATGCGCAGCGTGGTCCGTTGCTCGATGTCATTCAGCGCGACCGCTTTAAGGACCGTGCCGTAGGCTATTCGCTGCATGGTGTTCATCGCGACGATCTTGAGATGTTGCTTGGCGACTATCAGATGCGACGTGAAGGTTCGCAGGGTCAGAACAAGACTTACGTCATAGCGTTGAAGCTCGCACAGTTCGACTTTCTGCGTCGCACGTCTTCGCTTACCACGCCACTCTTGTTGCTCGACGATATTTTCGACAAACTCGATGCCCATAGGGTGGAGCAGATTGTCAAGCTCGTATCGGGCGACGGCTTCGGTCAGATATTCATAACAGACACCAATCGTGACCATCTCGACCGCATTCTGCAGAGTGTAGGCTACGACTATAAGTTGTTTGATGTTGAGGGGGGAGAGATTAAACCGCACACGCTTTAAAAATAAAAAGGATGTTCAGACGTGATGTTCAATCTATCAGCGACTTGCTGAATATGTATTTGCGCCGCGAGGGACTCGAAACGCCCTTGCTGCAGAAGCGTGCCGTGGATGCTTGGGACACGCTTATGGGACCTTCGATTGCACGCTTTACCGGTGAGAAGTTCATCAAGAACCAGACTCTTTTTGTCAAAATACTCAATCCTGCATTGCGTCAGGACCTCACAATGATGCGCTCACGTATTACGAAGCGTATCAATGAAGCGGTGGGGAGTCAGGTGATAGTTGATGTCAGGATATATTAGGAGGCTATGGCGTCCCCGCCATAGCCTGAGCAGTCAGGTGTTATTTGCTTGCTCAGGCTACGGCGAGGACGCCATAGCCTCCTACTTTTTGCATTACAAAAAAGTTCAATATGTAATGCCAGCAACGTTTACATAACACCGTTAAGCATTTTCTTTCCTTTCTTCACGACAACGCCCTTATAGTTCTTGCCTACAGGCATACCGTTCAGATCGTATGTCTTATTGTCGGTGTTGTCGGTGTTTTCAATTGTTTTAACCGACTCGATACCAGTTGTTATGTTTTTTGCATCAATCAACCATTGCGGTGTACTTCCCAGTCGGCGCGAGAGCTGTGCTTCATAAAGTGAACCCGGCAATACTTCCTTACCCTGGTTCTCATTAAGCTTCATCTCGTCTTCCTTGAAGTTCACGTTCTTGCCGTGGAAACCTACGAGTGTTGGAGGAAGAGTCTTATACCAACCATTCCATGTGTTTTTAACCCACCAGTTGAAAGGAACTGGGTCGTTAGGATTAATGGCGAGGCAGTTGAAGTTCCACATTGTAAGGTCATCAAGGTGATTGGGCAACTGGTTAATGTCACCACCCATACGGAACTGCATAAATCCACCACAGCACTGGTCGAAGAGTGAAGCACGTGGCTGAGTAGCGTGACTCTCAAAGCATGAGTCGTCGCCCCAATGGCATTGCCATATCACGTTGCCTATGCTCTGCTTTGAGATGCCGCAAGCGTGATACTGTCCGAGATTCTCCTTGTATTCGGTAAAATTTTTGTCGTCATTCAGATAGCCGTTGCTATGATCCCAAACCTTGCCAATAAATCCGCGAGCAGAATATTGCATGCGTACCGATGAATGTCCACGGTTGCCGCTTATCTCAGAGTCGAGGAATAAGCAGTTGGCACATTCTGAGAATGTCATACATTCGCTGATGCTGACGTAGTCTACGCGGCGAACCCATGAGTTAACTTGTCGCATAAAGTCGAGCGGCTTGTATGCTCCGTCGTCTTGCCAACCTGCGTGGTGATGGAAATTGTCCTTGGCTTTTCCTTTGAATGTGAGGTCTTCAACGCCTACTTCTTCATAGTGAGCGTAGGTGCGGATATCCCAACCGTATACAGGATTGACAGCATGCATTATAGGCTCTTCAAAGATGACGCGGTTTCCTTCGATAGCCTTTATTTGATGGCGGTCTACTACGTTAACACCTTCTTTTTCTCCACTTCCATTAATGTTAGACATAGATGCTTGTACGTCATATGGATAAAGCTCCTCTTTTATGGCATTTTTGTCTTTGCTAAGCAAGAAGAGTTTCACCCAATCGCCAACCTTTATTTTCGAAGCATCATCTACCTCAATCGACATATCACCCTTCTTTGCAGAGCCTGTTACTGTGGCGAGTATGTTATTGTCGCCACCACCATTGTGTCGGATTGAAATCATTTTTGGCGAACTGTACATAATATTGGGGTTAGTAGGCTGCATTGGGTCTTCCATTTTTATGAAAGTTTTGTCGCGTCCGGCACCCTTGATGATAACGTATCCCATTACGAGGTTTAAGGTGTTTGATGTCACCTTACCCGTTTCTGCGTTCGTTGTATTGTCGTCTTTAGAGTGTAGGATATATTCACCCTCGGGGAAATAGATAATGGCTTTGGCTTTGGGTTTTGCATTGAGCTTGCCAGTCGTTTTATTTCTACCGCAAATCTTTTCGATTATTTTCTCAAATGCTGCACGGTCTGATATTCCATCATTAGGTATAGCGCCGTGGTCGCATACATTATATACTGTATAGCCAAGTTTCTTGGCAAGTACATACACGTCCCTTTCGTCAACAGGCAGTTCGGTGCCGTGATGATAGCCGGCATACGAGAAGTCAAGCAGAACATTGTCGTCAGCATTGTTCACAAACTTCTGCCATGCTGGTGTGGAGGTTTGGGCATGAAGCGAAGTTGTGGCGGACAAAGTCGCAAATAGAATGGTAAATAGTTTCTTCATAAGTAAAAAAAAGAAGCCCCACCCCCTGACCCCTCCCCCGCAGGGAGGGGAGTGAAATGTCTTGCCACTTGTGACAACAATTTATCATTTACAATCATATCTTAATAAATTCAAGTCACAAAAACAACTGTGAGCAAACGACACACATCACTCCCCTCCCTACGGGGGAGGGGTCAGGGGGTGGGGCTTTTGGGTTTATAGTTTATTGTTTATTATCTTCTGTTCAAAGCCTCCAAGAAGTAGTAGTCGGCATAGTTCAGAGGAACGTCGATTTCGGCACCGTGAGGAATACTACCTACAGAGTGCATCAGCAACCAGCATCCGTTTTTGCCAAGCTCAGCGAGGTAAGCAGGCGAAGAGAGCGAAGTCATGATGCGGTCAGCAAGGCTGTGGTAACCGTTCTCGGGCAGATACTTGTCCATCTCATACAGAGCAGAAGCGATGCAGGCAGCTGTAGAAACATCGCGCGGCTCGTTAGGTATATTAGGAGCATTGAGATCCCAGTAAGGAACGAGGTCGTTCGGCATGTTCGGGTGGCGCAACATCATGTTGAGTGTGCGTACAGCCTGGTCGAGATACTTCTGGTTCTTGGTGTAGCGGTAGCAAACTGTGAAGCCGTAGATAGCCCAAGCCTGTCCGCGTGCCCATACACTCTCGTGAGCGTAGCCCTGAGCAGTGTGCTTGTGCAGAACCTCACCTGTGTTGGGGTTGTAGTCGATTACGTGATAGCAGCTGCCGTCCGCACGGAAGTGGTTCTTCAGAGTAGCGTCAGCGTGGCTTGTTGCCACCTTCCAGTATGTAGAGTCGCCGCTAAGCTTTGTAGCCTCGAACAAAAGCTCAAGGTTCATCATGTTGTCGATGATAACCGGACAAGTCCATCCGCGCTTCGACTGCCATCCGCGGTCAACGTTCCATGACTGGATAACGCCTGCTCCCTTGCGGAAACGTGTGCTGAGTGACTTGGCTGTCTGAACGATTACCTTCTTGTAAGCCTTTGTTGGGTTGATGCGGTAGCCGTTGAGGTAGCTGCTGCCAATCATGAAGCCAACGTCGTGGTGCCATGTGAGGTACTGTATAGAGTCGAGGTTCTCAGTGAATCGCTTAGCCTGTACTGCCCACTGCTTGTCGTTTGTGAGCTTGTACATTTCCCAGAGGTCGCCAGCGAAGAATCCTGAGCACCAGTCGTCGATAGGAACACAAACCAGACGGCCCAACTTATCTATAGTACGTGGGTTGTTCACCTTGCCCTTACGACTTATCTGGTCGAGCATGAGAGTGTACTGACGAGTAGCGAAGTTAACGTCGTCGCTTGCTGTCTTGTCCATGCGCTGCTTCATTTTCTCGCAGCCAGTCTTGCAGCACAATGTCTTGCCACACTCTGTCTTCTCCTTGCAGCACTCTTTCTTGGCTGTTGTCTGTGCAGACATCGGGAGGAATGTTGCTGCCATGAATAAAGCAGCAATAGTCTTGTTAATGTTATTCATTTGTTTTGTTATTAGTTTTTTATTTCTATTTATTTCTCCAACTCTACGTTGAAACTCAGTCCGTCGGTACATACAAACTCTATAGTTGTCGACTTCTTTGTCTGCTCTACGAGTTTGATGGCTTCGTTGCCGGTGAAGTTCCACTTGCCTCGCAATGTAATGCGAACAGGAATCTCCTTGCTTGCTTCGCTACGCCATTTACGGCTGTACACGCTACGCTCTACTCGAATGCCGTCCTTGTAGATGTCGTCGTTAGGACCGCGATATAGAGCCAAGTCTGGCTGTGTCACGGTGAGCAGCATCTTCTTGGAGTTTATCATGCGTACCATAGCCAGACATGTGGTGTCTGCCTTGAGTAGCGGACCGCCGGGCAATACGTCCTTCGGAGTCTCAAACAGTACATACGATACGGTGTGAGTAGCATCCGAGCTTACGATATGAGCCTCATTGTCGGCGCGCAGTACCTTGTAGGTAGGAGCAGCAGCGAATGCGTCAATCTTCTCGCGTGTGGTCTGTGGCATTACAGCGTATTCGTACGAAGCGTTCTTCGGAGCCTTACCGTGGTCGAAGTAGAGCGATGCCCACTGTCCTTCGGTCTGCTTGTCGGTGTTCTGCATACGTGATTCCTGCTTTACAAGACCTGTAAACTTAACCGGTTGCGGAGTATAATATCCCGTGCCAGCGTGGTCGAGCCATGACTTGCCGTTGCCTACAGCGTAGTTCTTCCAATAGTTCTGTGCCTTGCCGTCAGTAGCAGCCATCTGGAATACCGTTGTCTCAGTGTTGTGCTTAGAGTCGGTATTCTCAATGCCAGTGCCGAGACAAACAATCACGTTGTCGAAGAAGTGGAACGACTTGCGTGCTCTATGCGATCCGTCGTACTTGTCATGCTCGTGCAGCTTCATACCGAAGTTGCCGTTTACGCCACGCTGTGAGAGTCCGCCTGCAAAGGCTTCGTCCGATAGCAGCATCTCTTCTACACCCGAGAAGGTGTCCACGTTGCTTACCTGAGCCTTCAGTTCTGCCCAAGGCAGATGGATAGATGTAGAACCTGGTATGCGGTTCCAGTCAAATCCAGGCTGTTGCCATCCGCTTGTCTTCGGTGTAACGTCGGTTCCTGTAGGTGCAGTCAGAATCTGCAAGCTTCCGAATCCGAGGTAGCGACCGTAAAGGTTCTCGCCGATGTAGTGCTCGGCATCCCACAGATAGCGGCTGTGTCCGCGTACCACTGCCGACCAGTTGTTGCGTCTCTGTACTGAAACACAAGCATAGCCCAGTGCCATATTGCCTTGCGGATCGTCTTCGGGAGTACTTCCCATCGTAACAATCTTCTGCTTTATCTTCTTGTCGAGTACGTTCTTTACGTTAGTGGCAAGTCGTAGATAGGCGTTACCCATTTCGCGGTCGAACCGTTGTTTGCCGTCGGGTGTGCCTGAGAGCGCCATGTAGCCATAGTGTATCGGCATGAGCTTGCCCTTGCCGTCGGGATGTCTGCCCGACATTGAGAGCGGGAACTCTAGCTTGTTGCAGTAGAAACGCATAGCCAGAAGCGCGTTCTTTACAGTCTGATGAGCCAGTTCGCCTACTGCAAAATCAGTTCCGCTGAACAGGTATATCATCTGTGTAGCTCCGCTCAGACCTCCGATGGCGTATGCAGGATAGTTGTTGCAGTGATGATAAGCCGAACCGTCAATCTTGAACGAGTCGTTCAATCCTTGTGCCGGACGGCAACCCCAGTCGAGCCAACGGCTGCAAGAGCGCAGATAGCGCAACTTCTCTGGTGAATCGTCCATGAGCAATATGCTTGCCATGCAACCTTGAGCGGCGGTATTGAATGTGTCCATGTCCATGCCGTTAGCTACAGGCTTGGTGTACAGCTCGTTGGTCTGCGAATACCATATCATAGTGTTCACAGCCTCTTCAAGCTTACCTTCCTCGCGCAGCACATCCTTCATAAGGAAATAGGCTGAATACATGTTGCGCAACGAGTAGCCGTAGTGGTGTACATTGCCCCAGCAGCTGCCCCAGCATACACCCTGGTCGGTGATGTTGTCGTACATGAGGAGGAACATCTTCTTCAGTTCTGCCTTGTCGGCAGCTTCGGTAGCGTTGTTCCAAGCGAAGGCAATCTTCTGCATAAGATTGAAATACTCAAGCATTTCAAATCCGGTGCGGGTCAATATGTTCTTGTCCCACGGCTTGATGATGCGCTCGTAAGCCTCGGCGTGGCGTACATACCAGATAGGTGTACCGGTGATGTTGCCGTTCTTGCGGCTGATGTTGTACTTGGCAAACTTAGAGCGAAGCTCGTCCATGTGCTTCGGATACAACTTGCTTGGTGTATAGATGAGTTCACGGAATCGCTCTTCGATAACCTTTATCTGTTGGCGGTTTTGCTGTGTGAGTTCGGTCAACGGAATATCGGGCTGAGTATTGTAGTTCTTCAATACAACAAGCCAATGGGTCTTTGTCTTCTTGTTGACAAAAGGAATCTGCATATCTGCAGTCTGCTGGCGCGGGTCTACCTTAGTGGCAGTGATGAGATGGTCGAAGTAGAGCTTGCCCTTAACGTCGGGAGCGTCGATACGTATCTCGTTCATGCCCACTTCGGGTGTGCCCTCCATGTCGCGTTCGTAGCAAACCCATATACCGCGCCAACCACGGAAGTTGATGTTGACGGGAAAAGAGGTGCACTGCTTGCCGTCCTTCAGGAAGTTGAAACGGATTTGTTTGTCTTTCTGAGGTTGTTCGTTGTATACCCACACGATGAAAGCCGACAGATAGTTGTCGACACCGCTCTTGTCGAGCGGCTCAAACAGCAAGTCTTTCTTTATCGACAGCGAGGCACCCGGCTGGAATGTCCACTGCAATGAAGTCTTGCCGTTTCTCCAATGCGCGTCACTCAGTTCAACGGCCGACTTGCTGGTCTTGATATACGAGAGTTCCTGCTTGTTCTCAAACGAGAACATACGAGGGTCGTCGTACATCTGGGCTTGTGCTGTTGCACATACGCCGCTTAAGCCGATGACGGTGGCGAGTATGTTGTTCTTTAGGTTCATTTTGATATCGGATTTCGTTTCTTTTATGAGCTTAAGGGGGGGGGAAAGGAGGGTGTGATTGACACACACCCTCTCTTAATATTACTCAACAACCTTGATGGTCAACTCCTTCATCATTCTTGAATCATGCTTGTAGTTGACTCTTGTTGCGATGAATGTTGCCTTGTATTCGCCCACCTTATTATATGTATGGGTATATGACTCAACATTCTGTGTTATGTTCTTGATGACTGTGCCCTGGTCGGGATCGCAGTAGGTAGTGATCAGACCGTCAGATACGAGCCAACCGTTCTTGTTGCCAGTATTTTTGCCACCACCAGCGATGTAGAAGCCACCGTTCTGTGCATTTACCACGTTCCAGATACCTGCTGTGTTGTTGGTCATTGTGCCGTACTCGCGGTTGGTCTTCATGCCAGCCTGGCTCTTGAGGTGGTGATTGCACATCATGTTGACAGCTGTAAATCCGTACTGGCTCGGCATGAACTTCGACACGATGCCGTCCTTGCGTACGTTCTCGATGTACATCTCCGAGAAGTTGTAGCGTGGCATTGAATTCTTCGTGTCGTCAATAGCCTGGTAGTGTATAGCCAGTGTCATAGGCTTGCCAAGATATTTTGTTACGTCGACAGTGTATTCTTTCTGAATATTAGGCTTGGCTGGAAGTTCGCTCTTTGCAACGAGCTCGTTCCATGCAAACTTCTCAACGAGTACAGAGTCCTTCTTGAAATCGTTCTTGGCGAGACCCTCAAACTGGTCGCTTACCAACATTTCGAGAGTATTCTCGTATGTCTTGCCGTACTGTGTGCCTATCTTGAAGTGCAGTATTGCCGACTCGATATCCTCAGGAGCAACTTCTGTACGCTGACGATGTGCATATACAGCACCCGGTTCGCCGCTGTAGAACATAATGTTGTCGGGGTCGCCAGAGAAGTTGAACACTACTGGTGTGCCAGCCTTTACTGTTACGACGTCGCCATGCATTGACACGCCGTCATTCTGATCGACGCGGATGCCCATCTTGACGTCTTCTGTCAGCTCGTTGTCGCAACTTGCAATCATTGCGGCACCGAGCAGGAAGAATATATAATATTTAATTTTCTTCATTTTTCTGTTTTTTTACTGGTTTGATTTTCAAGTAACTGATACTTTACCATCCTGGGTTATTATCCTTGATGAGCTTGTTTACAGACATCTCCAGGGCAGGGATGGGGAAGTAGTTGTATGCTTCAGATATGTTGAAGTATGTGTGAACGTTGTTAGGACCGAGGTTCCAGTTCTCTCCCGACTGTGCACGCTGTACAAGAGCGTTCATGTTCTGTACATACTCACCCCAACGGATAAGGTCGAAGCGACGAGTCATCTCGAAGCAAAGCTCCATAGCACGCTCGTCCTTAATTGCCTGACGGAAGTCTTCAGTGTTCATATTTTGTGAAAGCTTACTAATGCCAGCACGTCTGCGTACCTCGTTGATGCAATCGTAAGCCAAATCAGTTGGAGCAGCGTTAATTTCGTTCTCACACTCGGCAATCATAAGCAGAACGTCAGAGTAGCGTAGAATCGGGAAGTTAATAGCTGTGAGGTTCTTGTTCTTCTTGTCGGCCTCATACTCGCGACGCCACTTGCCACAGCAACGGTCGTAGAACTTAGAAGCTTTCTTCGGGTCTTTCTCACGGTCACCGATAGTAGCACCCGGTTCTGTCTCGCCATACTGGAATGACTCATCCCAATACTGATCCTTAACCTCAGCAAGCTTGCCAACCTCAAACTCGCGACCGTCAACAGCGCCACCCTGTACCGACTGTGTATATTTGAACGGAGCGATAGACCAGTTCATACGGTTGATGTCGTTGTTCTCAGTATAGAGCTCATAGAGTTTCGGTGTGCTCCAGAAGAATGCGTAGCCGAAGCCCGGGTCTTTCTTGCCTACAAGTGCAGTATTGCTTGAGAGATCTGGACCCTGAATGCCGATAATGTTGCCTACACGACCTTCTGTTGCCATTGTACCCTTGCCATCGCCTGCAAACTCAGCCTCCCAGATGCTCTCGGGGGCTGTAGAGTTGTAGCGGTCGGCACACTGGTCGATGAAGTAGTCCCAATAGTTAGGAGCAAGCTTGTGTCCCTGTGTCATTACCATCTTGGCAAACTTGCCAGCCTCGGTGAAGTACTTCTTGGTCTCAGCCTTGTTCTCAGCCACCTTCATACGGTGGAATTCGCCGGCGCGGAACATATATACACGTGCCAGAATGCCCCATGCTGCCGACTTTGATACTCGTCCCGGCTCATAGCCGAGTGCTGATGCAGTAGGAAGGTCTTCTGCACTCTCTTCCATTTCCTTGCAGATGAAGTCGTAGATAGTGGCTCTCGGTGTCACTGCACGCTGCAGATTCTTCACGTCAAGCACAGGCTCTGTATAGAAAGGAACGTCGCCCCAGCACTCTACGAGGTTGAAGTAGTAGAAAGCGCGAAGGAAGCGAGCCTCGGCTGTATAGCGCTTGAGGTTGGCTGCGTTCATGCCCTGTATATTGTTGATCTGGTCGAGCAGTATGTTGGCGCGGTTCACACCAGCATAGAGTGTATACCAGAACGAAGCTACATATGAGTCGCTCGATGTAGCGTTGTTGCAAATCAAACCACCGTTCATCGGTGCACGGTTAGCGCCACCATAGTGTTCCAGGTCGTCACCACCTACGAGGTAGTAGTAGTTGCCACCGTAGTACGACTGCTGGGTGAGGATGGCGTAGATGCCGTTCAGAAACGAAGCAGCCTCGGTTTCGGTCTTGAGATAGGTGTCCGACGTAGCGCTTGTCGGTTCCTTGTCAAGGAAGTCGCAGCTGCCCAGTGAGAGCAGCGCTGCGAGCAATATGATTGTTGTTTTAATTGATTTCATATATATAATATGTGTTTAATAGTAATGCATTTTAACTTCTTAGAAACCGAGGCTTACACCGAAGCTGAACTGACGAGCGCGTGGATAAGCCGAGAAGTCGAGTCCCGGAGTAAGGGCGCTGTTGCGGATAGATACTTCAGGATCGTAACCGCTATAGTTGGTGAGAGTCCAGAGGTTCTGAGCTGCGAAGTAAACGCGCAGGTTGTCGATGCGGAAGCGTGTGAGCAACTTCTTCGGTACTGTATAGCCCAATGTGAGGGTCTTCAGACGCAGGAATGAGCCATCCTCGATAACGCGGCTTGAGAACACGCGGTTTGAGCTTGATGTAGTAGCACGAGGAATGTCGCTGTACGGGTTGTCCTCAGTCCAACGGTCGGCGTACGATGCAAACTGGTTGAGCTCGCGAGCCTTGTTCCAGCTTGACTCGAAGAAGAGGCGGTTGGCATTGAGCACGTCGTTGCCGTATGACCACTGGAAGAATACGCTGAGGTCGAAGTCACCATATGTGAAGTTGTTGGTGAAACCACCTGTGTGTACTGGCAGACCATTACCGATGATGGTGCGGTCGTTGTCGTCGATGATACCGTCGCCATTGAGGTCACGATACTTAGGCATACCCGGCTGTGTGTTGTTCTCGCTGGTGTAGTGAGCTACAGTAGGCTTCAATGTGTATGTATCGCCCGACTTGTCGAAGTCGTCATACTTGTATGTGCCCTCGTAGATGAATCCGTACATTGAGCCCATTGACTGGCCCACCTTAGCTATATAGCTCTGCTGTGTGTTGAAGTTCTGGTCGAACGAAGCTGCTGTAGTCAGAGTGGTCTGTCCCTCGGTCAGTGCCAACACCTTATTCTTATTGAATGCGATGTTGAAGTTTGTCTCCCAAGTGAACTTCTTGTTCTTGATATTAACAGTATTGAGGGTGAACTCGATACCCTGGTTGCGTACCTTACCGATGTTCTTCATAGCGCTTACGTAGCCAGAAGAAAGCGGCATGTTGGCGTTGAGCAGAAGGTCGCGTGTGGTCTTGCTATAGAGGTCGAGAGTAATGCCGATGCGGTCGTTGAGGAATCCGAGGTCGAAACCGAGGTTCCACTGTTCTGTTGTCTCCCACTTAAGGTCGTGGTTGCGCAGAGTAGAAGGTACTGTACCTACGTTGTTCACATTGCTGCCCTCAGGGAATACACCGCTTGGAGTAGCGCCAAGGTAAACCTGACCGTTCCACTGCTTAACTACCTTATAGAGTCCGTATGCGTCATACTCGCCTACACGGTTGTTACCGGTGAGACCCCACGACAGACGAATCTTTGCATTGTTCACATATTTATTATATGGCTTCATGAAGCCTTCCTCAGCCACGTTCCAAGCCAATGAACCTGAAGGGAAGTAGCCGAAGCGATTGCCCTTGCTGAACTTAGAAGAACCGTCGGCACGCATTGTGAATGTAGCGTAGTAGCACGACTTGTAGTTGTAGTTGAAGCGTCCGAAGTAAGACATCATCGACCATGAGCTCTTCAGTGAAGAAGCGCCTGTAGGAGTACCTTGGTCCATACCCGACATGCCGAGGCTTTCGTTAGGGATGTTGATGGTTTTGTATGAATAGTAGTCGTAGTCAGAGTTCTGCAATGAGAAACCGAGCAATGTGTTGAAGAAGTGCTTCTTCTTGATGTTGGTCTGATATGTGAGGGTGTTCTCGTTGAGCCATGTAGAGCGCGAAGAGCGTGTAACGCGAGCGTTCACCTTGTCATTCGAAAGCGGACCGCCGTAACGGGTCTTAGAGCTGTTGAAGTTGTCGTTGTTGTAACCAGTGTCGGTATAACCGCCCGAAATTTTCAGCTTCAGACCCTTCATAAGGTCATACTCCAAGAATCCGTTGAACTGAACGTATGTGTTCAGAGTATGGTTGTAGGCATTCTCGAGGTCCATATATGGGTTGAAACGATAGTCGCTTGATGTGCTTACCGATTCGTCGATACCGTTATTGAGCAAGTAAGACAGCGGTGTGCTTGGCTGAGTAACGGGACGGTAGCCCCATACGCTATAGAACAAGTTGTTCATACCCGAGCTGGCGTTCTGCGAAGGCGAAGCACCCTCCTGGTTTGTACGAGAGTAGTTGACGTTGAGGTTGATGCGCAGTTTGTTCTTCTTGATGTTTGTGCCCATACGGCCCTGAACGCGGTTGTAGTTAGAGTTGATAACAACACCGTCCTGGTCAAAGTAAGACAATGAAGCATTGTAGCGGATGTCCTGGCTACCACCAGTTACGCTAACGTTGTGGCTTTGGATAGGAGCCGAGTGGAAAATCTTGTCCTGCCAGTTGTACTGGGCAATGTTGCGATAGTCGTCGAGAGTCCACTGCTTGCCCTCATATTCCTTGAGGTATGTAGTAGCAACAGCGTCGGGGTACATTTCGTTCTGGAGCTTAACGAATTCGTAAGCGTCCATCATCTCCATCTTCTTAGTTACTGTCTGCCAGCCATAGCTGCCGTCGTAAGTAATCTTAGCCTTACCGGTCTGACCGCTCTTTGTGGTGATGATGACAACACCGTTGGCACCACGTGCACCGTAGATAGCCGATGCCGATGCATCCTTAAGAATGTTGAGCGACTTGATATCGTTAGGGTTGATGCTGGCTGCTACCGAAGCATTCTCAACTGGGAATCCGTCGATGACATAGAGAGGGGTGTTGGCCTGTGTCAGTGAGTTGTTACCACGGATGGTGATGTTCATCTGTCCACCCGGCATACCTTCGCCTGAAGATACGTTGACACCGGCAATACGTCCACCAAGAGTCTGGTCGATTGATGACACCGGAGTGTTGGTGAGCTGGCTTACGTCAGCCTTGGCAACCGAACCCGTAAGGTCGCGCTGACGAACCGGCTGATAGCCCACAACTACGATTTCACCAAGAGTCTTCTTGTCTTCTTCCAGTACGATCTGCATTATCTTACCCGGTGTAGCCTTTTCTTCCTTGGTGTTGTATCCGAGGAAAGAGAACTGCAGCACAGTGCCGCGCTTCACGTTGATGGTGAATGCACCGTCGATGTCGGTAACGGCTCCAACATTGTTGTTGCCCTTCACCTTGATGCTAACTCCCGGCATTGTTTCGCCGGTATCGTCCTTGACAATTCCCGACACCTTTTCCTGCGCCATTGCAGTGAGCGATGTAGCGAAAATCATCATAAGCAAGAATACCAGAGTCTTGATTGTTTGGATTTTTACTCTAATTTTCATTTCTTGAAGGTTTAAAGATTATATTAATTGTTGTTTGTTCGGGTTCTCGTCTGCAAATTTAATATAGTAATGTCGCGTGTGGGTTTAGTATAATACATATAAGTTCTTTTTGGGTACAAAAAGTGCTTTTTCTTTGTTTTTAGTACGTTTTTGTATGTTCGTTGAACAAAATTAAACTTTTTTTCTTTTGCTTTTTTGGTTCTCTTTTAGGTTTTAGTTATTTCTGCATCAGAAAATGTATCTGCTCACGTCGCTACATTTGATATCGCTTTTCATTGGCTTTATCGTTTTGCAAATATACAAAATGTCCCGACAAGAAGCAAAGAATATAGCAGAGATTTTAACTAAAATCGAAAAAAGAATAAAAACCAATATCGTGCCAAATCAAATACGAAAGTATTATTATAAGTAACAGTTCTACTACAGATTGCTATGTTTCGATGTCGTTTTGAAAAGGAGTCCTTTTGGGTTGCAAAACGAGTCCTTTTGGTGAGCAAAAGGAGTCCTTTTAAAAGGCAAAAGGACAACTATTGGAAGGCAAAAGGAGTCCTTTAGATTTTGGGGCGAATTTCCTCCTATAGAAAGTAGCTCATATATAAAAATAAATATGACCACATACTTATTAAATGGCAAAGTATATTATAATAAATGGCAAAGTATTATTATAATAAATGGTCAAGTATTATTATAATACTTCTCGTTCGGTCTTCGATCGGTCTTCGATCGGTTCTCGTTCGTCCTCCGTTCGCGAATCGAAGATCCATCGAATAGATATCAAAGTATCAACGGATTATTAACGGAACGTCTACCGACGTACAACGATATCGTAGCGAATACGTAACGGCTACTCATGCTTTTTTGTACGCAATCATACACTATACGTACAAAAACGGAATGATTTGTTTCTTTATTAATTAACATTTTTGATTTCATTTAGTAATTTTGCAAACGGAAAATATAACAACTTAAATCAACTTTATAAATTTATTATCTATTATGAAATTATCTAACAAACCCGTTGGCGGAATTAATTTAAGTTGATAAATATGAGTAAAAGGTTGTATATATCGCTGATTTTTAGTAACTTAGT
>URDM01000012.1 GCA_900546575.1 uncultured Prevotella sp.
TTTTATTGATTTTGATTTGGCGGCAAAGGTATAATGATGAATAAAAGTGGACAAGGCGGCATCGCGGATACGCTTACCTTGGGCTATGTGCTTTTTGGGCTTTCAGCCCGTAGAATTGAGTTTTGACACACCCTCGCTTTTTTATGGTTTCAATTGCTTTATAATCCACCGTTCATCATGTCTCTTCTCACTTTCTCTCGCCATGTATTGGTCTTGCGTGAGTTGTTGTCAAACTCGCGTCTGCCTGGCTTGTAGTGCTTGTATTCTTTCTCGTAGCGCTTCTTGTCGTACTTGTATTCTTTCTCGTAGCGCTTCTTGTAGTGCTTGTATTCTTTCTCGTAGCGTTTCTTGTCGTGCTTCCACTTCTTGTCGTACTTGTACGGCTTGCCTGGCTTGCCGTAATAGTGCGGGTGATGGTGGTTGGGACGATAGTTGTGCTTGGGATACTTGTTGTATATGTTGTATATGTAAGTGTTGTTGTTCCAACCGATGGGGTGATAGAAGTAGTAGGCCTCCTTGAACCGCTTCCACTGTCTGTCGTTGAGCATGCGTTTGAGCTGCTTGTTGCGATAGTGCCATCCGTAGGCGTCGATGTCGCGATAGCTGCGTATGCCGTCGAGATAGTTGAGATTGATGTTCAAGAGGCTGTTGCGCTGAGCACTGTTCAGTCCCAGCTCCACAATCATCTTGTCGGTGATGAAGCGTGCCTCCGCCTGAATATCTGTAAGTCGCTGTGCATTAGCTGATGTTATCATCACGAATGCGGCTACAATTGCCAATAATGTACGTTTCATAATCCAAATAGTTTAAGGGTTATTACTGTTTTATTGTTTATGCTGCAAAGATAGTGCTTTCCCGATTGCGAGACAAGGGAAAAACCATAAAGCGCAGTATGGTTTTCCCTAAAGATACGGGGGAAATTTTTCAAAAGGACTCCTTTTGGCTTTCAAAAGGACTCGTTTTGGAGTGTAAAAGGACTCGTTTTGGGTTGCAAAAGGACTCGTTTTGAAGTGCAAAAGGAGTCCTTTTTTTATGCGCGATGTTAAATGTTGAATGTTGAATTAAAAAAAACTTCATTTTTTCTGTCGCTTTTTCGCTGCAAGGTTGTCATTGTAGTATAAAGACCTGAATTGAAATGACAGACAACGACATGCAAAGGCTTTGGACAGAAGCCTCCGACATATCCAGCCGACTTACGGAAATGCGCAGCATCGACACCCAAGCTGCCTACAGGAATGTGCGCCATAAGGCGCGCAGCAACCGTCTGCGCCGTGCAGCAGCCACTATGTTCAGCCGTGCGGCAGCCGTGCTTGTGCTGCCACTCATCATGTCAACCGCCACCTTATATTATATGTACACCCACGACCGCAGCCTCCCTTCAGCCACAGCAATGGTGGAAGTGACAGCCCCCGCAGGCACTACGGCACGCGTGATGTTGCCCGACAGCTCGGAAGTGTGGCTCAATTCGGATAGCCGCCTTACCTATCCGCAGACCTTCGACAGCCGCGAACGCACGGTCAACCTTAAGGGTGAGGCATTCTTCAGCGTCAGTTCCGACCGCCAGCATCCCTTCAACGTCTGCCTTGACGGCGGACTGCGGGTGATGGCACACGGCACACGCTTCAACGTATGTTCGTACGACGACAGCGACAATGTAGAGATGACGCTCGAGCGCGGAGCCATCGACGTGATGCACGACGGCAACACACTGGAGCGGCTCAAGCCCAACGAGCAGGTGGTGTACGACCGCCGCAACCATTCGTGGACACTCAATCGGGTCGACGTAGAGGAATACGGCTCGTGGAAGACAGGGCGCCTCGTATTCCGTAATATGCCGCTCGGCAAAGTGTTTGAGCAGGTGGGCCGCAGATACAACACCCAAATCGTATTGCACGACAGCAGCCTGATGCGCCGCAAGATACGCGCCACGTTCGCCAGCGAGAGCCTCGAACAGATACTCGCCGACATCCGCCTCGTTACACCGATACGATGGACCACCACGACAACGCCCGGCGGACGAAACCGCATAGACATATACAGCAGCAAAGCTAAAAACTAAAACATAATATATAAACCTAAAACCAAAAATTACATTACTATGAGACAAGACAATCGGATGAATGTACATTCGCGTCTGAGGCTGTGGACACACCTGCCCGCGGCTCTGGCAGCATCGCTCATGCTCAGCCTTTCCACTCCGTGTGGAGCGATGGCGCAGAATACAAGTGCAAAAATCACAGTCAAGGGAGGTACTCTTGAGCAGGCTATGAGCCAGATTGAGCACCAGTGCAACATGACATTCCTGCTCTCTACCGACAACATCAACACCAAGCAGCACGTCAATGCCAATCTGAAGGACGTGCCCTTGAAGGATGCCCTTGCCCAGATGCTCGACGGTACGGGCATAAGCTACAGCTTCTCGGGCAATCAGATAGTGCTCGCACGCCACCAGCAGGCTGCCGCACGACAGCAACAGCAGCCCAAGGGCAGCATCATCAAGGGGCGTGTGCTCGACTCTACGGGCGAACCCATTATCGGTGCGAGCGTGTTTGTGAAGGGTACAAAGACCGGAGCCGTTACCGACATCGACGGCAACTATCAGCTTACGGCATCGCCTAACGCCACACTCGTCGTTTCATACATAGGATTCAAGGACATGGAAGTGAAGGCATCTGAGGCTGCCCACATCACTCTGCGCGAGAATACCGAGTCGCTTGGCGAAATCGTAGTTGTGGGCTACGGCACACAGAAGAAGGCAAACCTTACCGGAGCCGTAAGCAGTGTGAAGATGGACGACGTGCTTGGCAACCGTCCTTTGTCTACAGTCAACGAGGCATTGCAGGGCGCTGTGCCCGGATTGCAGGTCACTGGTACGTCGGGAGTGCCCGGTGAGGGCATGTCGTTCAACGTGCGTGGTGTCAACAGTATCAATTCCGGCAGTCCGCTCGTGCTTGTCGACAATGTCGAGATGGACATCAATATGCTCGACCCCAACGACATCGAGTCGGTTACGGTGCTCAAGGATGCAGCATCGTCGGCAATATACGGAGCGCGCGCCGCATTCGGCGTAATCCTCGTAACTACCAAGAAGGGCGAGGAATCGGCTTTCCACATCAATTACTCCAACAACTTCTCTTTCAGCCGCGCTGCCAACATCCCGCGCAAGGCCACTCCGTTGCAGACCGTACAGGCCTACAAGGACCAGGGCTGTGTTGACTATCGCACAGGCCAGGACGTAGACACATGGCTCCAACTGCTTAATGAATACAACGCCGACCCGTCGAAATATCCCGGCGGATACACCGAGGTGAACGGACTGCGCTACAACCTTGCCGAGACCGACCTGTATGCCGACATGATGGAGACGGGCTTCAAGCAGACCCACAACGTGTCGCTCAGCGGTGGCAACAAGAAGGTGAACTATCGCATCGGTCTTGGTGTTGTCGATCAGGACGGTATACTCTACAGCGACAAGGACTCGTTCCGCCGCTACAACATGTCGTCGTATGTCAAGGCCGACATGACTTCATGGCTCACAGCCGAGCTCGACGTGAAGTATGCACGCTCCAATTCGGCTATGCCTTACACCAATGCACCTTACGGAATATGGGGTGCTGCCGTGGCATTCCCCTCTTATTTCCCCACAGGCGATATGGACATCAACGGCGAAGTGCTGCCCGTCAACACTCCGCGCAACTTCATCGCACTGGCAGGACAGCGCGACCACATCAAGAACGACACCCGTATATTCGGCAAGATTACGCTTAAGCCTATCAAGCACTTGCAGGTAATAGGCGAGTACACGTTCAACTACAAGTCGAGCGAGAAGACTCTCTTCGACAAGAAGTTTGAATATGCACACGGCGACCAGTTCCGCAAGGAGCAGTCAGTATCCAATTCGAAGTACACACACACTCAGGACAATACCGACTACAACGCCATCAACTTCTACGCCAACTACTCTCGCAGCATAGCCGACCACGACTTCACCGTCATGGCTGGCTTCAACCAGGAGAGCAACGACTACCGCTACAACACAGCCTACCGCACCGACATGATTAACGAGGAACTGCCCTCGCTGTCGCAGGCCACAGGTGCCTACTATGCAAGCGACGACTACAGCCGCTACACGGTGCGCGGTCTGTTCTATCGTCTCACCTATGCCTACAAGGGCAAGTATCTCTTCGAGAACAACGGACGCTACGACGGATCCTCTAAGTTCCCCAAGAAGAACCGCTTCGGATTCTTCCCCTCTGTATCGGCAGGATGGCGCGTCAGCGAGGAGAACTTCATGGAGTGGAGCCGCAAGGTGGTTTCAAATCTCAAACTGCGCATGTCGTGGGGTAACATCGGCAACCAGAACATCTCGGCTTACGCTTACATACCAGGTATGGAATCTATTCGTGCCAATTGGGTGGTAGGCGACGAGAAGGTGACAACCCTCCAGAAGCCTAAGCTCGTGAGCAATACGTTCACATGGGAGAAGGTGTCTACACTCGACTTCGGTGTCGATCTCGGTCTCTTCAACAACCGACTCAACATGGTATTCGACTGGTACAACCGCCAGACCAAGGGCATGCTCGCACCGGGTATGCAGCTGCCGGGCGTGCTCGGAGCCGCTGCACCGCTGCAGAACACAGCCGACCTTGAGTCGAACGGATGGGAATTGTCGATCAACTGGAACGACCGCATAGGCAAGGTCAACTATCGTCTGGGCATGAACCTCTACGACTCGCGCACCAAGATTACAAAGTACAACAACGAGACCGGACTCATCGGCAGCGGAACTTACCGCAAGGGAATGTATCTGGGCGAAATCTGGGGCTACGTTACCGACCGCCTCTATCAGGCTTCCGACTTCGACGACAACGGCAAACTGAAGGAAGGTATGCCGCGCGTGGAGGGCTATACGCCTAAACCCGGCGACGTATTGTACAAGGATATGGATGGCAACGGCATCATCAACAACGGTACGCTGACCACATCCGACCCCGGCGACCGCACCATTATAGGCAACAGTACACGCCGCTATCAGTATGGCATCAACGGTGGAGTTGACTGGAACGGATTCTCACTGTCGTTTATTCTGCAGGGAGTGGGCAAGCGCGACCTCTGGCTTATGAACGAATTGACCTATCCTATATACGACCCGTGGTCGACACTCTATAGCAACCAGCTCGACTACTGGACACCGGAGCGCACCGACGCATTCTATCCGCGTCTGTACAAGGAATCGGCAGGCAACACAAAGGCCAACACTCTCACACAGACACGCTATCTGCTCAATGGCGCTTACCTTACAATCAAGAACATAACACTGACGTGTGCCCTGCCACGCACATGGCTTAAGCACATCGGACTGAGCCGTGCTGCCGTGTTCGTAAGCGGCGAGAACCTCTGCACATTCGACCATCTGCCCAAGGGTGTGGATGCTGAGCGTGTCGTTACAAGCGATTATGGCTCACGCGGATTTACCTATCCGTATATGCGCCAGTTCTCGTTCGGTGTGAACGTAACCCTTTAACTCTACTAAAAACCTAAAAAACTATGAAGAAGAGATTTTTAATATATATTGCGGCTGCTGCGATGCTCACGTCGTGTCTCAACAACGACTTCATGAACGTCTACCCTAAGAACCAGCAGACCGAAGGATCAGTCTTCACGACGTACGACAATTTCAAGACATACTCGTGGGGGCTGTACAACGTGTTCTTTGGATATTCGTATGGAACGGGTCAGACCGATGCCGTATTCCAGGGCGACTACGAGTCGGACAATATGCTCAAAGGTCCCGCAGGCAACGAAAACAAGTGGGCTTACGGCAAGGTTAAGGCAGAGTCGCAATCGTCCGACTGGGACTACAGCTACATCCGTACTGTCAATCTGATGCTCGATGGCATTGCCGGATCGCAGATGAATGAGGCCGACAAGAACCACTGGCGCAGCGTGGGACTGTTCTTCCGCTCGTACAAGTATTTCCTGATGATGTCAAAGTTCGGCGACATTCCATGGGTAGACCGTGTACTTCCCGACAACGACCCTGCCCTGTACGGCGCACGCACACCACGCAACGAGGTGGCTGAAAACATCTTGAACGACCTGAAGTGGGCTGAAGCCAACATCAAGCCTGCCGGCGATGGCGACAATACCGTCAACCGTGCCGTCGTGCAGGCACTCATCTCGCGCTTCTGTCTGTTTGAAGGCACATGGCGCAAGTATCACAACATGACCGATGCCGAGAAATATCTGCAGGAATGTGTACGTGTAGCGCCTGAACTTCTGGCTGCTTATCCTACCATAATGGAACGCTACGACGAGGTGTTCAACTCTGAAAACCTTGCCAAGCAGCCTGGTATCATACTCTACAAGCACTACGCCACCAGCCAGCTCTGCCACGGACTGACACGTATGGTGCGTACAGCCGAGTCGAATATCGAGGCCACACGCGATGCTGTAGACAGCTATCTGTGTGCCGACGGTCGTCCTTACACAGGCAACGGACACGACGTTTACGAGCAGTTCCGCTCACGTGACTATCGTCTTTATCTCACCGTCTGTCCGCCGTACAAGGTGAATGTGGCATCCAACAAGACCGATTGGAGCTACACCGGCAACTCACAGGACCGCGAATTCATCGACCTTATGGCCGGCATTTCTGGCGAAACCTATCACCGTCTGCCTACAAGCAACTTCAAGGGATTCGTATGCAGCCTGCAACCGCACTTCCGCACAAACAACAAGGGACAGGCTTGGAACGCTTCGCAGATGGGATTCTGGGTGTGGAAATACTACAACACCCACACCGATGCAAGCAATGCCAACGGCGTATGTACCACCGACGCTCCGCTGTTCCGCATCGAGGAGGTCATGCTCGACTATGCTGAGGCTATGTTCGAACTCGGTCGCTTCGACCAGAGCGTTGCCGACCAGACCATCAACAAGCTGCGCAAGCGTGCTCATGTAGCCGACATGCGAGTGGCTGACATTACAGCCGACTTCGATCCGAAGCGCGATCCCGATGTGGCTCCAGTACTTTGGGAGATTCGTCGTGAGCGTCGTGTAGAGTTCATGGGCGAAGGCCGCCGTCTCGACGACTTGCGTCGTTGGCACAAAGGCAACTACGTAGACCGCCAGCCCACCGGTGTTTGGGTGAGCAATGCATCTGCCGACAAGGTGAATGTAACTGGCGGAGCCAACGACAAGGAAGGTTATGTCTACTACTACGGTCAGCCTACAGGATGGAAGGACTACTACTATCTCTATCCGCTGCCTCTTGAGGAGTTGGCACTCAACAAGAATCTTGAGCAAAACCCGGAGTGGAGCAAATCAAATAAATAATGATGAACAGCAATACATTATTCTATATGGCATGTGTCACGGCAGCTTCAATGCAAGCTGCTGCGGTACATGCCAAAGCTGCAAATAAGAAGCACATGAACGTGCTTTTCGTTATGGCAGACGACTTGCGTCCCGAAATGGGATGCTATGGCGTTAAGGATATCCATACTCCTAACTTCGACCGCTTCGCCAAGGGCGCTGTACTCTTCGACAACGCCTTCTGCAATGCGCCGGTAAGCGGCGCTTCGCGTGCAAGTGTGCTCACCGGAATGTATCCCAATTATCCTACACGCTTCATCGACTATACGTGCAAGGCGAGCGTTGATGCTCCTGACGCCATACCTATTTCCGGTTGGCTCACCTCGCATGGCTACCACACCGTGTCGAACGGCAAGATAATGCACCACATCGAGGATCATGCCGACTCTTGGAGCGAATCTCCTTGGCGCTGGCATCCCGATGGTTACGATGTATATTGGGCTGAGTACAACCGTTGGGAACTGTGGCTGAACAGCGAATCGGGCAAACACATCAATTCGCGTACAATGCGCGGACCTTTCTGCGAGTCTGCCGACGTACCCGACAGTGCTTACGACGACGGCCATGTGCTTGCAAAGACACTGACAGACTTGCGCCGTCTGCGTGATATGGGCAAACCTTTCTTCCTGGCTTGCGGTTTCTGGAAGCCTCACTTGCCCTTCTGCGCACCCAAGAAGTATTGGGATATGTATCCCGCTGTGCCCATGGCTGCCAATCAGTATCGCCCCACAGGACTGCCGCCGGAGGTGCAGAACTCAGGCGAGATTAACGCTTATGCCAGCGTAAGCACCCCCGACGACCAGGAGTTCTTGCGCCTTGTCAAGACCGGATATTACGCTTGCGTGAGCTATGTTGACGCTTTGTTTGGGCAGCTTATTGACGAACTCGACCGATTAGGAATGGCCGATAACACCATTGTCATCGTATTTGGCGACCATGGATGGAACCTTGGCGAGCACGGATTTGTAGGTAAGCACAATCTTATGACTACTGCCACACGCGTTCCGCTTATGGTACGAGTGCCGGGAATGGCTAAGGGCGTGAGCAAGTCGATGGTTGAGTTGGTTGATATTTATCCTACTATATGCGATCTTTGCGGCATTGACGCTCCCAAACAGCAGCTCGACGGCAAGAGTCTCACCCCGATTCTGCGCAATCCGTCGCGCAGCGTGAAGCGTGAAGTGTACGTTCAGTGGCAGGGAGGCGACAATTTGCAGGACCAACGATACAACTATGCCGAGTGGCAGAAGTCCGGAAATACGATGCTTTTCGACCATAATGCTGACCGCGACGAGAACGCTAATGTGTCGGGCAATGCCGATTATGCACCTACGGTGAGCCGGATGAGCAAGGATATGAAGAAGGTTAAGAAGTTTGCTTTCCGCAAAAAGTGGGGCAAATAAGCAATCGTGTTCTTATATATATAACTGAACCTTCGCTTGCGAAAGTAGTTAAGAAGTTAAGGAGTTGTCGCGCCCTACGGTCGCTAAGGAGTTAAGCCATTAGTTTTTTTGCTTGATATAGCATTATAAGCATTTGGCTTAACTTCTTAACTCCTTTAACTACTGAATTCTCTGAACTTGTGGAAGTTCAATATATAATAAATGTGTATTGCTGTTTTTATTGCGTAATACTTGCAAGCGTAATGATCAGTGGTGCGAAATCTTTCATTTCGTGTTCAATTATTTCCATCGCCTTCTTGCGGAAACGCTCCACCGACCTTTCTGATACACCCAGATGCTGAGCAATTTCAGCAGTCTTGGCATGTTTCATCTGACTCATCACGAACGCCACGCGCCACTCTTCGCGCATATTGGCAAGCGTTTGTTCGAGCCGTAGTTCAAGTTCGCTCACGCCGAGCAGGTCGTCTGGTCGCACACTAATGTCGATATTGGTGGCAGCATACGAATTGTAGCGGTCGCGAACGGCTTGGCGTTTGATGTAGTTGAGGCATCGGTTGCGTGTTCCGGTAAGCAGCCAGCCCTTCAGCGACGTCTCTATTGTAATGTCGTTGCGGTTTTCCCATAGAGCTACAAACACCTCCTGTGCAATGTCCTCGGCTGCGCCAGGCGGCACCATACGGCGTGCGTACAAGCATAAAGGCGCATAGAGGTCGTCGAAGATGTACTTGAATGCATCCTCGTCGTCGTATTCTGCTACGCGTTGCATCATACTGTCGTATGTAGATTGTTTGTCGTTCATATTAGTTATTCGCTTTTAGTAAGCCAAGCACGGATTGAATGCTTCGATGATATGTTCCAGTTGGGCGTTGTCGTTGTTGCTGCCGACGATGGTGATGATGTCGAATCGCACCTCATCTACAATGCCTTTGGTCTTGATATAGTTGTTGGCTGCAAAGCCTATGCTGCGTATCTTCTTTATGTCTACAGCATCATCAGGCTTTGTCACTACGTCGTTGGTACGGGTCTTTACCTCCACGAACACCACCGTTGTGCCGTCGCTTGTGCGTGCAATGATGTCAATGTCGCGGTGGCCTATGCGCCAGTCGCGTTCAATAATGTCATAACCTAAGCCCTGCAGATAGTCGGCAGCATACTGTTCGCCCCATTTTCCGAGTTCGTTGTGACGTGCCATTATATGTAATGTATTAGGTGTTTATGTTGCAAAGGTAGTATAAAAATGCCTATTTGGGATATACTCCGACCGATTTATATTTCTTTTATAGTAAATATATTGTCTTTTTTGCAGAATTATATAAATTTGCAACAAACGAATAATAGACACTTAAAACAATTAGGGAGGATATTGGTATGAAAAAATCTATAGTTTTAGCAATGAGTGCAGCGCTTCTGGTTAGCAGTTGTGCCACTGGTGCCGGCTCGGGAGCTTATGCCGGAGGTTCGCTTGGCTCCATATTGGGTTCGGCGATAGGCGGTATTGCAGGCGGACCGAGGGGCAGCGACATCGGAACCATTATCGGTATGGCTGGCGGTGCTGTTATAGGCGGAGCTATGGGTGATGCTGCTGAGCGTCAGCAGCGTCAGGAACAGCACGAGGTCTTGTCGCGCCGCAATGAGCGCATACAACAGCAGAAGCGCCAGCAGGGCTCTCCGCGAGAGTATGGCGACGATACTTACACATACGGCAACAACAATCGTGCTTACGGCAACGACAGTTATGCTTATGGCAACGCTAACGATAACTTCAACCCGAATGATATGGTTGACCATTCCAATTCGGGCGACGACCGTATTGACTTCGGTGTAACGCCGCAAACCAATCAAAATGGTGTACGTAATAATGTGGCTGAGCACCAGCCTTCGATAGAATCGAGTCGTGTTGAGGCCATCGCGTCGGCTGCAACTGACGGTAAACTGACGATAAAGAACGTTCGTTTCACCGATACTGATGGCGATGGACGGCTAAATGGGGGTGAGATAGGACGCGTGATGTTCGAGATTTACAACAACACGAAGTCGCCTATATACAACTTTATGCCTACTGTCGTTGAGGCAGATGCCAACAAACGCATCTATATCTCGCCGAGTGTGCGTGTGGAGAACATCATGCCGGGGCAGGGTCTGCGCTATACGGCTACGGTAAAGGCCGACCGCCGCATCAAGGACGGACAAATTCGTCTGATGGTATCGGCACAGAAGGACGGACGTCCGATTTCGTATATTACGGTTGTTAAGGTTGATACTCAGCGCTAATTAATTTGATTTCACCACGAATCCCACGAATCTCACGAATCTTCATAATCCCTTATTCGTGCGATTAGTGTGATTCGTGGTGAATTTTATTTCCTTCTGACAGATTTTCTTTTGCCTTTCGCCTTGCTTTTATTGCGAACGTTGGAACGCTTTTGGGGCTGAACGGTCTTGTGGTTAGAATCTTTTTTCTCTTTGATAGTCTTGCCATTGGCATCCGTTTCCTCTTGACTTTTATTGCCGTCAACCTCCTTTTGTGACTTATATGATTTGTTGTCGGCACCCTTCAATTGATGGGTTTTCTTGCCATAAGTAGGAAAGTGTAGTACGCCATTAGCAGGAAGAGTGTATTCGGTGATTTCAAAATCGATCTCAGGAATACTCTCTGGTTCGGGCTTAAATGGAACTTTGGTTTTTCTTACGGGTTCTACCTTTACCACAGCTACGCCCTGGTTGATAATGCCCAACTCTTCGGCGGCAGCATGCGAGAGGTCGATTATGCGTCCACGAGTGTGCGGACCGCGGTCAGTAACGCGCACAATGACCTCACGCCCGTTACGTTCGTTGGTCACTTTGAGCAAAGTCCCGAACGGGTGAGTCCTATGTGCGCATGTAAGACTGTCGTGGTGCAGCCTTTCACCGCTACTTGTGCGTGCTCCGGTGGCTCGTTTGGAGTAGAACGAGGCCTTGCCGTGCTGAATTTGCGAACTGGCTGCGGCAACTGTTATTGCCACAGCCAGTGTCATAAATGTTCTTTTTAATATCTTAGAGTTACCTATCATCAAGTGATTATACTATGCCCTGAGCCATCATAGCGTTGGCCACCTTCATGAAGCCAGCGATGTTCGCGCCCTTAACATAGTCGATGTAGCCGTTAGGCTGCTTGCCGTACTTGACACACTGTTCGTGAATAGAGTGCATGATGTAGTGCAGCTTTTCGTCAACTTCCTTCTCGCTCCAGCTCAGACGTATAGAGTTCTGAGTCATCTCAAGTCCAGAAGTAGCTACGCCACCTGCGTTGACAGCCTTGCCAGGGGCAAAGAGCTGACCTGCAGCAACGAACTTCTCGACAGCTTCAGCTGTACAGCCCATGTTCGAAACCTCGGCTACGCACTCAGGTTTGTGTGCGAGGATGGTCTCGGCATCATTGCCGTTAAGCTCGTTTTGTGTAGCACATGTCAAGTATATGTCGGCCTTAACTTCCCAAGGCTTCTTGCCTGCTACGAACTTCGATCCGGGGAACTCGTCCTCGTACGGCTGGCACACGTCATTGCCTGAAGAACGGAGTTCGAGCATATAGTCAATCTTGTCGCCCTCGATGCCTGCCTCGTCAAGGATATAGCCGTCGGGACCAGACAATGTGATGACCTTAGCGCCAAGCTCTGTAGCCTTCTTTGCAGCACCCCATGCCACGTTGCCGAATCCAGAAATAGCAACGGTCTTGCCCTTGAGGCTGAGTCCGCGAGTAGCCATCATCTGATTGACGAAGTAGAGAGCACCGTAACCGGTAGCTTCAGGACGGATGCGCGAACCGCCGAACTCCAGACCCTTGCCTGTGAGCACGCCCTGATACTGGTGGGTGAGCTTCTTGTACATGCCGAAGAGGTAGCCGATCTCTCTGCCGCCTACGCCGATGTCGCCTGCGGGAACGTCCTCGTCAGGACCGATATGGCGATAAAGCTCAGTCATGAATGCCTGGCAGAAACGCATAACTTCAGCGTCGGAGCGTCCGCGGATAGAGAAGTCAGAGCCGCCCTTGCCTCCGCCCATAGGCAGAGTGGTGAGTGCATTCTTGAATGTCTGCTCAAATCCGAGGAACTTCAGGATAGAGAGGTTCACTGAAGGATGGAAACGCAAGCCGCCTTTATACGGGCCGATGGCACCGTTGAACTGTACACGGTAGCCGATATTTACATGTACTTCACCATTGTCGTCTGTCCAAGGCACGCGGAAGGTGATGATGCGCTCCGGCTCTACGAGTCGTTCGATGAGCTTTGCTTTCTCAAACTCAGGATGACTGTTGTATACGTCCTCTACTGAGATTAATACTTCGCGTACTGCCTGCAAGTATTCGGCTTCGCCTGGGTGCTTCGCCTCGAGATCATGCATTATTTTTTCAACATTCATAGCGATAAGGTTTTAAGTTGTTTAATAGTTTTATTGTAGTATATTACGTTACTTACGTTGTGTCACTTTGACATCGCAAATATAGCTTTTTTACTTTTACCTACCAAATAAAATTTTGAGTTTTTGGTGTTTTTAATTTACTTTTAGATAGCCGTTGTTGGTGTGTGCGATAACAAGCAATGTGCTTTTGACAGGCTTATATTATACATTATATATATAGGCATATCACGTATACATATATACTTATGCCGTGTTGTATACATAAGCTTAGCATGTTATATAATATGGTCCTATCACATTGTTTTGCCTATTGATTTTATTGATTTTTTTAATTAAATACGAGTTACTTTCTATAGTTTTTGCGTAACTTTGCAAAAACGTAATGAGTAAACCGAAAAACTTTAAAAACTACCTTGTTACTATGAACATAAAACGAATGGTTTTGCACGCTGTGCTCCCTGCATTGTTGCTCGGAGTGTTTGCCCTCAATGCTTCGCAGGCATCGGCAGCGAGCAAGAAGAAGCAGAAGGCGCAGCCCATACGTGTGGCTTGCGTAGGCAACAGTATCACCTACGGCACCGGTATTGAGGACCGTGCGCACGACTCCTATCCCTCGCAATTGCAGCGTATGCTGGGCGACAAGTATGTAGTGGGCAACTTCGGCAAGTCCGGTGCCACGCTGCTCTATCACGGCCACCGCCCCTATGTGGTGCAGAAGGAGTTTAAGGAGGCGCTTGCCTTCAAGGGCGACATAGCCGTGATACACCTCGGCATCAACGATACCGACCCGCGCAACTGGCCCAACTATCGCGACGAATTTGTCAAGGACTACCTTTCTATAATGGATTCGCTGCGTGCAGCCAATCCAAAGGTGCGCTTCATATTGGCTCGTATGACTCCGATAGCTGACCGTCATCCGCGCTTTATTTCCGGAACTAAGCTGTGGCACGGCGAGATTCAGTCTGCCATAGAGACCGTGGCACGTCTTAGCGGAGCTGAACTCATCGACTTCCACGAGCCTTTGTATCCCTATCCCAACCTTCTTCCCGACGCCATCCATCCCAATCCCGAGGGAGCCGGCATACTTGCCAAGACCGTGTACGGCGGTATAACGGGCAACTACGGAGGCCTGCAGATGTCGCAGCTGTACACCGACTACATGGTGTTGCAGCGCAACGTGCCCCTCGACATACACGGCACAGCCAACGCCGGCGAGAAGGTGACGGTAAGCATCGACCGTCAGACCGCTACTGCCACAGCCGACAACCAGGGCAAGTGGTGTGCCGTGCTTCAGCCGATGGAGGCTGCCGACGACCTGACGCTTACCGTCAAGGCTGGCAGACAGACCAATGTATATCGTCATGTGGCAGTAGGCGAGGTGTGGCTTTGCTCGGGTCAGTCGAACATGGCGTTCATGCTGTGCCAGGCAGAGAGCTACAAGCGCGACATCAACAGCGCCAACGACCCCCAGCTCCGCCTCTACGACATGAAGGGACGTTGGGAGACTTACGATGTGGCGTGGCCTGCCTCGTGTCTCGACTCGCTCAATCACTTGCAGTACTTCCGCCCCACGACATGGCAACCCACTACGCCCGACAACGCCAAATGGTTCTCTGCCATAGGCTATTATTACGGACGCATGCTGCGCGATTCGCTCCGTGTGCCCGTAGGATTGATTTGCAACGCCATAGGCGGGTCGCCCACCGAGTCGTGGGTAGACCGCAACACGCTCGAGACACGCTTCCCTGCCATACTGCGCAACTGGCTTCACAACGACTTCATTCAGGATTGGGTGCGCGGACGTGCCGCCAAGAACCTTACCAACGACAACACCCGTCTGGGACGTCATCCCTACGAGCCGTGCTATCTCTACGAGAGCGGCATACTGCCCTTGCAGAAATACCCTATAAAGGGAGTGGTGTGGTATCAGGGCGAGTCGAACGCACACAACAAGGACGCACATGCCGAGCTGTTCAAACTGCTCGTCGACAGCTGGCGCACCAATTGGAGCAACCCCCAGATGCCCTTCTACTTCGTGCAGTTGTCGAGTCTCAACCGTCCGTCGTGGCCGTGGTTCCGCTACAGCCAGCTTGAGCTGATGAAGCACATCGGCAATACAGGCATGGCAGTATGCACCGACTGCGGCGACTCGCTCAACGTACATCCCAAGCGCAAGCAGCCCGTAGGCGAGCGACTGGCACGTTGGGCGCTCAGCAAGACATACGGAAAGGCGCTCACGCCATCGGGTCCTATATATAAAGGTGTGGTGCGACAGGGCGACGCACTCGTCGTAAGTTTCGACTACGCCGACGGCCTCTGCACCTCCGACGGAAAATCGCCGTCGACCTTCGAGATAGCCGAAGAAGAGGGAATGTACTATCCCGCCACCGCCGTAGTATCGGGCACCACCGTCCGACTGACCTCGCCGGCTGTGAAGCATCCGCGCTTTGTGCGCTACGGATGGCAACCCTTCACACGCGCCAACCTCGTAAATGGCGATGCTTTGCCTGCTTCAACGTTCCGTGGCGAAATATAGAATATACAAAAAAGACAGCGGATTAGCCTCTGAGCTAACCCGCTGTCTGTATTTTAACAACTTACCAAATTCTTTTTACTTTTGCGTGTCAATCTTGTTTGCCACGCTTACGGCCTGAGCAATTGTAATTGCAAGAAAGCCGAAAATTACCATAGATACCATAATCTTTTTACCTTTAAGTTAAACTGTTTTCTTTAATTACTTTGTTATCCTTTTTGCACTGCAAAGGTAGAAAAACATGGCTGTGTACGCAAACAACAAGCCTAAAACTTGATTTTTTGCTTATTTTTGTTGATGCAAGTCAAAGTATAAGAGGCATTGCTTGCTTGAATTCATGTGCAATTCATGATAATTCGTGACTATGGCACGCATTCAGTTGGAACTCATCGGGCATTTCGAGTGACAATATTATAATTTACTGAACTTTCGCAAGTTCAGAGAATTCAGTAGTTAAAGGAGTTAAGAAGTTAAGCCAAATGCTTTTAAAGCTATAAATTAAGAAAAAAAACTAACTTCTTAACTACTTTCGCTTGCGAAACTTAAATAATTTCTGGTTTATGAGTTAATTGTCAAAGCATATGTAGGAGGAGGGCGTGTCAAAACTCAATTATACGGGCTGAAAGCCCTATAAGCACATAGCCCAAGGCAGCGCCTTGGGTGTACGGATTGAAAATAGCAAAACGCCCTGCAAGGGCAAAAGCATTGATAATTAACGCTTTTGCCCTTACAGGGCGCATTGTTTTTGGTGGTTTTTTACCTCAGGGCGTTGCCCTGGGCTATGTGCTTCTGCCCCTTCGGGGCGTGCTGCTTAGACTTTTGCACACCCTCCTGTGCAATTAGTCCGTGCATACTTGTTATTGATGATTTGCGTTGTTGACTGCTCAGGCTATGGCGGGGACGCCATAGCCTCCTACGGTTTCCGCATTCCAACTCCCAGTAAACAACGTTTGGTTTGCAGTCCTTTGCTCTCGGCTTTTCAAGATCTTTCCTTTAGCTCTTCGACTAAAATCCCTCGGATTTTCAAAAGGACTCCTTTTGGCTTGCAAAAGGACTCGTTTTGAAGAGCAAAAGGACCCCTTTTGGAGTGTAAAAGGACTCGTTTTGCAGTGCAAAAGGACTCCTTTTTTTCGGCACAAGCGCCGGATGCGCCTTCAGCCGGTTATTTGTAATGAAAATGTAACGCCTCCGCAACACATGTGAATAGTATTATGTTTATCTTTGCAAACGTAAAAGAGAATAACATATCGCACAATGAAACAGAATGCACGCATACTTGTTGTAGATGACGAGCAGGACCTGCTCGAAATCCTGAAGTTCAATCTTGAGACAGAAGGCTATGAGGTCGTGACAGCCCCGTCGGCTGAAGATGCCCTGCAGCTCGACATCGCCTCGTTCGACCTCCTGCTGCTCGACGTGATGATGGGCGGCATGTCGGGATTTGCCATGGCGCGCCAGCTTAAGGACAATCCAGCCACTGCACAGGTGCCTATAATATTCCTTACGGCGCGCGACACCGAGAACGACACCGTGACGGGATTCAACCTCGGTGCCGACGACTATATCTCCAAACCCTTCTCGCTGCGTGAGGTGATGGTGCGCGTGCGTGCCGTGCTGCGCCGCACCGCCAAGGAGAATGGTGAGGAAGAGGCAAAGACGCTGTCGTATCAGGGCATTGTGATGAATCTCGACCGCAAGACGGTGAGCGTAGATGGCGAGGACATCCCCTTCACCAAGACCGAGTTCGAACTGCTCCACCTATTGCTCGACGAGCGTGGTCGCGTGTTCTCACGCCAGGAGCTCATCGAGCGCATATGGCCCAAGGACGTACTGGTGCTCGACCGTACCGTCGATGTCAACATAACACGACTCCGCAAGAAGATAGGACGATTCGCCAAGTGTATTGTTACGCGCCTCGGCTTCGGCTACTACTTCGATGCTTAAACCTATATTACAGAACTTTCGCAAGTTCAGAGAATTCAGTAGTTAAAGGAGTTAAGAAGTTAAGCCAAATGCTTTTAATGTTATAAATAAAGCAAAAAACTAATGGCTTAACTCCTTAGCGACCGTAGGGCGCGAAAAACTCCTTAACTTCTTAACTACTTTCGCTTGCGAAACTTGAATATAATATTATGCGAATATCCGTTGGAACAAAACTTTACTTCACTGTACTGTCGCTGTTTCTGCTGTTTGCCGTGTCGTTCATCATCTTCCAGCAGACACGCGAGAAGCAGTATAAGATTGACACGCTCAATCTGAAGTTGCAGGACTACAACTCGCGCATGGCAGAGTTCTACAGCAACAACGCCGAACGCTCCGAACAGGCGTTCAACAATTATGTGCGCCGCCACTACATGTCGCGCCTGCGTGTCACACTGATACGTCCAGACGGACGCGTATTGTACGACAGCCGGTTGAAGCAATATGCGCACATAAGCAATCATGCCTCGCGTCCGGAGGTGGCAATGGCGCTCAAGCACGGCTCAGGCTCTACCGTGGAGCGCAGCAGCAAGACGTTCAATAGCGACTATTTCTATTCTGCCACGTATTTTCCGCACGACTCTATCGTCATACGCTCGGCACTGCCATATACCAGCGACCTCGCCCGTTCGCTGCAAGCCGACCAGCACTACATTTGGTTTGCCGTCATAACGATACTCCTGCTCACCGTAGTGCTCTATCGCTTCACCAGCCGACTGGGCGACAACGTGAAGAAACTGCGCACTTTTGCCTCGCGAGCCGACCACGGTGAGTCGCTCGACACGGAAGACCTCATTGCATTTCCTGCCGATGAGCTGGGCGAAATAGCCGAGCGCATCATCAAGATATACAAGCGCCTGCAGTCGACACGGCGCGAACAGGACATACTCAAACGCCAGTTGACGCAGAACATAGCCCACGAACTCAAGACCCCCGTGGCGAGCATACAGGGCTATCTGGAGACAATACTCGACAATCCCAACATCAACGACCAGATGCGCGAGCAGTTCCTCGGACGCTGCTACGCCCAGAGCCAGCGCCTCACGTCGCTCCTGCACGACATCTCTACGCTCAACCGCATGGACGACGCGCCCGAGATGACGAGCACCGATAATGTCAACATATCGCAGATGGTGCAGAACATCCAGAAGGAGACAGCCCTGCAGCTGCAGCAGAAGCACATGACATTCAACAACCGTCTGCCCGACAACATTGTGGTCAGGGGCAATCAGAGTCTGCTCTACAGCGTGTTCCGCAATCTCACCGACAACGCCATTGCCTATGCGGGCGAAGGTACCACCATAACTCTTGCGGCTCAGCGTCCCGGTGCCTACATAGTTGAGTCGGACATGAGCGACGAAGGCGGTTCAGCCAAGTGGACATTCACCTTTGCCGACAACGGTGTTGGCGTGCCCGCCGAGCACCTTCCGCGACTCTTCGAGCGCTTCTATCGGGTGGACAAGGGCCGTTCGCGCAAGATGGGAGGCACCGGTCTGGGTCTTGCCATAGTCAAGAACGCCGTGCTTCTGCACGGAGGAACGATAAGGGTGAGCCAGAACGAAGGCGGCGGATTGAAGTTTGAATTCTCGCTGAAGATATAACAGAAAAAGGGGTAAGGTCTGTTTTATAAAACAAACCTTACCCCTTTTAGCGTATATTCGCGCATAGTGCCGTCCGAAAGAGCCAGATACAAGCGGCCGTCAGCCGAAACGTGGTCGATGCGGGCGCTGAACTGTTCGCCCGTAGCGGTGTCTTCGTAGGTGTGTGTGCCCTCGCGGCGATACAATGTTGCATGATATTGGCTGACGATGTGGTCGGAGTGTCCGCCTACGGCAAGCGAGTAGAAGTAGTCGAAGTGGTGCACTATCTCGTCAAGCAGCTGTTCTATCGGAGTCTCTACACCTATTATATTATATAGTGACACCGGATTGGGCGCGTCGCTGTGAAACTCCCGTTGGTTGACATTGAGTCCGATGCCGTATATGCAACGTGCCAGAGTGCGCCCCTTCACCGATGTCTCGATGAGCGTGCCGCTGATTTTGCGGTCGTGCCAGTATATGTCGTTGGGCCATTTCAGACTGATGCCGTCGGTGTATTTGTCGAGCGCTGCCTTGACAGCGAGCGCTCCAGCCATCGACAGTACAAACTGTCGGGTAATGTCGATGCTTGTCGGGCATACCAGAATAGAGAACAGCAGGTTCTTTCCAGCCTCGCTCTCCCATTTGTTGCTGCCCTGTCCGCGTCCGGCAGTCTGCCAGTCGGCGTAGACTACGGTCATGCTGTCGCCGTCGGGCGACGGCAGCGTGCGCAGATAGTCGTTGGTTGAGGCTGTCTGTGCGAGATGAATTATTTTATGTTGCATAATTTACGTTTTCGTATAAAATCAATTAATTTTGCATCTGCAATCAATCCAAACATACTATTATGGACGAAAAACAGAAGCAACAGGCTGCCGACGAGCAGTTTATGCGCCGTGCCCTCGACGAAGCTATGGCGGCTCGCGATGCCGGCGAGATACCAGTTGGAGCGGTAGTGGTGGCTGATGGCCGCATCATTGCGCGTGCCCACAACCTCACCGAGACTCTCGGCGATGTCACGGCGCATGCCGAGATGCAGGCGATAACGTCGGCTGCCAACCAGTTGGGAGGCAAATACCTCACCGACTGCACCCTATATGTCACGCTCGAACCCTGCATCATGTGCGCAGGAGCGATAGGGTGGTCACAGATAAGGCGTGTGGTGTATGGCGCAACCGACGACAAGCGAGGCTACTCGCAGTTCGCTCCCAAGGCGTTTCACCCCAAATGCACCGTCACTACGGGCGTTCTGGAGGACGAATGCAGAGAGTTGATGACGCAGTTCTTCAAGAGCAGAAGATAATAATAGGAGGCTATGGAGTCCTCGCCATAGCCTGAGTAAGCAACAATGCATATTATTGTTGTCAACAACGTTTATTATTATTGTTGTTGTAAAATGCCGGCTAATTGCTCAGGAGGGCGTGTCAAAAGTCACAGCAGTACGCCCCGAAGGGGCAGAAGCTCATAGCCCAGGGCAACACCCTGGGTAAAAGTATCGCAAATTATAATGCGCCCTGTAAGGGCAAAAGCGTTAATTATCAATGCTTTTGCCCTTGCAGGGCGTTTTGCTATTTTCAATCCGTACACCCAAGGCGCTGCCTTGGGCTATGTGCTTTTGGGGCTTTCAGCCCGTTTTGTTTGACTTTTGACACACCCTCCTCCTACAGTTTGCAATCTCAACTGTATTATTACTTCACTGCCTCCACAGTATATCCTTCCGCCTTCAGCAATTCTATCACGCCGCGTTTGCCCGGCAAATGACCAGCACCAACAACAAACAGCGTAGGCTTTTCGCTCATGATGGCAGGCATACGCTTAGCCCAATCGGCGTTGCGGCGGTATATCAGCTGCTCCATTTCGTCGGGAGTGGCATCGCAGGCGGCATCAAACTTCTCGTTCATGATGTCGAGCAGCGTCTTGATGTCCTGCTTGTAGTAAGCCTCCGCCATACGTTCGGTAGTCGAAGCGTAGTAGTCGGTGTGGTTGATGAAGCAGTCGAGCTGGGCAATCTGGCGCTTCAGCGGAGCGCCGAACATAATGCTCATCTGTAATTCCATCGTCTCCAGACCGCCCACAGGCTCGTTGTTGTTCTTAGCTTGAAGCTGGAAGTACTGGTCGATAGTGTTGGTGGGGTCGAATTCGCCCATGTGTGCAGCCATATACTGCAACACCTGCAACTGCGAAACAAGTGCGGCAGGCGACAGACGTCCCATCTGAGCGCCCACTACCGGGTTGTTCAGGTCAACACCCATATACTGCTTGAGCAGCGCGTTGAGCTTCTTGTACTGCGTAGGGTTGAGCACCGTTTTCAGCGTCTTGCCCTCGGGCAGCATCATGTGTGCCTGCATGGTGCGCAGCGAGTCAGGATTGGTCATGTCGTCCCATTTCAGTTCGCCGTACACCTGGTCGGTGTTGTCGAGCGCTGAGTGTATGCCTGCCACCTTCTCTACAAACGGCGTGTTGGCAATGTGGAACGTTCCGAACACATACGACGGCTTCTTGAGGTCCTTGCCCGATATGCTGTACAGCAGCTGGGCGTTGGCTGTGAGGGCGCATACGAGCGCCAACATAAAGATAGAAAACAGTTTCTTCATATTATTTATTGTTAAATGATAAGTTACTTGTTGCAATAATTGTGTGAATTTAGCCTTTTTATTTGATATTTTGAGTACATTTGCAAATCTAAGAGTCTTATTTTGGGTATACACCCGATTTTATTAACGCAAATAACAGAGAAATATTTTTAAAAACAATCTATAAAAAAATGAACAATCTCAACCAAATCATCAGCCACTTCAGCATCACTGGCACCGTGGCAGACGTGAAGCCATTAGGCAACGGACTAATTAACGACACCTACAAAATCACCACAGCCGAGGCCGATGCACCCGACTATGTGCTTCAACGTATCAACGACTCGATATTCACCGATGTCGACTTGCTGCAGCACAACATCGAGGAGGTTACCACACATATCCGTGAGCTGCTCTTAAAGGAGGGCGCTGACGATATAGACCGTCGTGTGCTCACATTCATCAAGGCCGACAACGGCAAGACATACATCAAGGATGAGGAGGGAAAGTACTGGCGCATCTCTATGTTCATTCCCGATGCAGTGACCGTAGACGCTGTCAATCCGGAGTCGTCGTACCACGCTGGCAAGGCATTCGGCAAGTTTGAGTCGCAGGTAGCCGACATTACCGACCGCCTGGGCGAGACCATTCCCGACTTCCACAATATGGAATTGCGCCGCGACCAGCTGCGTCAGGCTGTCAAGGAAGACCGTGCCGGACGTGCAGCAGGCGTCAAGGACTTCATCGACGAAATCGAGAAGTACATGGACGAGATGTGTCTTGGCGAGCGCCTTTTCCGCGAGGGCAAGCTCCAGAAGCACGTGTGCCACTGCGACACTAAGGTAAACAACATGATGTTCGACAAGCAGGGTCGCGTACTCTGCGTCATCGACCTCGACACCGTTATGCCTTCGTTGTTCGTGAGCGACTACGGCGACTTCCTGCGCACAGCTGCCAACACCATCGCCGAGGACTCTCCCGAGTTCGACAAGATTGATTTCCGCATGGACATCTTCGAGGCTTTCACACGTGGATATGTTGAGTCGGCTTCAAGCTTCCTCACTCCGCTCGAAATCTCATTGCTGCCCTACGCCGCCGAACTGTTCCCGTACATGCAGGCAGTACGCTTCCTCTGGGACTATCTCAACGGCGACCACTACTGGAAGTGCTCTTATCCCGAGCACAACCTCACACGTGCCCGCAACCAGTGGCACCTCTTCCTCAAGGCTCGTGAGCACGAGGCAGAGATGAAGAAGTTCATCGAGGAGTTGTAGTTGGGTTGTCCCCACACCATCTCACCCCCACACCACCTTAACATACCAACGGCAATGTTGGCAATGTTGAGCGAAAAACCGCTCGCCATTGTCAATGTTGCCGTTTTTTTATATTCTAATCACACCATAACACCATCTCAACACTACACCATTACCTACACTGCAAATGCCCAATATCAACAAAACAGCCTAATAATCTAATTTTTAGTTATTTTAATATGGTATATCCGCGGTTTTTGCTAACTTTGCAAATTAATCAAAGAAAATAGTAAAAGTATATGGCTGGAACAAAAAAAATCAAGACTGCGCTTATCTCAGTTTTTCATAAGGACGGTCTCGACGAGCTGTTGAAGAAGCTCAACGAGGAAGGTGTTAAATTCCTTTCTACAGGTGGTACACAGGCTTTCATCGAGTCGCTTGGCTACGAGTGCCAGACCGTTGAGAGCGTTACATCTTATCCTTCAATACTCGGCGGACGTGTCAAGACACTGCATCCGCGCATCTTCGGCGGCATCCTTGCCCGTCGCGACAATGAGGGCGACCGTCTGCAGATGGCTGAATATGCAATTCCTGAGATTGATCTCGTGATTGTAGACCTCTATCCTTTCGAGCAGACTGTAGCAAGCGGCGCAAGCGAAGCCGACATCATCGAGAAGATAGATATAGGTGGTATCTCGCTCATCCGTGCCGGAGCCAAGAACTTCAACGACGTTGTTATCGTTCCGAGCAAGGCAGAGTATGGCATGCTCCTTGACATTATCAACAAGAAGGGCGCAGAAACCGACCTCGCAGAGCGTAAGGTGTTCGCCGAGCACGCATTCGGCGTAAGCAGCCACTACGATACAGCAATCCACGAGTGGTTTGCAAAGTAAATTTTGAATTTTGAATTTTGAATTTTGAATTGTCGGCTCCGCCGATGTTGAATTAATTGATTGTAGAGTTGATAGGACAATTCCTTAATCCACAACAGTTAATCAGCGCAGGCGACAATTCAAAATTCAAAATTCAAAACTCAAAACTCCTAATCGCCGCAGGCGACAATTCAAAATTCAAAACTCAAAACTCAAAATTCATCAATGGGATTTTTTTCATTCGTACAAGAAATAGCGATGGACCTCGGCACAGCCAATACCATCATCATCAGCGACGACAAAATCGTTGTTGACGAGCCTTCGGTAGTGGCGCTCGACCGTCGTACCGACAAGATGATAGCTGTTGGCTCAAAGGCCAAGATGATGTATGAGAAGACTCACGACAACATCCGCACCATACGTCCGCTGCGCGACGGCGTTATAGCCGACTTCACCGCATGCGAGCAGATGATGCGTGGACTCATCAAGATGGTTCACACTGGCAGCCGACTCTTCTCGCCGTCACTGCGCATGGTTATCGGTGTGCCTTCGGGTTCTACCGAGGTTGAACTGCGTGCAGTACGCGACAGTGCCGAGCATGCTAACGGTCGCGACGTATATCTGATATTCGAGCCAATGGCAGCAGCCATCGGTATCGGCATCGACGTAGAAGCACCGGAGGGCAACATGATTGTAGATATAGGTGGAGGTTCTACCGAAATCGCCGTCATTTCACTTGGAGGTATCGTGTCGAACAACTCTATCCGCACCGCAGGCGATGACCTTACAGCAGACATCCAGGAGTATATGTCACGCCAGCACAACGTGAAAGTGTCGGAGCGTATGGCCGAACGTATCAAGATACACGTAGGTTCTGCACTTACAGAGTTGGGCGATGAGGCTCCCGAAGACTTCATCGTACACGGTCCGAACCGCATCACAGCTCTGCCGATGGAGGTTCCCGTATGCTATCAGGAGATAGCCCACTGCATCGACAAGACCGTTGCCAAGATCGAGAACGCCGTTCTCTCGGCACTCGAAAGCACTCCGCCTGAGCTCTATGCCGATATTGTCAAGAACGGTATCTACCTCAGTGGTGGCGGTGCTCTGCTTCGCGGACTCGACAAACGACTCACCGAGAAGATCAATATTCCTTTCCATATCGCCGAGGATCCGCTCCACAGCGTTGCAAAGGGAGCCGGTGTAGCTCTGAAGAACATCGAACGCTTCTCATTCCTGATGAGATAAAACAGACAAAAGTAAAAAAGTAGAAAAGTAAGAAAGTAAAAAGTGTAGGGCAATACCTTGCAAATCGGCTTGCTATATATAATAGGTGCCGACGTTACCTTTTTACTTTTTTACTTTTTTACTCTTTTACTTTTTTACTTTTACAACAAAATGCGCAACCTATTAGAATTCCTTTCACGCCACAACCACTGGTTTGTCTTCGTGCTGCTTGAGGTGTTGAGCCTCACGCTGCTGTTTCATTACAACAGCTATCAGGGCAGCGTATGGTTCACATCGGCCAACGCCGTCAGCGGCAAGGTGTACGAGTGGAGCTCGGCTGTGACCCAATATTTCTCGCTCACCGACGTAAACCGCCAACTCACCGAGCGCAATGTGTATCTCGAACGCGAGGTGGAAATGCTTGCCGAACAGATACGCAAGACGCAGAAGGACACTACCGCTGTGGAGCGTATGCAGCAGAGCGTGATGCGACAGTATAGCACCATACCTGCCAAGGTGGTGAGTTCGTCGCTCGACAAGGCCAACAACCTCATCACAATCGATAAGGGCAGTGCTGACGGTGTGCGCAAAGACATGGGCGTAGTGTGCGGAACGGGTGTCGTAGGCATCGTATATCTCACGTCCGAACACTACTCTGTCATAATACCTGTACTCAACGCGCAGTCGAACATAAGCTGTTCGATACGCGGACGTGGCTATTTCGGCTATCTGCACTGGAACGGCGGTTCGCCCGAATATGCCTACATCGACGACATTCCACGTCATGCCCACTTCAAGTTGGGCGACTATGTGGTGACATCGGGCTACTCTTCGGTGTTCCCGTCGGGTGTTATCGTAGGACGAATCAAGCACGTTTATAACTCAACCGATGGTATGGCCTACCGTCTTAAGGTGACATTGACCACTGACTTCACTCGTTTGCGCGACGTGTGTGTAATCAACGACACCGAGATGGAGAAGAAGATGGAGATACTTCAGGCGGCCCAGGACTCGCTCAAGGCCCGCCAATAAACATAACGTAATCACCCTCATACAGAAAATGAATCTTAATACAGTAAGAAACATCATATTCTTCGTTATTCTGCTTGTCGCTCAGGTGCTTGTGCTCAACCACATTCATCTGTTCGGCTATGCCACCCCGTTGCTGTATGTTTACTTTGCGCTGACGCTAAGACGCGGCACTCCGCGTTGGGCGGTGCTCCTATGGTGCTTTGCCATGGGTCTGGCGGTTGACATATTCTCGTCGACTCCCGGCGTAGCTTCGGCTTCGATGACACTCATCGGACTCATACAGCCTTATGTACTCACATTGTTTGCACCGCGCGACAGTGCCGACGACCTGCGTCCGTCGCCAATTACGCTCGGTGTATCTAAATATGTCAATTACATGATCATTATCGTTTTGTTGTATACGCTCACGTTCTTCAGTCTTGAAGCGTTCAATCTGTACAACTGGACACAATGGGCTTTGTGCACAGCGAGCAGCGCCGTGCTGACGATAGTGCTGATATTGGTAATTGAAAACTTACGTCGTAAAAGATGAGCAGGTATACTCTCGAAAACCGTCGCTTTGTAATTGGAGGTGTAGCCGTGGCAATTGTCACGGTGTACATTATCCGTCTGTTTACTCTCCAGCTGATGAGCGACGACTATAAGAAGAACGCCGACTCCAACGCATTCCTTAAAAAGGTGGAGTTTCCGTCGCGTGGCGCAATATACGATCGCAACGGTCAGCTGCTGGTGTACAATCAGCCCGCCTACGACATTATGGTTGTGATGAACGAAGCTAAAGGACGTATCGACACAACCGAGTTCTGTCATGCGCTTGGCATTACCAAAGAGTTCTTCATAAAGCGCATGGACGACATCAAGAACTATGCGAAAAACCCAGGTTACTCACGCTTTACGCAGCAGCTCTTTATGAGTCAGCTCAGCAACGAAGAGTTCAGCAACTTCCAGGAGAAGATGTTCCGATTCCCGGGATTCTATGTTCAGCGCCGCAGCATACGTCAGTATCAGACGTCGTGTGGTGCGCACATACTCGGTGACGTTGCCGAAGTGTCGCCCGCCGACATCGAAGATGATGACTATTATCAGCCCGGCGACTTCATAGGCAAGCTCGGTGTGGAGAAATATTACGAAAAGGAGCTGCGTGGAGAGAAGGGAGTTCAGATATTGCTGCGTGATGCCCGCGGACGTATTCAAGGCAAATACATGGACGGTGCTTACGACCGTCAGCCCGTGGCAGGCAAGGACCTCACGCTGTCCATCGACCTTAAGCTGCAAGCTTTGGGCGAACGCCTGATGGAAGGAAAGATTGGCAGCATCGTAGCCATTGACCCTCAGACGGGCGAAGTACTTGCAATGGTGTCGGCACCGAGCTACAATCCGCGCATAATGGTGGGACGCTCGCGCTCCAAGAACCACCGACTGCTGTCGCGAGATGCCTGGAAACCGCTGCTCAACCGCTCTATTATGGGTATGTATCCGCCGGGTTCGACATTCAAGACTTCCCAGGCTCTGACGTATATGACCGAAGGTATCGTCACACCTGGAACCGCTTTTCCTTGCCATCGTGGCTTTTATTGTCGTGGACTGCACGTTGGCTGTCACTCGCATCCGTCACCTATATCCCTTGTCGATGCCATATCCACATCGTGCAACGCCTACTTCTGTTGGGGACTCTACTACATGATGGGCAACCGGTCGAAGTATAAGAACCCTTATGAGGCAATGAACGTATGGCGCGACTATATGGTGAGCATGGGATTCGGTTACAAGCTGGGCATCGACCTGCCGGGCGAGAAGCGCGGAATGATACCTAATGCCGAATACTACGACCGCAACTACCGCGGATCGTGGAACGGACTCACCATCGTGTCAATCTCTATAGGACAGGGAGAGGTAACGCTGACGCCGCTGCAGATAGCCAATCTCGGCGCCACGATAGCCAACCGCGGCTACTACTACACCCCTCACGTAGTGCGCAAGGTGCAGGACATGCCGCTTGACACAGCGTTCGCACACCGCCACTTCACCAAGGCCAACCACCGTGCGTACGACTATGTGGTGGCTGGCATGCGCTCGTCGGCTTTGAAGGGAACATGTCGTGCCTTGTCGCGACTGCCGTTTGAGGCGTGCGGCAAGACCGGTACGGCGCAGAACCACGGCCGCGACCACTCCGTATTCATGGGCTTTGCACCGATGAACAAGCCCCGGATAGCCATTGCCGTGTATGTGGAGAACGGCGGATGGGGTGCCGACTTCGGTGTGCCTATAGGCGGACTGATGATGGAACAGTATCTCATGGGCAAGCTGTCGCCTGCCGGTGAGTCGATGGCTGAGGCCATGCAGCATCGCCGTATTGGTTACGGACCACGCTTCCCGGGACAGGAACGCAAGGCTGCCGAGGCCAAAAAGGCGGCTGCAGCGAAGAAAGCCAAGGCGGCAGCAAAGTCGGAATCCGAGCTGAAACAGAAACCGGCTGAAGAGCAGGCGGCTGTCAATCAATAGCTGTCCTTATATAAAAATTCAAATAACAACTTAGAATTATAAGTATATATGCCAACAACCGACAAACCGCTGAACTTCTGGTCGCAGGTAGACTGGATTACGATAGCACTCTACATCGGCCTTATGGCGTTCGGATGGATTAGCATTTGCGGAGCCAGCTATACATACGGCGAGAACGACATCTTCGCTCTGAGCACCCGTTCGGGTATGCAGATAATATGGATAGGCACGAGTATATGTCTGGGATTTGTCATTCTGATGATGGACACGCGCTTCTTCGACACCTTCTCGTACGTCATATATGGAGTGTTGCTGCTGCTGCTGTTTGCCACAATATTCAATCCGCACGACATCAAGGGTTCGCATTCGTGGCTCGTCATAGGTCCGCTCCGACTTCAACCTGCCGAATTCGGCAAGTTCGCAACCGCCCTGGCGCTCGCCAAACTGATGAGTTCGTACGGCTTCAACATAGGACGGTGGAAGCATTTTGCAGCCGCTTGCGCCGTCATATTCATCCCCATGCTCTGCATTGTGGGTCAGCGCGAGACGGGTTCGGCGCTTGTTTACCTCACCTTCTTCCTTGTTCTCTACCGTGAGGGAATGCCCGGCAGCATACTGTTTACGGGTGTTGCCATGGTGGTGTACTTCGTTGTGGGCATCAAGTACGAGAGTGTGCTGATGCTCGACACGCCCACTTCGGTGGGCCGATTTGTTGTGCTGACGCTCGTACAGATATTCACGGCGTGCATGGTCGACGTGTACACCAAGCAGCGCAGGCAGACCCGCCTGATATTGGGCTACGGTCTGGGAGTCACTGTTTTAGCAATGCTCTTCTCGGTGTATGTGATTCCGTTTGACGTGACGTGGATTCAGCTGCTTTCTTGTGCTGCCATTGCAGTGTATCTGCTGCTCAACGGACTGCGTACACGACTGCCGCAGTATTTCCTCATACTGGGTTTTGCCGTAGGATCGGTAGTGTTCTTCTACTCGGCCGACTACGTCTTGAACAATGTTATGGAACCTCACCAGCGCGTCCGTATCAATGTGCTGCTCGGACTGGACGAAGATCTCGCCGGAGCCGGCTACAACGTGCACCAGAGTGAGATAGCCATCGGTTCGGGCGGACTCAAAGGCAAGGGCTTCTTGAACGGAACACAGACCAAGCTGAAGTTCGTGCCCGAGCAAGACACCGACTTCATCTTCTGCACCGTGGGCGAAGAGGAGGGCTTTGTAGGTTCGGCTGGCGTGCTGCTGATGTTCCTGGCGCTGATATTGCGACTGATGAAGCTTGCCGAACGGCAACCGTTCACCTTCGGCAGGATATACGGCTATTGTGTAGCCTCGGTGTTCCTTTTCCATGTGTTCATCAATGTTGGAATGGTGCTGGGCCTCACCCCCGTTATCGGCATTCCGCTACCGTTCTTCAGTTATGGCGGATCGTCGCTATGGGGATTCACCATTTTGCTATTTATTTTTCTGCGTATTGACGCCGGACGAAACTTTGCGCAGGGTGGAATACGCTGATTTGTAACCCGTTGAAAATCAATCTTATTCAGAATAAGTTGCCGCTTGGTTATGCCAAACGGCAACTTCAATTGTGCTGAACGACAACTTCTGCTGAGCCAAGGGACAACTTTAGCTTTGCAAAAGGACTCGTTTTGCTCTTCAAAAGGACTCGTTTTGCTCTCCAAAAGGATTCGTTTTGCTCTTCAAAAGGACTCGTTTTGCAGTCCAAAAGGACTCCTTTTGAAAATCCGATGGATTTTAAGTGAAAAGTGAAAAGGGAAAAGTGAAAAATCCAATGGAATTTAAGTGAAAAGTGAAAAGGGAAAAGTGAAAAATCCGATGGAGTTGCTTTGTTCGGCAATTCGGGTGGCAATGATGTAAGTTCAGGTGTTGTGAGTGGATTGGCTAAGCAAATTGTAGGAGGCTATGGCGTCCCCGCCGTAGCCTGAGCTGTCAGACAGTACATTCTTATTGTTAGTTTTTTTTATACCACTGCTTGCTCAGGTTATGGCGAGGACGCCATAACCTCCTACAGTTAGGTCTTCGTTAAAACAGTCGTATCACTCCATGTTTCGGATGAGTCTTGATTATAAGTGTTTGTGACCAGATATTCGTGGAACAGTCTGATATTAAGTTTGTTTTTGAAGGCAGCAACAGCAAAAAATGGCATGCGCATGCCTAAATGCGCGAAAAAATATTTATCTTTGCATAAATCCAATTTTTTAAAACTCATTATATACAATGGCAGAATCGAATTTCGTAGACTATGTTAAGATATACTGCCGCTCGGGTAAGGGCGGCCGTGGCTCAATGCACCTGCGCCATGTAAAGTACAACCCTAACGGCGGACCCGACGGAGGTGACGGCGGACACGGTGGCAGCATCTATCTGCGCGGCAACCACAACTACTGGACGCTGCTTCACCTCAAGTTCCAGCGCCACGTGTTTGCCGAACACGGCGGCAACGGCGGACGCGACAAGTGCCACGGCAAGGACGGCAAGGACATTTACATCGACGTGCCTTGCGGAACGGTGGTGTACAATGCCGAAACCGGCAAGTATGTGTGCGACGTTATGCACGACGGACAAGAGGTGCTGCTGCTCAAGGGCGGTCGTGGCGGACTGGGCAACTTCCAGTTCCGTTCGGCTACCAACCAGACTCCGCGCTATGCACAGCCCGGTGAGCCGATGGAGGAGATGACCATCATTCTCGAGCTCAAGCTCCTTGCCGACGTAGGACTCGTAGGATTGCCCAATGCCGGCAAGTCGACACTGCTCTCTGCCGTGTCGAGCGCACGCCCTAAGATTGCCAACTACCCGTTTACAACGCTCGAACCGTCGCTCGGCATCGTCGACTATCGCGACCATAAGTCGTTCGTAATGGCCGACATCCCCGGTATCATCGAGGGCGCAAGCGAGGGCAAGGGTCTCGGACTGCGATTCCTCCGACACATCGAGCGCAACTCGCTGCTGCTCTTCATGGTGCCCGGCGACACCGACGACATAAAGCGTGAGTATGAACTTCTGCTCAACGAGCTGCGTCAGTTCAATCCCGACATGCTCAGCAAGCACCGCGTGCTGGCCGTGACCAAGTGCGACCTGCTCGACGAAGAGCTGATGGACATGCTGCGCGATACGCTGCCCGACGACCTGCCCGTGGTGTTCATTTCGTCGGTTACGGGGCTGGGCATACAGCAACTCAAGGACACTCTCTGGAACGAACTCAACTCGGAGAGCAACAAACTGCAGAGCATCACAGCCGAAGACACCCTCGTACACCGCGACAAGGACATGACACGCTTCGCTGCCGAGATGCAGGCAGAAGGTGAGGACGATATAATCTACATCGACGACGAGGATATCGAGGACGTAGACGACCTCGACGACTTTGAATATGAAGAGGAGGACTACGATGACGCAAAGTAGTCAGAATCCCACCTATTATAATATAGCCGATGGCGTAACGGCCTTCTCCACTACCCGACATGGCGGAGTGGGGCAGGGCGCTTACGCCTCGTTCAATATAAACGAGTGGTGTGGCGACGACCCGCAGCACATTGCTGAGAACCGACAGATGCTTGCCGACGAACTCGGATTGCCCGCGCAGCACATTATCATGCCACATCAGACGCACGGCATCTCTACCCGCATTATCGCAAAGGAGTTCATGACTCTGCCCGACAACATCCGCCGCATGCTGCTTGAAGGCGTCGACGCCGTGATGACCGACCTTACGGGTGTGTGCGTCGGAGTGAGTACAGCCGACTGCATACCCGTTCTGCTCTACGACGAGGCTCATCATGCAGTGTGCGCCATACATGCCGGATGGCGTGGCACGGTGGCACGAATAGTGCTTAAGGCTATAACCGATATGCGCGCAGCTTATCATACCGACCCCACGCAGCTCAAGGCCGTAATCGGACCGGGCATCTCGGAGCGCAACTTTGAGGTGGGCGACGAGGTGTACGAAGCCTTTGCCGAAGCTATGTTCGACATGGATGCCGTGGCACATCGCGAAGTGAAGCGCAACGAAGAAGCTGCCGATCCGAAAGACAGGTTCTTGATGAAGTGGCATATCAATCTGCCACTGTGCAACCGCATGCTCCTGGAGCAGGCTGGCGTGCCCAAGGAGAACATCCAGGACACTACCATCTGCACCTTCGACAATATTGACGACTATTTCTCGGCACGCCGTCTCGGCATTAATTCAGGCCGTATATACAACGGCATATTCCTAAATCCTATCGACTAATGAAATTGTTGAAAATAAGAACCCTGCTATTACTCGCTGCAGTGGTGATGACTACCACTGCAGCCGCACCCGTAAAACATCAGTTCACAGCTGCCGAACAACAGCAGATTAGCATTGCCACACCGGGACTTTTCAGCCGTTCGGATGCCTTCAACGTCGATTTCAGTCTGTTGAAGACATCGGAATACTCGTTTCCGCTGCCCGTTGGCAAGGCCACTGTACGCAAGAACAACTCTATGCAGATAGAGACCAAGGACGGCGATGCGGTGAAGGCGATGTTTGACGGAACAGTGCGCCTCTCGCGAAAGCATGCCGAAATGGGCAACGTTATCGTAATACGCCACCGCAACGGATTTGAAACCGTATATGGCAACAATGCCGAGAACCTTGTGGAAGTGGGCGCTAATGTGCGCGCCGGACAGACCATTGCCATCGTCGGACACAAGGACGGCAAGTTCTACTGCGACTTCTCGATTATGGTGAACGGTGCGCGTATCAATCCTTCGGCAATGATTGACGTGCACAGCCACCGCCTGCGCCGACAGACCCTGCTCTGCGAGAAGAGTGGCAACTACGTCAATGTGAGCGTACTGGGCGACAAAACCGACATCGAAGAGTCGGCCACCGACATGGAGAAGGATGTGTTTGAGAAGTCGTCGACGTTCAAGTGGAATCTGGAGAAGATGGAGAAGCAGCGCTGGGCTTATCCTCTGCCGGGCGCCAAGGTGATAAGTCCGTACGGAGGCAGACGCCGCCACTCGGGAGTAGACCTCAAGACGAAGCCAAACGACGAGATTGTAGCAGCCTTCGACGGTGTTGTGACACGCTCGTCGAGCTATTATGGCTACGGCAACTGCATCGTCTTGAAGCACGCCAACGGCTTGGAGACGCTCTACAGCCATCAGTCGAAGAACCTTGTAAAGGTGGGCGATAAGGTTAAGGCGGGGCAGGTCATCGGACTGACCGGTCGCACGGGTCGTGCCACGACCGAGCATCTGCACTTTGAAACTCACTTCAAGGGCCGCCGCTTCAATCCAAACCTCATCTTCGACCATACTTCACGACAGCTGCAGCAGTCGACTATCACGCTGACAAAGAACGGCGGCATAACGTCGAAGAAGAATTGATAGCTCCGTCTTTCGGTTGAAGATAAAAAAAGAGGATGTGTCAAAAGTCAAACAAAGCGGGCTGAAAGCCCAAAAAGCACATAGCCCAAGGCAGCGCCTTGGGTGTACGGATTGAAAATAGCAAAACGCCCTGCAAGGGCAAAAGCATTGATAATTAACGCTTTTGCCCTTGCAGGGCGCATTGCTATTTGTGATACTTTTACCCAGGGTGTTGCCCTGGGCTATGGGCTTCTGCCCCCTTCGGGGCGTACTGCTGTGACTTTTGACACACCCTCTTTTATATTTTTTATCGGGTTGCGATATTATTAGAGTGCGTCGATAACAGCGCAGATGTCACCGAAGATACGCGGCAGTTCGCCGAGACCGTTGATGTGGTGATGGATGCCCTCTGTCTTATACCACTCGATGAGCGGAGCTGTCTGGTTGTGGTAAACGTCAAGACGCTTCTTGATAGTCTCAGCGTTGTCGTCCGAACGACCGCTCTCCTGACCACGCTTTACGAGACGTGTCATAAGCTCGTCTTCGGGAACGTCAAGCTCAATCATTGCTGCAACCTTGTGTCCACGCTCTGCAAGCATCTTCTTGAGAGCCTCTGCCTGCGGGATTGTACGGGGGAAACCGTCGAAGATTACGCCCTTGTGCTCCTTGCCGAAGCTGTCGTATACGCTTGCGAGAATATTGATCATGAGCTCGTCGGGGATAAGCTGGCCGTTGTCAATAAATCCCTTGGCTGTCTTGCCAAGCTCTGTTCCGTTCTTGATTTCATTGCGGAGCACGTCACCTGTCGATATATGGTTGAAGCCATACTTCTCGATCATAAGGTCGCTCTGAGTGCCCTTGCCTGATCCAGGGGCACCGAAAATTACGATGTTCTTCATCTTTTTAACTTAAATAAATATGTACTGTTTGTTCTGTTGTTACTGTTTCTGACGTCGCGTCTATTCTTCCATCACTGTGTATATGTCCTTCAGGTTGCGTCCCTGTTGGTCGTAATCAAGTCCGTAACCCACAATGAAGTCGTTGGGAATCTCGAACGCCGTGTAGCGTATGTCGAGTTGGGTCTCCAGACATTCTGGCTTGAGCAGCAGTGTGCAGATATGTATCGCCTCAGGCTGCTTCTCGGCAAGTTGGGCGAGAATGGCCTTCATTGTCAGTCCCGACTCGATGATGTCTTCAACGATGATGATGGTGCGTCCCTTGATGTCGTCGTTGAGACCTATCAGCTGCTTCACTGTGCCGGTAGACGAAGTTCCGGCGTACGATGACATCTTGACAAACGATATTTCGGCAGGCACTGTTATCTCGCGCATCAGGTCGGCTGCGAACACGAACGAGCCGTTGAGCATTGCCAGCAGCAGCGGGTTCTTGTCTGCCATATCGTTGTTGATACGGTCGGCCAGAGCCTTGACACGCTTCTTTATTTCAGCCTCGGGGATAGAGGTCTTGAATGTCTTGTCTTTTATCTTTACTATACTCATTGGTTGTTGTCTGTAATTAGGTGCAAAGTTACTGCAAATCGGAGACAATACAAAATAAACTCTATTCTATTTCAGGTGCAAAGAGTGGCCCATACGGTCGCGCTTTGTCTTGAGATAGCGTTCGTTATACTTGTTTGGTATGACTTCGATGGGTACGTTCTCTACGATTTCGAGTCCGTAAGCCTCAAGTCCTACGCGCTTGGTGGGGTTGTTTGTGAGCAGACGCATCTTGTGTATGCCGAGGTGACGCAGCATCTGTGCTCCGCAGCCGTAGTCGCGTTCGTCTGCCTTAAAGCCGAGGTGGACATTGGCGTCTACTGTGTCGTAGCCCTGTTCCTGCAACTTGTATGCCTCAATCTTGTTCATAAGACCAATGCCACGGCCTTCCTGCTGCATGTACACTACAACGCCCTTGCCTTCCTTTTCAATCATTTGCATAGCCTTGTGCAGCTGCTGTCCGCAGTCGCAACGCATCGAACCGAGAATGTCGCCGGTAGCGCACGATGAGTGTACGCGTACGAGTACTGGCTCGTCTTCGCTCCATTCGCCCTTGACAAGTGCCATGTGCTCCAGTCCGTTGCTCTGCTGGCGGAACGGAATGAGGCGGAAGTGTCCCCATTCAGTAGGCATGTCAACCTCTTCGCCAACCTCGATGATTGACTCTTTCTTCAATCTATATGTTATAAGATCCTTTATAGTGATGATGCGCAATCCCCATTCTTTTGCCATTTTCTGCAGATCGGGCATGCGTGCCATGGTTCCGTCGTCGTTCATGATTTCCATGAGGGCGCCAGCGGGACGCAGTCCGGCAAGACGGCAGAGGTCGATTGTAGCCTCGGTGTGTCCGCAACGGCGCAGCACGCCATTGTCCTGGGCATACAGCGGGTTGATATGACCCGGTCGGCCGAATGTCTGCGGTGTTGATGCAGGGTCGGCAAGCGCCTGGATAGTAGCTGCACGGTCGGCAGCTGATACACCGGTGGTGCATCCTTCGAGCTTGTCGACAGTCACGGTGAACGGAGTTCCGAGCATACTTGTGTTGTCGCTCACCTGGTGGGGCAGGTCGAGCTCCTCACACCTCGACAGCGTGATAGGTGCACAAAGCACACCACGTGCGTTCTTAAGCATGAAATTCACTTTCTCCGGAGTGATCTTCTCGGCTGCGATTATGAGGTCGCCCTCGTTCTCACGGTCTTCATCGTCAACGACGATTACAAATTTTCCTTCTTTGAAGTCTTTCACGGCATCCTCAATGCCGCTCAGTTTGAACTCTCCCATATTTCAGATGTTTAATGTGTATCTATTAGTTATATATTATAATGTGTAACCATCGCGCTGGGCAATGGCACGTATTCTTTCGGTTATTATGTCGTTTTCGGCCTTTATGGTGCGTAGGTCGCGCAGCAGACGCAGGCGGAAGCGCCACATGCGCAGATACAGTACGAAGCCCAATGGTGCTATTATGGCCGACACTATGTTGAGCCATTTGCGCTCGAAGGGTCGTGTGTGCGACTTGACCGACATTATCGGATATACGCTCAGATGGTTGATTATGGTGCGGTCGCGCGAGTTGCTGAGGTCTTCTATCACCTTTTCGAGCTGCTCGTATATGCCGGCTATGGCGTGGTCGGGCTCGTATCTGAAGAATACGCGAATCCAGTTTGGCGCATGTTTCAGATTATGACACTCCGAATAGGTCGTAACCTGATTGCTGATGTCCATCAGCTGATGATAGTCTGAAGCGTAGTCGGGGTCGTTGATTATCACCTCCTTGCGTGCTACGTGTCGTTTCACACGCAAGCCGAGGAAGCGTCGCAAGAGGTCGGTGTACACTTCGACGTTGAACACAACCGAATCGTTGGTGGCTTTATAAGTAAAGAACACCGCCATAGGTATAAGCACGGTGGGCGCGAGGCTCAGTCCGAACCACAGAGTCCACATTCCCTTCTTAGCCATGGTCTGTCCGGTGTTGTCGAGGATATAGTATACGATGAATACAATCACCGATATGAGCACCGGCAGACCCAGTCCGCCCTTGCGAATGATAGCTCCGAGCGGTCCGCCTATGAAGAAGAACACCAGACATGTAAGTGCAAGCGAAATCTTGCTGAACCATTCTATCTCGTGCTGGCGTATGATGCGGTCGCCGTCGGATGTCATCATCTGTTTGAAGTCGAGGTCGGTAGTGCGCGAGCGTACTTGTTGTTGGGCATAACTGATTGCCGAACGCTGTGCATCGGATGACAATCGGGCGAAAACCGAGTCGACATTGTACTTCGTTGTGCTTGCAAGTTTCAGCGTGCGCAGCGAGTCTTTCTTTGAGATGGGCATCAGGTTGTACACCATACGCATGTCGTCGTTGTAGTAAACGCGTCCGATGCTGTCGTATTGGGCTTTGATAGAGTCCTTGTCGTGTGTGATTTGTGCAAAGCCTTTTGCCTTGGCGTTGTTGGAGAGGCCCGATCCGTCGTTCATATTGAAGTCGCCGTCGTAGTCGAGCAGTATTCGTTTGGCTGTGAACGACTCTCGACGGTAGGGCACAGCGGCGTTGCCGGCAAGCTCCTGGGCCTGCATGTTCTCAAACCATTCGCCGTTCCACAGCGTCATGAGCAAGTGCTTCTTCTCGGCTGTGGCCTGCAGCATGCCCGAATCGGCAAGGATGATGGCCTGGTCCTCGTACGATCCCGTCATACGATAAATCATGATGCCATACAGTTTGCCCGTGTTCAGGTCTTTCTTCTGTACGTAAATGTTTGAGTTGGGAATACCGTCATAGAATATTCCTTCAGGGATTTCGAGCTCGGGACTCTTCTGTTTCATCGACAGCAACATCATCATCAGGTGCCGGTTGGCGTTGGGCCCGATGGTGTTCTGGAAATAAAGCGATGTGAAACAGATTAATACGCTTATGGCTATAAGCGAACGGAAAGCCTGCATCAGCGATATGCCGGCGGCTTTGATGGCTGTAAGCTCCGAGCTTTCGCCCATATTGCCGAATGTGATGAGCGAAGATAGGAGTATAGCAAGCGGAAGGGCCTGCGGAACGAGCATCAGACCCATGTACCAGAAAAATTCGGCAAGCACGTCCATCGACAAGCCCTTGCCTACGAGCGTGTCGATATAGCGCCACAGAAACTGCATCATCAGCACAAACTGGCAGATGAAGAAGGTTCCGATGAACAGAAGACCGAATTGCTTTGCTATGAATATGTCTAATTTCTTTATTCGAAACATTATATATATATAGGTATATCGAATTGCAAAATTAGCATAAATATTTTATAAACTATTACTTTTTATGTTTTTTTGCAGACGTGTCGGCGCAAAATACCTACACGTTGTGGGTCGTCGTATTACACTCCGCTTGTGCGGCGCAGTCGTTCGAAGTTGTGGCTCCATGTATCTTGCAGCCATTCGAGGTCGTCGGTTGATACAAAATCGGTGACGTGCAGCGTGTATTGGCCCGACAGCGAGCTGCGCTCCATGCGTATTTCTACGAACGATTCGTCGTCTTCATCGTCCCATTGCCATCGTACCCGCTCGTAGCGTTCGCAGAATGTCAGCGTAGCTTGGCGCGTTTCGTGATGTCGCCAGTCGTCGCCCCAGGCAAACTCAATGTGCTTGCCGTTCATCTTAACGTCGTCTGCAATCCATCGGTTGAGTCCTTCGGCTGTGCCTATGAGTTGCCACACGATATTGCGCGATGTGGAGTTAAGCGTATGCTCAATCTCAATTTTCTTCTTGTTCATGCTATATTTTAAAGTTATACACCTGCAGCTCAGATGCCACATGATTAGGTTGTATGTATTTAATAATGCCTAAATGGTTGTATTTCTTCTGCAAAGATAGTGCAAATTTCATATATAACTGCATTAAAATCTACTCTTTTTCGCCTTTTTCGATAAAAAGAACAAAAAAACAATAGAAAAATTTTGGAGATAAACAAAAAAATGCTACCTTTGCACCCGCAATCAAGACGATGGCGGGATAGCTCAGCTGGTTAGAGCGCATGATTCATAATCATGAGGTCCCCAGTTCAATCCTGGGTCCCGCTACTCTTTTCAAGGCTCATAGCACTATGTGTTGTGAGCCTTTTTTATTCTCTTAACTGTCTGTTGAATTCACATAGTGGTTCAGTTGAAATCAAATAGCACATCAATATTTTGTGCGTTCCAACTTTTTTCATTAACTTTGCAAAAGTTTTGAAAGACAAACAACAGACATTACTGCGCTTGTGGCGGAATTGGTAGACGCGCTAGACTTAGGATCTAGTGTCCTGCGACGTGAAGGTTCGAGTCCTTTCAGGCGCACACAGAAAAATCCTAACTGCTTGATATTGAGCAGTTAGGATTTTTGCTTTTATAAAATTGCCAACAATTTGCCAACATAATTCGTTGATAATTTGTTGTGGTTGGCAAAGTTTATGTTGTTTTCATCCGTATTTCTCATAATTTCATTGCATTTCACTTGACATCACCCATATTATGAGTCGTCAAATGACATCCTATAGCCAGATAGGTTAGCTCACATATTCACCAACGCTATAGCGACCGATTGACATACGATGGGACTTGGGAAAACAACCTGTTCAACTTTATCCGCATGGTCATTCCGAAATTGACACGTGATTTGCCTACCCCTTCCAGTATGGACGGTGTACTGAAACTGCCTATTGAGCAGATTTACAAAGGTGGCGAGTCAAAGGCACGTAATCAGCTTTCAGTAAAAATCTTCGTATCAAGGCATGATACGGTCATTTCAAGGCATGATATGGTCGTTTCATGGCATGATACGATCATTTTAAGGCATGCAACATATCTTTATATCACGTTCCTGACATTAGTGATACGTTAGTAAAGGGACATGGTGTCGTATTATATATTAGAAATAAGAAAGGAGAGATTAGGAATAAGAAAGGAGAGCCATTGTTGACTCTCCTTTCTTTTACTTGCTTTATATGTGCTTTATTCAGGTATTGCAGTAACGATTACTACCCGATTGAGTTTGTTGTTCTCATACGGTTGCGCATTGCTACCGATACCTTGGGCTTCGATACGCGACGGAGCTATGCCGTAACGCTCTATCAGAATGTTTCGCACGCTGTCTGTTCGGTGTATAGAAAGCATGAGGTTGGTTCTTGCTTTTCCGGTATCCTTGTCGGCATAACCGTCCAGACGGATGTGGGCTGAAGGGTTCTGATTGAGATATTCTACTATGTTCGCAAACACGATGTCCTGCTTGGCTGACGGCTTGGCGGATGCATAAGCAAAGCTGATGGAGGCGAGGCGGAACGGATTCTGTTTCTTTGCCACCGGCTTCTCTACAATACGATCCTTGTAGACGGGACGCTCCACAATCCTCTCAATCATATACACGGTGTCGACTACGGCTTCACGACGTTGCTTACGTATGCGTTCCTTCTTGACGTATGGCTTGGCAGCATTGAAGTTGTAGCTCAGTCCGAGTGTGGCTCCAAGCGTAGGCTCATACTTTTTGTCCATGATGCGACCGTCGAAGTGGTCGGGCATGAGTGCCGAACCTATCTCAAGATTTACATCCAGACATTTCATTACCTTGTACTTTGCCATAACCGAGAAGTTGGCTGTAAGCGAGTTGGTAGCTGCCGTGCCACGATAAGCGAACGAACGGGCATAACCCAATCCTACAGCTGGAAGCACGTCGAACTTACCCTGACCGCTGAATAGCAGACGCGAAAGGCTCACCATGAAGTCGGCATGTGCGTTGACGTAGCGCAGATAATGACGATAGGTGCCGTCGGGATTTACTGTCACATTATCTATAACAGGGTCGTGAGTTCCGAATATTGATCCGTCGGTCTGCGGATCGCGCAGATAGAGTCCTTCGGATGTAGACATGCCGTTGAGCGAATACCCGCCAATCTGCAGGCGCATGGCAAGAGTTGGAGTAATCCATTTGCCTACGCCGATGGTGTATGAAGGAGTGAGACGCTTGCCGAAATCCAGTTTTCGGGCATCGCTTGAGAATATTGTTTGTACGCCTCCGCCCGCATCGACAAACCATCCGTTCTGTGCTGATGCAGGGAGCAATGACATGCCCCCAAGCATCAAGCTTATAATAGTTTTCTTGTTCATATATACAGATAGGTTTTAAGCTTATTCAACAATGACAAAAGCAGGAATGCGAGGCTCTCCCGAAGTGCCATAACTTTCGCCGTTGGCAAAGGTGAATGCTGAGGCTGCCTGATACAGATAGGCATTACGGGTGGAATAATACTTCAGCGTGACGGTTTCTTCTGTTCCCATGCTGCCGTTTATCTCCATACGGAAGACATATTCGCCGTTTTCTGTCTGCTCTGCCTTTGCCGTACCGCGACATTCTGTACCTACAAATGCTGCCATCATGTCCTCGGCAGTTGCCTGACGGGCAATGTTCTGTGGCAATGCTATGCAAGCCGTCATCTTAAGCGGATGCTTGCCGTTCACTACGAGCGGTAGGGTGAGTGGATTCTCGAGTGATGCTTCCACCTTGCCGTCGGCAAACGTAATGCATGCAGGTGCGGTGAACACATAGCTGTTGCGATGGCTGTAATAGCGAATGTCTACAGCTGCTGATTGTGAGCTGACGCTGTTTATCACCATCTTATACACATATTTGCCGTCCTTTTCGCCCACTATTTCGCCTATTCCGGCGCATACATTTCCTACGAAAGCCGCCAGCTTGTCGCCGCTCTTGTCGGCATAGCCGGCTGTTACGTCATCGAGAGTAAGGTATGCTGTCATGCTGCCTTGCGGTACAAAGGTGAGGGTTTGTGGCTGGTCTTCAGAACCAATCACCGAACCTCGCTTGCCGATGACGTATGCCTGTTCGGAAACGTACACCTGCTTCTTCTCTGCGCTGTAATAGCGGAACGTCACCTTCTCGCCCTCTGTACGACCGAGTATGTCATACCAGTAGAGCATGTCAGCCTCGTTCTCCACGTGCTTTATGCCGCGGCACTCGTCGCCTACGAAAGCCTGAAGTTCGTCGCCATTACCGATGGCGAACGGCAACTGTGCCTTGTCTACCTTCACCCATGCCTTGGTGGCAATGGGGTAGGGGCCTGACTGCTCGAAGTCGGGGTACTCTGGGTTCTCGGCGGTACCGTAGATTTTGTCAACTTCATACTTGACGTCATTTGCTACTGATACGTACACGCGCTTGGAGGCAGCGCTATAATAGCGGAACTCCACATTGCCGTTCTCGCTTGAAGGTGCCTTGACGTGAATGAAGAACAGGCGTACGCCGTCGTTCATTACCTTCTTAGCCACTCCACGACACTCGCCGCCAATGAATGCAGCCATCATATCGCCGTCTGTAGCAAGAGTCTCGAGGATTGGAGTGAGACGCACTACGGCGGTCATGCTCATCGGATAGACGCTCTTGTCAGGGTCGGTCCACGACGGAGCCTGCTCGTTGCTGCTGAAGTCGGCTTTCCATCCTGGGGCTGAAGCAGGGGCGTTGTCCGCCACCTGCCATACCGGGACATCGCTGACAAAGTCCTCTGCAACCGCGCTCCAGTTAGGAGCGGGTTGCTGTGGATAAGTCTTGCCATCCTCTTCTGTGCATTGTGTCATGAAGAAGCACAATGCGGCAATCAATGAATACTTTATATACTTCATATAGATTATCTGTTTATATTACTTCTTGATAGCTTTCGTAGAGTAAATCTTGCCATCTATTGAGATGCTTACGATATACACTCCCGAAGGAACCGTATTGCCGACATTCCATGTGAGGTCTACGTTGCCATTGTCATTGCAGTTGTCCCATGCTATGATTCGCTTGCCGCTTACGTCGCTTATGAAGACGTCGGTATGGGCGTTGCGGTCTACATTGGCACGGATCTTCAGCTGCGAATCGAACGGTGACGGATAGACATAGAGTCCGCCTTCATTGCCAATGAAGCTTATGCGCATCGGTTCGTTGATGGTACCGACATTGCTGTTGGTTGCATAGCCGATAGCGTCTGCAGCTTTGGCGATGACGTTGCCGTCGCGTTCAATGGTCATGTCTACAGTTGCAGGCTTGTCGCCACCCACGGTAAGCATGAAGATGGTTCTGCCGTCGGGCAGGTTTATTGCTTCAGCATTGCCGCGTGGTTCGCCTGATATATAGCTTACAAGACGGTCGCCTTGCTCAAGCTCTACACCTTCTACTTCTACTACAGCCGTCATATTGGCAGAGTATGGGAAGTATCCTGATGTGTCGTCTGCGTTTTGGGCTACAGCTACAGCCGCTCTTGTCTTGCGTCCTACTGAAGTCTTCGACGGATACTGCAGAACAGTGTCGTCCTGCGACTGACGCTGTAGCATGTATCCCTTTCCGTTCTCCATGTATGTAAGACTGCCTATCCATCCCAGATTACCACTATACATAGCCATCTGTGTCTGCGACTTCACGATGTCGCCATCCTTTGCATCATAGCCAGCGAGAGCTTCTTTGAGTGTGAAGTTGTCAGATGGCAGGTATGAGATGTAGTTCCAGCGAGGTGTTCCGTCTGCCTTAGCTCCGCGGATTGTGAGCTTGTGCGATGTCGGATCGACTGCCGGACCTGAGATGTTCAGAGTCTGAGGCTGTGAACTGTGTACGAGATACATCTGGTCGTTGTCAATGCCGGTGAGCGATCCCATCCATCCATTGCGCTTGGTCCATGATGCGAAGCCGTACTGCTCGCTCTTTACCTGGTCGTCAGAAGTCCACTTTCCGTTGGCAAGCAACTTGTTGAGGCCGTTAAGCTTGTCGGATGCGATGTTGGTGGAAATCCACGTCCATCCCTCATTCAGGTTGATGGTCTGCACACGATAGTCCTTAGCTGTGAACAGCACAGGCTGTGAAGGACTGCCTACAACTGAGTTGTTGGCGAAGCTTACAGGCTTTTCGCTCTCTGCGATGTATGTACGTCCGGTGCTTGCGTCCCAGATGCGGAACTCAAGGTCAGAGTTGCTTACGTCATTAGAGTAGACCGTGAGCATAGCATAGTACATATCGTTCTGCTTGTAGTAACGGTTGTTGCATACGCCGACGCACTTTCCGCCACTGAATGCAGCGAGCATGTCCTCATTGTCGGAAGAATATACCTTATTAATATATAGCTTGCCGAAGACAGACATGTTGTACTTGAAGTCAGCCGGATTGACTGTCCATTCCGGTTTCTCGCCTTCCACCTTGACGGTGAGCTGCAGAGCCTCCACAACATTATTGTCGCCACGCAGATAGAGAGTCTCGTCGTAAGTGCCGATGTTCAGACTTGGGTCGATGGTCAGCACGATGTCGGCAGACGAAGTCGGGTCTATTGTTCCGCTTTCAGGTTCTGCCTCCAGCCATGAAGGTAGGTTCTCGATGGTGAAGTGTTCGATTGAACCGCCGTTGTTGAGTGCTTTCACCTTGATGGTCTTCTCCTCGTTGAGCTTCTTTGTAACGGTGAGAGCGTTGTCGCTCCACTTCAGCTGGTTGCGGTCGATGTAAGCGCTCCATGTTATCGGTGAGAGAATCTCATTGCCGTTCTTGTCGCGTACGCCGTCAACGGTGAATTTCACGATAGTCTTCTCGATACGCTCGTAAGGCTCCTTCAGATTGATTATGAGAGCATCGTTATTGACTACGAAGTCGTAAAGAAGCTTGCTCTCGGGTCCCTTTGCCTTAATTGGCGCTGAGGCCTTGGTCTCTACGTCGCCTCCTACAGCCACTGCGTCAGGCACTTTTTGTGTCGGGTCAGCCTGCTGCTTCTGGTCTTTCAGAGAGAACTGGAGTTCCTTCACGCCCTGCCATTCGATGTATGTCTCGAACGGGTAGTAAGCCAAGAGTCCCTTTTCAGTGCCGTCGAGTCGGTTGCTGTTGCCGTTCTCCACGAGAGTCTCGCTCTTATAGAGATTCCAGACACGCACCTCGTCAATCTCACCCTTGAAGAAGTTGTCGGCTGTCTCATGCTGAAGGTTGTCTGCAGGAGTCCATACACGTGCACCGAGGTGGATGTAAGCCGCTGCTATACCACCGAGGTCAGCTGCCTCGAAGTAAGTGTTGAGCTTGCCGTCCACGTATATCTGTCCGCGACCGCTTGTACGGTTGACGGCTACAGCAACGTGGTGCCAGTCGTTGTCAGCAAAGCTTCCGTCGCATGCCACACGCACTCCATTGTTATGGAATACCAGTCGGCCCTCCTCCAGGTTAAGTGCGAAGAGATTGAGCGAACCGCCCATTTCCTCACCATCGCCACGTCCGTTAGAGATAATGGTAGCAGTCTGCTGTGTATCGTCAGCCTTAAACCATGTCTCGATGGTGTAGTCCATAGTGTTGTCTACTACACATGAACTGCCCGAAGAGAGTTTCAGATACTGGTCCTTGCCGTTGAATGCAACTGCACGACCTTCCGGATTAGCCCATTCACCTCCACGCATATCGAGGTTGGCTCCATGTGCCTTGTCGGCAAGCACGTTGCCCTTAGCCTCCGACATAGGATAGTAAGCAATGAGATTGCTTTCGGCTCCTGAGAGCATTGTCAGCGAGTTGGTCTGCAGACGTGCTGGTGTGACTACCTTGTCCCAGATGCGTGCGCCGTGCATCTTGCCAGCGAAGTGTCCGTTTCCGTCCACGCTGGCTCCAAACACATAAGCGCCCTCGCCATTATACTCGCCCACCTCAGCTGCGCTGATAAGCTGCTTGTAGTTATAGTAAGCCGATACGTTACCCTCATTGTTATATACGAGAGCCACGTGTGCCCATGTACCCTGTTCGTAATCGAACGGACGGTCACTGATAATGGTCTTGTCAGCCACCTTCACCTTCAAGCGGTTGTCGCTTGTCGTTGCAAGTTCGATAGAACTGTTGGCATTGCCCTGACTGAAGAGTACTGCATCCTGCGGTTTGTCTGCAAGAGTCCACATTTCTATTGTCAGGTTCTTGCCGCTCCAATTGCGTTGGAACTCAGAAACAAGTTCGTCGTTCTTTCCGTCGAGTCGTACGCTTACGCTATGGTCGGTCTGTGCACCGTTGCGGATGCCCGTTACCGAGAAGTTATTGTCGGTGAGCAGTCCTTCGGCTATCGGCTCGTTGAATGTGAGCTTCACCTCATCGTTGACAGTGAGCACGCCGTTGGCAGGTTGTGCGCTACCGAAGAGGCGCGGGTTATACATATCCTTGATGCCACTGTGTACGGCAGAATAGTTGTATACCTCCTCATTGTTGATCATGCTTGTACCTACAGTACGCAGGTCGTAACGCTGATCCTGCTGGTCGTCCATAAACCAGCGATACTTGATGGTGCCGGCATCAGCAGCCTTGATCATCTCTGCATTCATACCATTCTTCACTGCCTGGTCGAAGAGAGTCTGGTCGTTGTAGTAGCTCATGAGCGTTGTCCAGTCGTTGTCGCTGCCCGACGATGGCTTATACTGAAGCATGATACGATGGAAGTTGTCGTAGTTCACATCGAAGCCGTCAATCACTACGTCCATGTAATGCTTCTGCACGCCGTTCACCTCAGCCGTTGCCAACTTGGTGTTGTATGTCCAGTTGTCGGTAGGCTTCTTCAGACTCACGCTTGTGGCAGAAGGAGTGAAGTGAACGCTGACCGTCACGTCGTCATATACATCGTCCTGGAAGTCGGTGGGGTCACACTGACACTGCGACTGAAGCATCAGTCGGAGGTTGTCGTAGTTCATCACCGAACCCTTGCGTACTTCGAGTGTCTTGGTAAGTGTTCCGCCTGCCGGCACGAGCAATGCTCTGCCGTTGCCGATAGGTGCGCCGTCGATGAGCAGCTGTGCTCCGTTAGGATTGCTGGCATCGTCAATAACGAGGTTATACCAGTTGTCGTCCTGCGACTCAGAGTTGTTGCGCAGATAGAGAGTGAAGTAAGCCGACTTGCCTGAAGGAACGTTTTCGATGAAGTCCTTCTCAACGGTTATCTCCGGAACTTCCATCTGAACGGTAGCCTCATTGATGACGTGCTGTCCCGGCTCGTAATACTTGGTCTTGTATTCGCCCTCGAACGGACAAGACGTAGCACCGCCACGGGTCTTGAAGATGAATGTAGAGAAGGTCTGTCCCTTTTCATCCTTCATGTCCTTGTACTTGATGTACTGGTCGCCGTTCTTGTATCCTGCCTCGCGGCATACGTCTACAGAGATGTAGTCAGAGCCTTCCTCTGCAAGGACATAACCCTTACAATGACGTGCTGTCTCCTCAGTTGAGAACTCGCCGCCGTGTTCGGTGGTCAGGCTTTCGTCTACAGTGAGCACCATACCAGTGCCGTTGAGTGTCCATCCGAAGTTGTTGGTGAACTGAGCGCCAATCAAGATAGAGAAGCGTTGAGTCTCCGAGCGTCCAACTTCATACTCCTCAGAGTATTCGTAAGAAGCACCGCCCTGGAACGAATGGTTCTGCATGAGTTCTGCCTTAACCTTCTGTTCCTCGTTGTTGCGAAGCTGTGTCTTCCAGTTGTCAATCGACTGATTGAGGAACATGATAGTATCCTCCTTCAACGGCTGTCCTGCCGGAGTGTAGATCTTGTAACTTGGTCCGTCAATCGGGTCGTTGGCATTGGCACCCTTAAACACCTTGTCGTTGTTGCTCTTGCCGAAGTTAGGATCGTCAGCAGCCAACT
>URDM01000013.1 GCA_900546575.1 uncultured Prevotella sp.
ATGATTTATCCAGACGAGGAGAAGATTACCTATTCTTACAACCTCGGCGGTCAGCTTGAGAAGGTGCATGGCTATAAATCTTACGGCTACGACTATGTGAGCAAGATTGGCTACGACAAGTTTGAGCAGCGCACATATTTGAAGTATTGCAATGGTGCGGAGACGTTCTACAACTACGCCCCTCAGTGCCGTACAATGGCGAGGACAACAACGACTATGTGGACGGCAAGGTGGTGCAGCATATCGAGTATGTTCCTTTCGGTGAGGTTTTCGTTGAGGAGCGCAATAACATTTCAAATAATCCATTAAGAAGAGAGAAAATGGCAAAAGATAGGATGCTTTATATGAAATTATGTTTTGTAGTAATAGTCTTTGGACTATCTTTTATTATTTGTAACAAGCATTATATTAAGTATAGTGCTTGTTACAAGCTTCCGATACCTAAAACTCCATTTTATCCAGATGCTTATAAATTTGCAAATACAAAAGAAGAGTTTTTGTCAAATATGAAATTAATTAACAATGCAATAAAAGTAGAAGCCATTATTGATACAAATAAACTTGATTTTAACAATCATACATATCTCTTTGTGTTTGGCGCACCAATTTAAAAAAATGTACTATAGTTTTAAGACTACATTATTTGACGATAAATCTCCGAGTTACGCAAAGGCTATAAGACATAAGAAAAAATGTGTATTTATAAATTATAATATTCCAACAGGGTACACGTATTTGTATGAAATAAAAAAAGACGAGACCCTTACTGGTTTCAATGGAATATAAGAAATTCATTGAATTGACAAAGATTCCTTAAACGATACCAGGCGCAAAAATAGTTATAATATAAAAGTTGTTATAATTGCAGCGAAAAATCTTGATTGTGACATTCCAACCGTAACTTTGCCAGTTCAAACAAATTAAATCATATCAAAATGTAGTAGAACCATTAAAATCAGCAACAAAATGGACAATATGAGCCTTAATTATAAAAGCAAGCAGCAAATATTCTTTCTAACGAAAGCTGATATAGTCAAGATGATGACTGTTGTTGAAAGAAAAATTCCTATAATATATGCCCTAATTGGAGCATTTAAACAGGAGACGATAAGAATAGAAAACACCATATCAAATTTTTCTAAACTTGGTCATACAGGCTATGTTAATTGGATTTCTTTGGATAATAGATACATGGTGCTCCCCTTAAATAATGAGGTGAAGTATAGAATTGTGAAACAAAGAAATGGCTCTTTTCATTACATCGTAGATCTTGCATCTAATCCCACAGGTGTTGAGCTAAGTACTGGAGGAATATACGACAATGCAGAACATGTTTTAATAGCAGGTCGTGTTGCTGTCTTTACTGATAGCTCAATCGAAGCCATGCAAATCTATAAAGAAATATTGAGAGCTATGAATAAATGTTTTACCAAGAAAAATAACATCTTTGTATCTCAACAGGTGTTATCTTTATTGGAAGATGGATGGCGATTAACATGTAATTATAATGCGCCTTGCGAAAATGATTTCAAATAGTATATGTTGCAAATTTCAACTTTGCTATAAATAAACTTCGGAAGGAGAAATATGAATTCACTATGTTTATGTGTAAAAGAATAAAATTTTGGCTTTGCAAACTTCTCTATTCCCATAGAAAAAAGTCTTGTTGCATTTCCTTTTCATCAAAAGGTTTCAAGGTGATAACTCTCTATCGGATTTTTGAGGGATGCCAAGTAGAAGATAAACCAATTATCTTTCTTCCTGCTACAGCATCCGAGGAAGAATTGGCCAATGCGATATTTTTCTGTTTGGATAAAAGTAGTATGGTCATACGAACTTCAATAAATTCCACATCCGCTTATCTGAAGTTTATTAAAGAACGTTCGTTGAAAAGTTACTATCAACAATCCGTGGCTTGCATAGTAAAGTTGAATGTTCAAACAGGCATAATTCATTTAGAACTTTGGCAACAAGCTGATGATGGTAGAGGAATGACTCCTTGTCATGAACAGAGCCTTATGGCATTTGATGTAAAAGGCAATAGTCAACTTCTCGCCAAGTATGTCATGGAAATCTTAAGTGAAAGATTAGCTTTGAAAAAGGATAAAGAAGCTATGGAATAAACAATAAAAATTGTAGAATGAGAATAAACAAATGAAACAGATTAAATTAGCTTTTATACTTTTAACAATAATGATAGTTCTTGGTAATTGTACCTTTAAAAACCGTACAACTACCACTAAGATGTGTCTCGAAGATTTGGACATGAATGTTCAAGACACACTAAGAAATCTGCCTGTTGATTCTTTTGGCTGTCATCCTGATTTGATAGACTTAACAGGGCATTATAAATTGACAATAAAAGAAATTGGTCCGTGGTGCTATGCGCAAAAATTGGAAAATTTAGAAACAGGAAAGTTTTATTGGTTCGATTATAGTACTCCACGACCTATTATTGTTACAGCCGAAGAAATCATATTCCCTATGGAATATAATATAGTAAATAGAGGGGTAGAATCAACAGACACGTTTAACATCATAGATAATCAATTAGAGCCATAACCGTAATGCACCTGCTTAGAATTTAGCTCTTTTAGTTACCTTGTTTCTTGTTACTATTAATTCAAGTAATTTTACCCAAGCCGACTGATAGGTCTTGACAATGTCAAACTGCCGTTGCTCCACATCGTGCCACTCTTTATAATTGACTTACAGACAGCACTTGCCTTCGTATTGCAATACAAACACCGTATGGCGTGGCATCTGCTTGTCTATAAGCATTAGCACATCGGATGGCACGTCGTCGACAAAGCACTGCTTCATGCGAACGTTCACTTCCAGGTTCTTATAGAATGCTGTCTTAGGCACAGTCTTCCTATAAGGGTTGACTCAGGGAATGTTATCATGGCTCTTCAAGAATGTTGCTATTATCTGATGGTGGCAGATAGTCGCTTGCCTTAGCAGGTGAAATAACCTTATGCCCAAGTTTTGCCTCCAATTGATTGCGTGCAGCTTTTGCCACACTGCCACCATCCTTAGCCACACGCTTCTGTTGGTTAAAGCCCTGAGGATTGCGCTGTTTAGACAGTTCTGTGGCAGATGCCTCAGCAAGCATATTGAGCGCAATCTCCATATTGGTCATATTGTCGCGAAGACTTTCTTTCTTCAGACCCTTGAATTGCTTGTATTGCTTGGTGCTCATTCCGCTCCATTCACGAGTGATGATGTCGGTAAGAGATGCATACTGCATGCCTTGCTGAACGCCTGTTCTTGCCCATTCGTCTGTTAGTTCTTTTCTTATTTCAATAGACTTGATGCGCTGATTTATCCATGCGTCAGAATATCCCAATCGCTTATAATCTATCACAGCCTGGTCGATGCTTTTCTCTGGGTCTTGCATCTGTTCCAATCGTGTGCTCGCCACTTGTGCCATCCACAGTTTGAAAGGCTCTGCCTTGGGAGAAGGAATGGACTGTATAAGACGGAACAGTTGCTCTGTATCAGCTACGTCCGTCAGACGGAGTTTGCCATCGGCTGCACGCAATTTCAACCGGTTACAAGTTGTAACCGTTTGGTTGCCTTCCTTTATTAATCTGTGTTTTAATACTTTCCAATAGTTTCTCGCATGTTCTGCGTCTGGTTGTTCGGTCAATACCGCACAAACATCCACTATAGAGAATGTCCATATTTTTGCCTCAAAAGCAGCAAGCATACACGCAAGACTATTTTCACGGATACGATTACTATTATCGGTTTTTGTTGTTTGTAGCATGTGTTAAACATATAAGAAAAACTATGATTTTATATTGTTATATCATTTCTTTTCTTTACATTTGTTATGTCTAAACGATGATAAATAATCATTTGTACAATATCTAATAATAAAAGCTACAATTATGGAGAACAAGGAATTTCAGTTTAAAGGTGCTACGCTTGGTGGCTTCACAATGCTTTTTGCCAACATTCTGTTGACGTTGTCAAGTATAGCATTGATAGTAATGGGCATACTTCAAGAGTCTAATGAAGTGTTGATGGGAGTGCTTATAGGCATTGGTGTGGTGTTGCTTGTGTCAACATTCTTTATATGGGGCGGCTTTGTGATGCTCGAGCCAGGCGAGGCACGTGTAATGATGTTCTTCGGAGAATATAAAGGAACCTTTACTAAGGTGGGCTACTCATGGGTCAATCCATTTATCAATACCAAGAAGTTGTCGTTGCGTGCGCGCAACCTCGATGCCGAACCTATAAAGGTTAACGACAAGACAGGCAACCCTGTGATGATCGGCTTGGTGCTTGTGTGGAAAATAAAGGACACCTATAAAGCAATGTTTGAAATCGATTCGCAGACAATGGCACAGAGCGGAGCGGCACAGCAAGTTGGCACTAACGTGTCGAACGTGATGCGCGCATTCGAGAAATTCGTCAAGACACAGAGCGATGCCGCACTTCGTCAGGTGGCAGGTCTGTATGCTTACGACAATAATGAGTCGGGCAACAAGGAGCTTACCCTGCGCGACGGTGCCGACGAGATAAACAAGCAACTTGAGGAAAAGCTTGACGAGCGACTGAGCATGGCTGGCATAGAAGTGGTAGAGGCTCGCATAAACTACCTGGCTTATGCCCCAGAGATAGCTGCCGTGATGCTACGTCGACAGCAGGCAGACGCTATCATCTCAGCTCGCGAGAAGATTGTAGAGGGTGCTGTATCGATGGTTAAGATGGCTCTCGACAAACTGAGTAGCGAGGATATTGTCGAGCTCGACGACGACAAGAAGGCGGCTATGGTGAGCAACCTGCTGGTAGTGCTTTGTGGAGACGATTCGGCTCAGCCCGTTGTAAACACTGGAACCTTAAACCATTAAGCAAGAGCTAAATGATATCAATAAAAGGGGCGAAGCCGCAATATCAACATTGCCTGCAATTATAGGCGTTGGTATTGGGGCTTTGTCCCTTATCTATTTTTATTTTCTGTCCATCACACGCCACACGTAGGCTATATAGCCGAACACGAAGGGCACGAGCAGCGAGACGTAGAACATAGTGCGCAGCGTGAACTCGCTACTGCAACTGTTGGCTATTGTCAACGAGCTTTGCAGATCGGCATTGGAGGGATAGTAGGCGGTGTCGCCCCACCCTGCCACAAGCAACAGCGACAGCACCACAAGCACTACGCCTATTCCTGCCGGCCATATGCCACGTATATACGTAGAGCTGTGAATGGTGCGCACTACGCCATAAAGCAACAGCACAACGCCTGTCACGGTGAGCACAGCCAAGGGCCAAAGGCAGAGATAGCTGTGCAGATACTTCATCGGTTGCATAAACACCAGTCCCGTCGTAGGGTCTACCGCATAGCCGTCCTTATGCAATGTGCGCACAAAGAAGGCAATGAACAACACGAGGAACGGCACCGTGCAACCAATGAGTCTTACAGAGCCACGCGAGCGAATGTCCTCATCGTCCACGTTATTCATTATATACAGTATGCCAAGCATACGTGCCAAGAACATCACGGCAAATCCGAATACAAGATTCCACGGGTCGAGCAAAGCATCGAGTCCTGCCGAAGCATTAGCCCAACGGCTTATGACTGGAGCGCCAATGTCGGTGAGCGATGCCTTCTCGACAATGAAGTTGGAACCGTCGAAGAATGTGGCTACTGCCCCACCCAACAGCAACGGGCCTACAATGCCGTTCAGTAGAAGAAACCAACGATAGGTGCGCGTGCCGAGCAGATTGCCCTTGCGATGCTGGAACTCATAGCTCACCGCCTGAAGCACAAACGAAAAGAGTATTATCATCCACAGCCAGTAGGCTCCGCCAAAGCTGGTGCTGTAGAACAATGGGAACGAGGCGAAGAAGGCTCCGCCGAAGGTAACGAGTGTAGTAAAGGTTATCTCCCACTTGCGACCGGTGGATTCTATCACCTTCAATTGTCCCTCCTCTGTGCGACCAAGACTGTACACAAGCGAGTTGGCACCCTGAACGAAGAGCAGAAACACGAGCAATGCGCCGAGCAGCGACACTACAAACCACCAGTATTGTTGAAGAAATGTATAGCTCATAAGAATGTTGAATGTTGAGTGTTGAATGTTGAATGTTAAATGCTGAGTATTGAATTTAATCAGCCGATTCGATTTGCGACTTATAGTTCTTTATCACACGGCACATTATCCTTATCTCGGCAATGAGCAAGAGCGTGAACAGAATGAGGAAGATGAAGAATGTAAGCGCTACGCTGCCCGACTTAAGGTCGGATACGGCTGCAACAGTAGGCAACATGTCCTGAATAGCCCATGGCTGACGACCGAGTTCTGCCACAATCCATCCAGCCTCGCTCGCTATATATGCAAGCGGAAGCATCAGCAAAGCAGCCATCCACAACCAACGTCCACGCTTGGTGATGTCCTGACGCCATGCCACATGACCAATGACGAGGAAGAACAGCAGCAGCAACATGCCCACGCCAACCATGACGCGGAATGCATAGAAGTTGACAGGGATGTAAGGCACGAGTTCGGCACGGTCCTTTATGTAGCCATATCCGAAGTAAGGCATGTCCTTCTGCAACTGACGGGCAAGTTGGGGCAGGCGCTTGTCGTTGGCATCTGCAGCCTTCAGCTTGCGATATTCGGCAAGAGCCGTTATGGCATTGCGTCCACGCAGCATCTTCTCTTCAGCCGATAGTTCGCGCTTTCCGTCGGGGCGTGTGTATCCATTGAGTATATCGTTTACGCCAGGAACATAACCGTCGAGCGTACTTGTAGCAAGCAGCGACAGACCATTAGGCATAGCTATGCGCAGCGGAGCCTCACCCCCCTTGGCATAATCGGGCTGTGAGAATGGATTGATGGCTGCCACCATGGTCAGCCCTACACCATTGCCTCCATCGTACAGTCCCTCCATAGCAGCAAGTTTCATAGGTTGCACCTCTGCCACCTTCACAGCCGACGAATGGCCCGTATGTATTGCCAACAGCGAGGCAACAATACCCACGATACTTGCAATCTTGATGCTTTGGCGGGCAAGCTGCTGCTCACGACCCCGCAACAGATACCAGCAGCTGACGGCACACACAAACACGGCACCTACTATCCACGATGATATGACAGTATGGAAGAACTTGTCGATAGCCATAGGCGACAACGCCACTTCGACAAAGCTTGTCATCTCATTGCGCACGGTGTCGGGATTGAACTCGCAACCTACAGGATACTGCATCCACGAATTTGCCACGAGAATCCACCAAGCCGAAATAGTGGCTCCTATACCCGTGAGCCATGTTGAGGCAAGATGGAATCCGCGCGACACCTTCTGCCATCCGAAGAACATCACAGCCACAAACGTGCTCTCCATGAAGAATGCGACTATGCCTTCAACAGCAAGCGGAGCACCGAATATATCACCTACAAACCATGAATAGTTGCTCCAGTTGGTGCCAAACTCAAACTCCAGGATGATGCCCGTAGCCACACCCATGGCAAAATTTACACCGAACAGACGTTGCCAGAACTTGGAAGCCTCCAGCCAGAAAGGTTTGCCGGTGCGATAATAGATAGTCTCGATAATGCCCATTATTACGGCAAGTCCCAGCGTGAGCGGCACAAACAGCCAATGATAGATGGCTGTGAGCGCAAATTGCGCACGCGACCAGTCGATAAGCGTAGGGTCGATAGCAAGCAGATGATTCATAAGCTTAAACAGTTAATGGTTATTGGTATTATTAAATTGAACATTTCAATACGTACGTTTTGTGTCAACGCTCTATGAGTTCGCGTGCCACATATCCGGCACGGTCGCCGTCTGCCGCCTTCTGCTTTAGCACGTCGGGAAAGAAGAAGAGCTTGAGCACAAGGAATATGACAACGAGCTTGATGAGTATGACCGTCCAAAGCACACGCCCTACCGTCATACTGCGAAATCCGTCTACATAGAAACGGTACACCTTATAAAATATATCGGTCATAGAAATAATAAGTTTTTAAAGGTTGTAATCTTTACAGATTAGTAATCAATTGCAAAGATATAAAATAATTCTATTACTTGTTCATTAATTGAACGAAAAAATGCAACAACTATAAACTTATGTCTTAAACATTTTGTCGTATCACGCGAAAATATTAACTTTGCACCAAGAAACAGAAAGACATACGGGTCGTGCCAGTTTGATCGGGATACTCATCAATAAAAAAATCGAAACCGAGAAGACTTCTTTTGCCAATGGCGGGCCATATAAAACCCTCAGTGGACTAAGCTGCAAAGCCGGTGGATTACAAAGGCGGAGAGCTCTCAAATCTTGTATACTCGGAGTTTCATCACATCACTGGGCGGCCTGTTTTTAAATATTACAGCAGGAGACAAGCAATAATTCTTGTCTCCTGTTTTCGTTTTCAGAAGCTTGATTTTCAACTTTCAGACGCTTGATTTTCAAATGTAGTCCTTTTGCACCCCAAAACGAGTCCTTTTACAAAACAAAAGGAGTCCTTTTGCACCTCAAAACGAGTCCTTTTGCAAGCCAAAAGGAGCCCTTTTGCAAGGCTATAGCAATTGAAGGGGTTAATAGCACTATAAAAAATTTGGCGGAAAGGAAAATATTTAGTTACTTTGCTGAACGTTGCGCCCCACGTACATGAATCTTAAACATTAACAATAAAAATACTCAGACAAATGTTTTCCGGTATAGTAGAAGAAATGGCTACTGTCGTTGCCATCAAAAACGACAAGGAGAATGTAGACTTCACGCTGACATGCTCGTTCACTAACGAACTGAAAATTGACCAAAGCGTAGCTCATAACGGCGTTTGCCTGACCGTTGTGTCTATCGAAGGCGACAACTACACGGTGACGGCAATGAAGGAAACGCTCGACCGATCTAACCTCGGACTGCTCAAGGTAGGCGACAAGGTGAACGTAGAGCGCTCGATGATAATGAACGGCAGACTCGACGGACACATAGTGCAGGGTCATGTAGACGGCACAGCCAAGTGTATAGACATGCGCGATGCCGACGGTTCGACTTATTACACATTCGAATACGAGTTTGACAAGGCTATGGCCGAGCGCGGATACTTCACCGTTGACAAAGGTTCGGTTACGGTCAACGGCGTTTCGCTGACCGTATGTAACCCTACCGCAAACTCTTTCACCGTGGCTATCATCCCCTACACCCACGACAACACCAACTTCTGCAACATCAGCGTAGGCACTACTGTTAATATCGAGTTCGATATTCTGGGCAAGTACATTGCACGCTTGCAGCAGTTGAAGTAAGAAAAACTACCCAGCCCCCAGCCCTACCCCCGACCCCTCCCCCGTAGGGAGGGGAGTGATATGCAACGTTTGTTACATACAATCAGCTAAATCCTCAAATAGTAATGCTATTCACTCCCCTCCCTACGGGGGAGGGGCAGGGGGAGAGGCTTTTGTTCTTACTTCCCCAATAAATGTTAATATACCACACCCTAAATAAACTTTTCCACAACCTAATACATCCAATAATCAAAAATAGACAAAGAGAGAGAGTTATAGAGATTAAGATTCAGAAAACATTAACAAAACCACATTTATTATGAGAAAGATTGGGATGACTTGCCTGACAGGACTTTTCCTGCTGTCAATGTCTACAGAATGTATGGCACGACAATGGTCGCTTAAGGACTGCATCAACTATGCCATTGCTAACAACATTCAGCTACAGAAAGCCAAACTTCAAGAATATTCTGCTCTTGAGGATGTGAAGCAGAGCCAGTCGGCACTGCTGCCGTCGCTCAGCCTGTCGACATCGCAGAATGTATCGTACAATCCCTGGCCCGAGAAAGGGTCGGCTATGATTGCTGGCAACAAGGTACAGTCGAAGGTAGACAAGGTCTACTACAACGGTTCGTACTCGCTGATGGGCAACTGGACCGTATGGAACGGCAACAAGAACCAGAACACAGTAAAGCTCAACAAGCTTACTGCCGAGCAGGCCAAGCTCGACTCTGCCGTTACTGCCAACAACGTGCTGGAGCAGATAGCACAGCTCTATGTTCAAATTCTCTACTCTAACGAGGCTATAAACGTGAGCAAGGAGAGCCTGAAAACAAGTCAGACCAACGAGGAGCGCGGCAAGACTATGGTGAATGTAGGCAAGATGAGCAAGGCCGACCTTGCACAGCTTACCGCACAGCGAGCCCAGGACGAGTACAGCATAGTTGAGGCTGAGAGCAATCTGCGCAATTATAAGCGACAGCTCAAACAGTTGCTGCAGATTACCAACGACGAGGAGTTTGACATTGCAATTCCTTCTACTACCGACGAGATGGCACTTGCCACAGTCCCAGCACTCAACGACGTGTACACAGCATCCATTGAGCAGCGTCCGGAGATAAAGAACGCTATGTTGGGCATCGAAAGCAGCGACCTAAGCGTGAAGATTGCCAAGGCAGGCAAGCTGCCTACAATCGGACTGAGTGCCGGACTCTCTACCAACACTTCGTCAATGAGCAACAATGCTTGGGGCTCGCAGCTCAAGAACAACTTCACAGTGGGCGGTGGCGTTACTGTAAGCATTCCACTGTTTGACAATCGGCAGACCAAGACTGCTGTCAACAAGGCAATGATTCAGAAGCAGAACTATCTGCTCGACTTGCAGGACAAGCAGACCACTCTATACTCTACCGTTGAGAACTACTGGTTGCAGGCTGTGACCAATCAGAACAAATTCAAGGCAGCACGTGTTTCGACCGAGAGCGCTCAGGCAAGCTACGAACTGCTGTCGGAACAGTTCAAGCAGGGACTCAAGAACATCGTTGAACTCATGACCGGCAAGAACAACCTTCTGCAGGCACAGCAAAACGAATTGCAAAGCAAGTATCTTGCTATTCTCAACCTCAACATGCTGGAGTTCTACAAGACTGGAGAGATAAAATAGGAAAGAAAGCCCCACCCCTAACGAAGCCCTACCCCTAACCCCTCCCCCGTAGGGAGGGGAATGGTATGTAACGATTGGGGCAAATAATTAGAAATTAATTAGAGATAAGAATAGAGAGATTTAATTAGAGACAAGAATAGAGATTTATGAAAAAATTAAGCAAGGTATGGCTGGTAGTGGCGGTTGTCATTATTGTAGCCATTGTCGCTTGGGCATTGTCGGGCGGCAAGAAAGAAGAACAGATTACGTTTGACACGGCAGCAGTGGCACCGGCAAACATCATGAACAGCATCACCGCCACGGGTACTATCGAGCCGGTGACTTCGGTTACGGTGGGTACTCAGGTGAGCGGTATTGTCAGCAAACTCTATGTCGACTACAATTCTGTAGTGAAGAAGGGCCAGGTGATTGCCGAACTCGACAAGACCAACCTTATGAGCCAACTCAATTCGGCAAAGACACAGCTCGCTACGGCACAGAGCCAGCTCAACTATCAGACCACAAACTTCAACCGCTATAAGACTCTCTACCAAAAAGGACTTGTAGCTGCCGACGATTTCGACAACGCCAAGCTCTCATATACTCAAGCCAAGGAGCAGGTGGCATCGGCAAAGGAAGAGGTGCAGCGCGCACAGACCAACCTCGGTTATGCTACCATCACATCGCCGATAGACGGCATTGTACTGTCTAAGTCGGTAGAGGAAGGTCAGACTGTTGCCGCAAGCTTCTCTACTCCTGAACTGTTCACTATCGCCCAGGACCTCACCAACATGCAGGTTGTGGCCAATGTCGACGAGGCTGACATAGGCGACGTTAAAGAAGGCGAACGCGTTTCGTTCACCGTCGACGCTTATCCCGACGACACTTTCGAGGGTACTGTAAAGCAGGTGCGTCAGGAAGCTACTACTACCAATAACGTAGTGACATACGAGGTAGTTATCTCTGCACCCAATGCCGACCTCAAACTCAAACCGGGTCTGACAGCCAACGTCACCATCTATACAGCCGAACGTAAGGGCGTGCTCTCAGTTCCGTCAAAGGCTCTGCGCTTCACTCCGCAGAAGGAGACTGTAGGCAAGATGAAGATTGTAGACCAGACTGGCAATGCCAAGAACAAGATTTGGACCATCGAGGGCAACAGCATCGTAGCCCATAAGGTGAACATCGGCATGACCGACGGCACAAACACACAGATTCTTAATGGCATTTCAGCTGGCGTTAAGGTTGTTACCGGTCTAAATGTTACGGGAGGTGAGCAGGATGACACGCAGGCTGATGCTGGAGGCGAGAAGAGCCCATTCGCTCCCGGCCCTCCGGGAAAGAACAAGAAGAAATAAAAAGTCCTAACAAAAATACTCAAATACAGAAGCTAACCACTCCCCTCCCTATGCGGGAGGGGCAAGAGGGTGAGGCTTCATTCCTATACATTATTATATATATGGACGAAAAGAAAGTAGTAATAGAACTCGACAACGTAAAGCGCGACTTCATCGTAGGCGATGAGACTGTACATGCACTGCGCGGAGTGTCGTTCAAGATATACGAAGGCGAATTCGTCACAATCATGGGTAAGTCGGGTTCGGGCAAGTCTACGCTTCTTAATCAGCTCGGATGCCTCGACACACCCAGTTCGGGCGAATACTATCTCGACGGAGTGTCGGTCAGGAAGATGTCGAAGTCGCAACGCGCCGTACTGCGCAACCGTAAGATTGGATTCATATTCCAAAACTACAACCTTCTGCCGAAGACTACAAGCGTTGAAAACGTTGAGTTGCCGCTGATGTACAACACCGAAGTTGGTGCCAAGGAGCGCGAAGAGCGTGCAATAAAGGCATTGCAGGCAGTTGGATTGGGCGAACGATTGTATCATAAGTCGAACCAGATGTCGGGTGGACAGATGCAGCGCGTAGCCATAGCTCGTGCATTGGTGAATGACCCTGCAGTGATTCTGGCAGACGAGGCAACCGGTAATCTCGATACACGTACATCGTTCGAGATTCTTGTACTCTTCCAAAAGCTGCATGCAGCGGGCAGAACCATCATCTTCGTGACTCACAATCCCGACATTGCCAACTATTCCTCACGCAACATCATGCTGCGCGACGGACACGTGATAAGCGACGAGTACAACCACAACATACAGTCGGCAGCCGAAGGTCTGGCAGCATTGCCAGCCAACTCGGACGAGTAATGACTTCGTTCAATTTGATAATTGAGAGTTTAGAATTGAGAGTTATGATTACATTTGAAGGATATATAATAGACAAAAAGGAGTATAATATATAAGAGGTACATAATATATAAGAGGTACATAATATATAAGAGGTATATAATATATAAGGTGTAACAAACGCCACATATCATAACTCTCAATTCTAAACTTGAACAATTCTCAATTCTAAACTTTAAAAAGCTTTAGTTTATAATTACAAAAAACCAACAAAATGAATTATAGCAATCTTTTAAAGATAGCCCTCCGCGCAATCGCTGCCAACAAGTTGCGCTCATTCCTCACCGCCCTCGGCATCATCATCGGTGTGGCTTCGGTCATTACGATGCTTGCCATAGGTCAGGGTTCGAAGAAGAGCATTCAAGCTAACATTGCCGAAATGGGCTCAAACATGATTATGATCAGCCCGGGTGCCGACCGCGGTCCGGGTGGTGTAAGGCAGGATGCTTCTTCAATGGAGACTCTCAAGCTAACCGACTATCAGTCGATAAAGGATGAGTGCAACTTCATCAAGGGCATAAGCCCCACAGTGAACAGCAGCGGACAATGGATTTACGGCAACAACAACACGCCGTCATCTATATATGGTGTCAATCAGGATTATCTGGAGATAAGACAGTTGTCGGTTGACGAAGGCGAAATGTTCACCGATGCCGACATCAAGGCAAGCGCTAAGGTGTGTATTCTCGGACAGACTGTTGTGGACAATCTGTTCCCCGACGGTTCTGACCCTGTAGGCAAGGTGGTTCGATTCAATTCTATCCCGTTCCGTGTTATCGGCGTATTGAAGAAGAAGGGTTACAACTCTATGGGTATGGACCAGGACGACCTGGTGCTGGCTCCATACACTACAGTTATGAAGCGTATCAAGGCTCAGACCTATCTCGGAGGCATCACCTGCTCGGCAATAACCGAAGACCTTACAAGCAAGGCTATCGACGAGATAACTTCTGTGCTGCGTCGCAACCACAAACTGAAGGATGCAACAGACACGCAAGCTGCCGACGACGATGATTTCAATATCCGTTCGCAGGAGGAACTTGCAAGCATGATGAACTCTACCACCGATATGATGACCATACTTTTGGGGTGTGTGGCTGGCATATCGCTCATCGTGGGTGGTATTGGTATTATGAACATCATGTATGTGAGCGTAACCGAGCGTACACGCGAGATTGGTCTGCGCATGTCGGTTGGCGCTCGTGGCATTGACATACTCAACCAGTTCCTCATTGAGGCTATACTGCTCAGTGTCACAGGCGGACTTATAGGTGTAGGAATAGGAGTTGGCGCTTCATACGCCGTTAAGTTCATAGCCCACTGGCCTATCTACATTCAGCCTTGGAGCATTATAATGAGCTTTGCCGTATGTACATTCACTGGCGTATTCTTTGGATGGTATCCTGCCAAGAAGGCTGCTCAGCTCGACCCGATTGAAGCAATTAGATACGAATAGTTTAAAGGTAAAAGGGTAAAAAAGTAAAAGAGTAAAAGGGTAAAAGAATAAAAGAATAAAAAAGTAAAAAGTATAGGGTAAGACTTTTTACTTTTTTACTCTTTTACTTTTTTACTTTTCTAAGATTTCTTCCGGTGTGCTAACAAGCGTTGTTGCTCCGTGTTCTAATAGAAACTCCTTGTCGCGGAATCCCCACAACACACTAATACAAGGCATACCCGAGTTGCGTGCCGTATCAATATCCACATCGCTGTCGCCTATATACACAGCACCTTCGGCAGAAACTCCAAGTTGGCGCATTGCTTCCAATACTGTATCTGGAGCAGGTTTCTTGCGAATATCCTCACGTTCGCCAATCGCTACTGGCACGAGGTCGCCGAAGAAGTGACGGCACAGTTCCTGAGTAGCGGCATAGAACTTATTGCTTACCACAGCAACTTTCTTTCCCTGTTTGCGCAACTCCTCAAGCATCTCCATCACACCATCGTATGGCTTGGTTGTATCAAGATTGTGCTGCATGTAATGTTGGCGGAAATCAGCATAAGTCTTGTCAAACTTATCATTGTCAAGTCCGCCGGGAATGGCACGTTCCATAAGTTTCTTTACACCATTGCCAACAAATCGTCTTACCTCATCAACGGTACGCTCAGGCATGCCGTTGGTGCGCAATGCATAATTGCAACTCGCTGCCAAATCACCAAGAGTAGACAGCAACGTACCGTCAAGATCAAAAATATAAGTATTGTACATATATATAATAATGTGATTTTGACTGCGAAATTACTTATATTTATCTAAAAACGTAAGGAAAATACAAATAAATTTAAGCCCGAAAAGTTAATAAGCCATTGTTTTGTCTTGACGTATTTTTATTGTACCTTTGCGCCAACGTTTAAATACCAAACACATCATGAAAAGAAAAAACAACACAAAGCGCAACGTCATTATCCTGGCGTGTGTATGTATGGGCATCATAATAGGTGTAGCATACATGTTCTTCTTCTCTGCCCTGCTCGTTGGCAATGACACCAAATATGTATACATCGACAACGACGACAACATCGATTCAGTTTACACAAAGCTGTCTGAATTCTCAAGCAAGGGCACACAGATGACAGGCTTCAAGATGCTTGTTAATAATAGCAAGTATGCCGACAACATTCGCACCGGACGTTATGCTGTTCGTCCTGGCGAAGGAGCGTTCGTTGTGTTCCGCCATCTGAAGAACGGATTGCAGACTCCTGTTAATCTTGTAGTGCCATCGGTGCGCACCGTTGACCGCTTGGCAGCCGAGTTCTCAAAGAAACTAATGCTCGATAGCGCCACAATATATCACGCACTTGCCGATGAAGCAACTTGCAGTAAATACGGATACGACACCGCTACAATCGCAGCGATGTTCATACCTAATACATACGATATTTACTGGAACGTAAGCACAGAAAAACTGCTCGACCGTATGCACAAGGAATGCAACAAGTTCTGGAACAATGAGCGTACTGACAAGGCAAAGGCGATGAAGCTGTCGCCTATTGAGGTGAGCACACTGGCAAGTATTGTAGACGAAGAGACAGCCAACGACGGCGAGAAACCTATGGTAGCCGGAATGTACTACAACCGATTGATGCTTCGCAACGCCGAATATCCCAACGGTATGCCACTCCAGGCGGACCCGACAATTAAGTTTGCCTGGAAACGATTCGACTTGAAACGCATTTACAACAATCTGCTATACATCAAGAGTCCTTACAATACCTACAAGAATCCGGGACTGCCCCCTGGACCTATCCGTATTCCGTCTATTGCAGGTATTGACGCTGTGCTGAACCACGTAAAGCACGACTATATATATATGTGTGCCAAGGAAGACTTCAGCGGAACGCACAACTTCGCTCGTACTTATCAGGAGCATCTGCAAAACGCCAAGCGATACAGCCAGGCGCTGAATCAAAGAGGAATAAAATAAGAAGGAATAGAATACGAATTCTACAATTAAAGGAAAAAATAAGGAAACCTTATAAAACGTCAAATGCCGGTTGCTTCACAGCGGCCGGCATTTTTATCAATAGGTATTAGTCTTTTTTCTAAGGTAAAAAGATTGTATTCAGGATAACACCACAAAGGTAGGACTTTAGATTTGAATGTGCAAATTAAAATATATGCTTTAAAGCATAATTTGAATAAAAACATCAGCTAAATCTACACACTATCACTTACAGTCCTGTTCAAGGATGTTTCTTACCGACATTTTAGGATTTTGCTTGGCCTGTCGGTCTACCATGGCGGTGTACTTGGTGTTGAACACCTTACGTCCCAACAATCTATTTACCGTCCACATTATCTTGCCCATATGCATGTCGCGCTCCTGCTGCGTACTATTTTCAAAATCACGCAAAGGATAAAGGCTCAACAGATAGAAGCTCATACAGTCGGGCACTATCTGCTCGCGTGTCATTTGCTGGCGCTGCTCTTCAGTGTAGAAACGACGGTATGGCTCAAAATCCTTGCCTAAGTACTTGTCAAGTGATATGCCAATGGTGTTGTCGCCTATCACAATGCTTTGATTAAGCGCACTTATCTGGGTGTAAACTGTGGGTATCGTTATCTCAGGACATATCTTCTGAAGCTTTTTAAACGCATCACTCAACTGAGTATCGATGTCACTCATATTGGCATACTGCGTCTCTGTTTCAGCAATGATAGTCTGAAGAATTGTGTCTTGATAGAAATTCAGAAGCTTTGTGTTAATGCCTGCATCATTCACCTCGCCCAACTGCAGTATATCTTCAATAAGCATACGCGTCTGTTTGGGATAGTCAATGTTCATCTGCTGAAGAGCTGAGAAATCGCCCGTAGTGAGATAACGGCTTTCAAGACGATCATAACGCTGCACCTGCACAAGCGTCGACTGACCTTCTTCACCAAACTGTTTCAACTTAAACTCGCAAGCAGTTGAAACTAAAATGATGGCTGTTACTATAATAATATAAATCTTTCTCACAATAGGCTTCTTGTTATTCTAAAAAAAGTGTTCATTAACACAATGCAAAAATACTAAAAAAGTTCTTTTCTTCCAACTTTTCAGCTAAAAAAGATTAAACGACAGACATATTTCTGCCGTTTAACCATAAAAAACACAAAATTTGACGAATTTTAGTCTATTCTTTAACGTCGCTATACATATGACAACCATGTATATAATATTGCCATAATATAGAATAAGGCTTACGCATTGCATCTATTGCAGATGTGCGAGTAGACTGTATCTGCTTACGGTCTGCAACAAAATCCTTACGCCAAGCCTTAAAAGCCTTACGTCCATTGACCACTGCCTTGAACTCACCAAGATTGCGATCGAGCAGCAACGACTTGAATGCCGCCACATAATCCAGCACTCTTCTTACACGCATTACATGTGCAAGTTCGGCTTCAGGCAAGTTCTTGTAGAGCATCGTCAAGTTGTTGCGGAAATTGAGATAGGTCTTCATCGGATTACCCTTGGGCAATGTTCCGCCTCCAACATGATATACTACACTCTGCGGAACGCAATATATCTTTCTGCCAAGATTGCACAAGCGCCAACAAAGGTCTATCTCTTCACAATGCGCAAAGAATCGGGCATCAAGTCCACCAACACGCCAGTAGTCCTCACGGCGTATCATCAGCGCTGCACCAGTTGCCCACATCACCTCACAAGGGTCATCGTATTGCCCTTGATCCTTCTCTACTGTATCGAATATACGTCCGCGACAGAACGGATAACCATAACGGTCAATGTATCCACCGCTTGCACCAGCATACTCAAACATGTCGCGCGAATGCTCAGCACGAAGCTTTGGCTGGCACGCAGCAACCTCCGGATGGGCATCCATAAAGCCAATGAGACGCTCCATCCAGCCTTCTGTCACCTCAACATCACTATTGAGGAGCATATAGTATTCATAATCTACCTGCTCCAACGCACGATTGTAGCCACCGGCAAAACCATAGTTCTTGTCAAGTATAATGGTTCGAACAGTAGGAAACTCTGCCTTGAGCAAAGCCAACGAGTCGTCCTTCGAATCATTATCGGCTACAATTATATCGGCAACATCAGCCGAGTGCTCTATCACAGAAGGAAGAAAGCGGCGCATCATTGCCGCTCCATTCCAGTTAAGTATTACGATTGCAACTTTCTTCATGATCGTTCTTCACTCTTCACTTTTCACTCTTCACTTTTCACTTTTCACTTAAACAATTTCAGCTTTCAATGCCGACTTGTCGTGATTGAAGTCACCAAGGCGTACACGAATGAGTTGATTGTCGTATTCTTCCTTTGCATCACGCGGTGAAAGTTCCACACGCACATAGTTCTTGGTAAACCCATGCATGGCACGTCCATGCGAAGCCTTCTCAAAGAGCACCTCCTGTTCCGTACCCTTATAGCGTGCATAGAAATCGATACGCTTCTGCTCGCTCATTTCGAGCAATCGCTTGCTGCGCAACTTCTTGTCAGCATCGCTTACAACATAAGGAATACGCAAGGCAGCAGTACCTGGACGTTCACTGTAAGGAAACACATGAAGCTGAGTAACATCAACACCATTGAGGAAATCGTAGCACTCTTCAAAACACTCTGGAGTCTCGCCACGACATCCCACCATAACGTCTACACCAATAAAAGCCTCGGGCATACGCTCCTTGATCAATGCTATCTTGCGTGCAAACAGAGCCTTATCATAACGGCGGTGCATAAGACGCAACACCTCATCGCTGCCACTTTGTAATGGGACATGGAAGTGTGGCATGAAAGCACGACTCTGTGCACAGAAGTCAATGAGTTCATCTGTCAAAAGATCGGGCTCCATACTGCTGATACGATAACGTTCAATGCCATCAACACAATCAAGAGCTTTAACAAGATCGACAAAGCTTTCGCCCGTAGTCTTGCCAAAGTCACCAATATTGACACCAGTAAGCACTATCTCCTTGCCACCTTCAGCTGCGGCCTGTTCTGCCTGTGCTACAAGAGAACTGATTGTCGGGTTGCGCGAATTGCCTCGGGCATATGGTATAGTACAATATGTACAATAGTAGTCACAGCCATCCTGTACCTTCAAGAAATAACGTGTACGGTTGCCACGTGAGCAAGATGGTGCAAACGACTTGATGTTCTTGGTCTTAACCGAATGATAACGGTGCAGCGATTCCTGTCCTGTCTGTTGCATATGTTCAGCTTCCGACTCCTTAGCAGTCCAAGCATCGCTCAAGAACTGTATGAGGTCAGCTTTCTCGTTAGAACCAAGCACAAGGTCAACACCCTCAATCTTGCTCACTCTTTCCGACTCCAACTGAGCGTAACAACCAGTTACTGCCACAAAAGCACCAGGATTATTGCGCACCATACGATGTATTGCCTGTCGGCACTTGTGGTCGGCAACTTCTGTCACCGAGCAAGTATTGATAAGACAAAGGTCAGCCTTCTCACCTTCCTTTGCTGCAACAACACCCAATTCCTGCAACATCTGACCGAATGTAGACGTCTCGGAGAAGTTAAGTTTGCAGCCAAGCGTATAATAAGCCGCCTTCTTATTCTGAAAAACTGAAGTATTAATCATTTCACATTATATATAATATATAAAAGCCACCTGTGGCTTAACAGGTGCAAAGGTAGTAAAAAGATTTTATGAATGAGGTTTTGTACGCACACAAAACAACAAAAATGACAGTAAAAATGAGGTTAGAAAGACACGTCAAAAAGATTAACATTCGTTTACAGTCTGTATCTTGTTGATTTTCAACACCTTCCAAACGGGTTACAAAAACTGCAAAAAAAAATACTAAAAAGTTGTACGTCGTATCAAAAAAATATATACCTTTGCAATGTTTTAATAAACAAATGATTGTTTTACAGATTTAAAAAAGCAAAGAAAATGAAGAAATTGGTTTTAATGTTCGTAGCTATCGCAGCTATCTCTTTCGCATCATGTGGTAACAAGACTGCAGCTCCTGCTGCTAACGCTGACAGCGATACCGTACAGGTAGCTGACACAACTGTTGACACAACTGCTGTTGATACAACTGTTGCTCAGTAATATTTAGCTCGAACAAAAAAATGAGAGATTAACCGCTGACCCTCAGGGTCGGCGGTTTTTTTATGTCCTTACCGCTACAACTACCTTATTAAGTATGACAACAAAAGCTTTATTATCAATCGTCGGCATAACATTCGCCACTATTGCAAGTACACCAGCATACGCTATTGGTATAAATAGCGAGAATCCAAACACTATAAACTGCGAAAATCCAAACACTATAAACTGCGAGAATCCGAACACTATAATCACAGCCACAACAACTGCCACCACACAATGGCAAGCAGGAAGAATTGTGAGCAAGACAGATATCAAGGCAAACAGACTTGAACATTATTTCTGCAAGAAGAACATTGACAATCAACTCTTTGCCCGCATATATGGCAAATCGTACAAAGCCAACTGCACATTAGCACGCACCGAACTGCGTTATCTGCAACTGTTGCACTACACAGTTGATGGACGGATAATGACTGGCGAGATGATTTGCCATAAAGATATAGCCAACGATCTGATTGAAATATTCCGTAAACTATTTGAAGCCCACTACCCTATCGAGCGCATTCAGCTCATTGACGACTTCGGAGCCGACGATGTAACATCGATGAACCATAACAATACATCGTGCTTCAACTACAGAGCGGTGGCAGGATCAAAGAAATTGTCGAAGCATAGTATGGGCAAAGCCGTTGACATCAATCCGCTTTACAACCCATACGTAAAAAAACGCGCCAACGGAAAGACAATTGTCAATCCTGAGAAAGGCCGCCAATATGCCAACCGAAGCAAGCAATTCAAATACAAGATCGACCGCAACGACCTTGCCTACCGACTATTTACACAACATGGATTTACGTGGGGAGGCGGCTGGCGTTCGCTGAAAGACTACCAGCACTTCGAGAAATAAAAGGCCAAGACAGAGACATCAGACTGCTATCTTCAGCAAAACATACAGCAGCCTCACTCTCTCACTACACCCCACCCTTAGCTATCTTGAATGTCTTTGCCCCATACTTCACTATATACACGCCCACATATGCCTTGTTATTCACAAACGAGGCATAAGGCATACGTCCGAGCATGACTCCGCTAATGGAATAGACAGACACCATAGCCGACGGTTCAATAACACGAAAACTGTCATAAACCTCGCTTATTCCATTAGTCGCGTCATTCAGTTCCACATTGCGCCAATCGCTCCAGGGCTTTTCCACTCCTCGCTTTACAGCCTGAACACGCCATCGATACACCACATTGGGCTGTAGCGAAGTGAATTCATATTCTGTGTCATACACATTATATATATATAGCACATCGCCTGCGGCACGCGTTGCAGCAAAGTCGCTCTCCGAGAAAGCGCCATCATATATACCAATTGAATATATATAGCATCGTGCAGTAGGCGCAACATAAAGGTTGAAAGGCTTGCAATACTGATTGTCAAATACTATCAGCTGCCGTTTTCCGTCAGCAACAATATTTGTTCTATCAATAACATTTCCGTCATAATCAATAAGCAACAACATAATATCAGGCTTATCATCCTTATAAGCGGCTGAAACAAAACTTATCGTGACCTTTCCAGACTTGTTGTTCTTGATATGTGGCGATATGAGGAAACTGTTTTGAGGAGTCGAAGTTCCAAGTTTAAGACATCCCACACCCTTAAATACATTATCGCCAGTCCACCCTTCATTACTCGTATGAGCATCAAGTCGTGACGACAAATTCGTAGTTCCGTCACTCTTGTTTCCACTTCCCCAACCAGTGAAGTCCTCAGCCAAGAGCAATTTATCTTCGGGCGAAACCTTGCCAACTTCCTCTAATTGAACATTATAGTAATCGGCAAACTCCACTTCATTCCACGTAGCACGGAATGAATCAGAACCAGTCTGTTCTGAATGCAAGTCTGTAGCCACCGAAGGAGCACCACCCATAAACAAGAACGAAATCAATCCATCTGAACTCTCCGTGATTTCAGTCACAGGCTTGCTAAGCAACTTTGTTCCCGAACTGTTATTATTGAACAAAGTAGCCGCAGGCGACGAGGTGTCAGTCAACTGAGTATTGCCCGACGTACCCGGATAGGTGTCGCCTTTAAGCGATTTGCTGCTTCTATCGTTGTCGGCTGCCACTATGCTGAAACGAGGATGCGACACATCCGTATTCACCTCATTGTATTCCCAAATCGAACTATAATAGTCAACATGAATGACAAGCAAGCCATGCGAAGGCAACTGCTTGTCAAATCCGGTCTGTTGGCGATTCTCAAAAATGTAATATTCACGTGGCTTATTGTCGTTATACACCACATACGACTTGGGCGACTCGCTCAGAGCAGGCAAGTCGTACACATCAGTAGGCTTGTCCAGCACATCTGGTTGCATCCATCCGCTCACCCAACGCTGGTATGTGTTATAGCCAACGGGACAATAGCCATTGCCAGCATACGAACCATAGTCCATGACATCCCACAAGTCCATACCAAAACAATCGCCACCCGACGTGTCGTATATATCAGGCAAACCCAGACAATGGCTAAACTCATGGCAAGCCGTGCCTATACCAGCCATATTCTTACTGCCGTAGTCGTTCAGTTCGGCAGTACATCCATATGTATTTATCTTCACCTTATTGAGAGTGAGGCTATAGCCGGCAGCCTTCAGAGTCCACTCATGCGGCCAAATGGTATTAGGGAGCAATGCCGGACGTGAAGCTTCGCCATAACCAGCATATATCACGAACACCTGATCGACCTCGCCGTCACCATCCCAATCATAATCGGCAAAGTTAACCTTATCGGCTACAAGCCGACAAGCCTCGTACACCATACCACCAGGATCCTTATCATTGCCACTATCGTCATTGCCACCATAATCAGCCATGTTCTTCGACACAGTAACAGGACCTACAACGTCGAACGACAAGTCGAACTTTCCATAGCTCTGACTATAGAAATAGTCGTGTACCGAACCAGAGTTGCCGAGCGTGTTATAGCCCGTCTTGTTGAAGAAGTCGTTCCATTCAGCATTGTCATGAGCCGACTGCATCTTCACATCCTGAAAATTCACCAGAATGACAAGTCCCTTGCGCTTGCCCGTAACGCCAATGCCGTCGCCACCCGTAGCACCAGCCATACGTGTAAGCGCAGGTTCATCAGCAGCCATAGCATTCTGTCGCTTGGCAAAGCGTTGCAGACGAGCCTTGTTGCGCTTTGCCGCAAGCTTGGAAGCAAATCCGGCAATGCGCTCCACCTCAGTCTTATGTCCTGCAAGAAAAGCCTTCTCCTTCAGCGAACGTCGCTCTGCATCATGCGCCACCTGTGCCGAAGCACGCAGCACACCGTCATCAGCCATGTACGCATAACAATAAGCCTTGTCTACGTTCATGGCTATCGGCATACCGTCTTCGGTACACATAAAGTGGAAGTTCTCGTCGCCACGCACCATGACAGTAACCATACTGCCATCGGGTTGGCGCACCAGTGTCTTACAGCGCTTTGCCGGTACAGCCCATACGGTGATAGTACAGAGCAAGGCAACGAGAACAGCGACGTTTCTATTATGCTTCATGGAGATTAAAAGCTATATCAATCTGTAAATCAGAGCACACACATTATTACAATCCCGAGAAATCATCGGGAGACAACAAGTTGTCTGACGACACCTCGCCAGAAACCGGCGACCAGCTGCGCACATGAATCTTCGGATGCTCCTCGTCATTGAAATCCCACAGCAGGAACACATATCCGTCGTCCATATATGTGCCGCCGTTGTAGCGTTGACTGTTCCAGCGCTGGCGCAAACGAACTCCATAGATATTCTTGCGCGACGAATGACGAATCAGTTCGATGTCGGAGAAGTCGACCTTGATATATCTGTTCACCCTGAACACATTGCGCAGATTGTTTATATACTGCGTCTTGGTCTGCTTGTTGAATATTATGTTCTTGCCCGGAATACGAATGTCGGCATTAGATTGCGACGTAAGGTCTTTCCGCAACACGCGTCCGGTGATGATGAGAGCGTTGTCGCTGAAGATCTCATCGATAGCACTAAGGTTCTTCTCGTCGTAATAGCTGCGGAAATCCTCAACAAACTTGAGTATCTCGCGACGCATACGCACATCCTTGACCGACATTCCGCCAGCCATCAGACTCATATAAGAGTTGTTGTCCATAGCCGTGCGCACGCCCGTAATCATGCCGTTGCGATTGAAGCTGATGGTCAGTTCCTTATGTATTTCGCCCTTATACGTATTGTCAAGCGGCTTCATCTCTACCGGAATCTGACGTATCTCAAACTCCTGCACATCACGTAGACAGTTCTGTACATTGGTCTTCCACTCGCAACGGAAGCGCAGATTGGCCCACAAACTGCTCAGTCCGCCACGTGCAGTCTCGGTAATTCTAATGCCCGAGAAGTTAAGACTGCGTCCAGCCGACTCAGCATTATTGATTTCAGAAAGCAGAGCCGACACATTGCGCTCCATGTTTTGCTTCAGCTGTTCGTTGGAAATGCCACCGCTAAAGCGGAAAGTCACCTGTGCATGCAGCAACGCCACACACACAAGCGACATAAATAATATTGTAGATAATCGTTTCATTAATATTAGTTCGATATGTTCACTATTTACTATTCAGTCTGACACACACGGCTGCACACCCCTTGAAGCGCGACATATCAGCCACAGTGCCGGTGCGCAAGTCGGTACGCTTGCCGTCGGTCTTTGGCGAAAGCACACCCACAACGTCCTTGTCCTCATTGACAGCGAGTATGTAGCAGCCTTCGACATTGCCCATTGTGCGTGGCGAACCATAGTCGCTCACCTCGCACATGTTGCGCGCATTGTCCAGAATCCAGCGTGCCGACATGAATGTTTCCACACCAACGAGTCTGCTAATCACTTCGGGTGTAGCACCCGGAGCAGCAGGTCGCACCTCAGTCTGCACCTTGGTAGGCTGCGACTCACTATGATTCTGCACCTTAGGAGCCGACGGCTGAGCAGCATTGCCACCACCATTGGTCTGCATCAGAGCCAGTCGCGACTTCTCCACATACACAAACACCATAACGTCGGCACCACGCTGAATGTCAATACTCTTGACATGGCTTTCGAGCTGAAGCGATGTTATAGTAGGCTGTTCCTCCTCCATCAACGCCATATTGATGCTGCCGAGCAGCATACTGAAAGCCGACACAAACGCCTTGTCCTGGTCGTGATCGGTAGCCTCAGCAGTATAATACTTGCCCGAGAGCTTTATCTCGTTCATACGATCGGCTCCCGACTGTGCCCTTAGCCCAACAATACCAGCCAGGCAGAGCACCAAAGTCATCAAAAATCGACACTTACACTTCATCTTCTCTTGACATTTGTGGTTGGCGAATACAGATAGCCACGACCCGTAAGCACCAGCTTGTCGGTAGCTATGTCTGCCGTTTTGCACTCAACATTCAACACATGGTCGTAGCCCGACTTTGCATCATACAGAAAGAGCGACACTACAAGACGGCCGTCCTTGTTTGACTCAACACCATAATAAGGCTTGCAACCCTTGCTAACGGCGTAGCCTACAAGCTGGCGCACCGTAGTGGTCAGCTCCTCCACCTTGCGATTGGCACATACGAAGCGTATCTTCATAGGCACATCGGCTACGCCTTCCCACGCAGGCAGCACAATCAGGTTGCCGATACTCTGTACGGGAAACTGCCGACTGAACACCGGTTGCAACGCATTCGAGCCTGTATATATATAATAGGTGGAATTGGAGATGCGGCTGTCGGCATAAATGCCACCCTTGCGCATATACAACCGCTTGCCATTGTCGGCAACTTCCTCCAGTCCCGCAGTATCCTTAGGCAGAACATCGGCAGCAACACGCTTGTCGGCAAAGCTCTTCAGTCCGCTGAGGAATCGGCGTTCCATCTCGCCACGCGACGAAAGCGACAGCACATCGTACCTTATAGGCACCTTGACATCAGCCATCACCTTACCGCCACGGCTCCATTGCACCTCGTACATACGGTCGTTGACACTCCGCACCGAACAGTCGGCAGAGTCGCCAAGCTGCAACAGCACGTTCCAGTCGCCCTTGACAAACGTCACATCCTTATAAAGCAGACGATTGGAAGATATGCCGAACTTGCGGTCGAGACAAGCATACTCCAGAAAGTCGTATATGGGCAGAGGCTGATCGCGACGCATGGCAGGATTGAACAGCGGTATTCCGATGAAGTCTATATCCCCATTGTCAATCTTGCGCACCAATATGGTGCTGCCCTTCACCTTCATACGGGTGTCGCCTACGGCAAGCGAATCAGCAGACACATTCAGCCGCAGGGCAGCCGCACGAATATGGTCGGAGCTGTATCCGCCATCGGTAGCAGCACTCATTGGCACCGCTACGACGGCAAGAAAAGCCAGCGACAAAAACAGTTTTCTCATTTTATCGATATATTACTGACGTACACAGATAAGTAACGGGGTCGGACGTCCACACCATAGCCTTCACCTTCTTTGCCATATCGGCATTGCGTTGCAGTCCGCCGAGTCCCTTCTCGTAAGCATCGGCAAGCACTACGGCAGCCTCACGTGTGAGATAGCCACCGCACATGGCACGCTGATAATAGTCGATGGCGGTAGTAAGATTTCTGTTTACAGCCTTGCCCTCATTATAAAGGTTGCCCAGATGACACAATGCAGGCACATATCCGCAGTCGGCCGACTGCTTGAACAGCTTCAGCGCACGCTCCTTGTCGGCAGCCACATCAGTTCCCTTCTCACAGCACAGAGCCAGTCCGTACAGTCCGGCAGCATCGCCCTCGGCAGCAGCCTCTTCCAGATACTTAATCTTCTTTTTTCCGTTTGCCTTCTTCCACGCAGCGTCGTTGTAGCAGGCTGCAATAGCCACAGCCACATGCTTGTTGCCGCGTTTCTCCAGAGCGGTGAAGCATTTCAGCGCAGCATCAACGTCCTTGTTGTTGCCGTTAAGCATATTGATGCCGTTCATGTAGTGATACAGCGGCGTACCGTGCCATCCGTTCTGACCGTTGTCAGAAGTAGCGTCGAGCTTGTCCTGTACATTGTTCATCATACCCTTGCGTGCTGCCAGAGCGATCCATGTCAGTCCGACATTATAGTCGGCCTTGACCTCGGTGCCGTTGCAGTATATCACGCCGAGATTCCACATCGCTGCAGGATTGCCATTCAATGCTACTGCCTTGTACAACTTGACAGCCTCAGCCACATTGCGGTCTACGCCGTCACCTTTATAATATAGGTCGCCGAGCAGAAGCTGGGCATTGGGAATATTGGCATTGGCTGCCTTCTTGAGCATGGCGGCAGCCTTGGTCTTGTCTACAGCCGTGCCAAGTCCCTTGCACAGATACTCGCCACACTTGTACGAGGCGAAGTCGCTCTTCGGCGAAGCCATAGTCCAACGCTTCATTGCCTCGGGATATTTCTCAGCCGATTCATACATGCGTGCCGCTCCAAGCGTAGCGTCGAGCGAACCGGCATCCGAAGCCTTCACATAGTAGGCTATCGACTTGGCTGCATCCTTCTTGATGCTACCCACACCATATGAATAGATGTCGGCAAGCAGACAAGCGTCGTATACATTTGGCTTCTTGATGAAAGCCTTCTCACGATTCTTAACAAGAGCCACGTTGCCCATCTTGACCGACTGCTTGTACAGTTTCACCGACATGAGCGAGTCCTGCTTTATGCCATTGCCATACTGATAGCACAGCGCCATATTGGCTACAGCCTCCGAATGGTTCTGCTTGGCAGCCAGACTCCACCACTTAAGGGCGGCAGTATAGTCCTTCTTCACCTTGCGACCCGTGTAGTAGCACACGCCAAGCAGGTTCTGCGCATCGGCCTTGCCAGCCGAAGCAGCCGCCGCAAGCTTCTTTATATCGAGCGTGTCGGCAACAGCCGCAGCCACCTGAGTGGCTGGTTTGGTCGGCTTTGTCGGCTTAGTCTTTTGCGCCATCATGGCTGTCGAGCATGCCATGAGCAGCGCCAGTGTCATTAACTTTTTCATACCGTTTAGTTGGTTGTGATGAATGTTGACGGTTTAGGTGGTTAGGATGTCCTGGTCGATATCGTTCATGTCGCCATCGTCGGGCGTATTGTCGGTATCGCCATGTGCCATATATCCACCCTCACCTGAGTTCTCTGCCAGCAGACTCTCGCTGTCGCTGACGGTGAGAGTACCCGGTATCTCGCCTACGATATTGCCTGAAGCGTCGGCAACGAGGTTGTACTGGTTGTTGCCGTCCACGTCAATCATATACAGCTGTTCGCCGTTTTCACCGATGAACTGTGCTGCATTGAGCACCTGACCGTCTACGGTCTCAATCGTTCCGACATTTGTAATGGCAAGATTCTGGGCTTCGATGTCGCTGGGATCAACATATTCGCCCGTCAGAATATTGTTGGCTACGACGTCAGGGTCAACATCAGGTAGTCCGTCGATATCAATCTCGCCCGGAGCAATTGGGTCCGGCTCTATCGGATCGGGTTCAATTGGGTTAGGGTCGGGATTTGGTGTAGGTTCCGGATTGACGGGTGCTGGCTCTGGATTAACGGGTTCAGGCTCTACCGGAGTAGGCTCTATAGGCTCCTCATGTCCACCAGCCTGAGGTCCGTGCTGCTCGTTCTGCTGGGTTGTATTGTCCTCATTCTGAGTTTCGGCAGCAGGCTCTGCAGCCTGTTCTGGCTCCTTCTGTTCGTCTTCGGGCTTTACTTCGTCAGGCTTCACTACAGTAGGTTCAACAATAGGAGCGTCGTCATCAGCATCGCCATTGATTACTACGCCTGCAGCAAATGCGGTTCCGGCACCTGCAACGGCTGCACCTGCCATAGTAGCAGCAGTCTTCAAGCCTTCCTTCTTACCTTTCTTATTATCCTCGATAGGTTGTGTACTCATAATCGTTATGTTTTTTGATAGTTAATATTATGTTTACGATTGCAAAGTTAGTTTTATTTTTTGATGTCGCCAAACGTTTTCGGGTCGGATAAACGAAGTGGGCAGGTTTGCTGACGAAACCATAAGTTTAGCTGACGAACTGCCCTTTATCCACAGTCTACCACTTCGACGTGACGTCTTTCCACCAGCGTCTGATTCTGTCGGCAATGGAATCATCATCGTCGAAGACGCTCTCTATAGCCGTCTCGCACGTAGAATTGACCGTAGGGTCGCCCTCCTCATGCTCCACATCAGCCACCTCCACTATCCACGCCGTATTGTTGTCGTGGCTGTCGGCAGTCTGCTGCTGCAATAGTTCGCCCTTCTGCTGCAGCGTAAGGTCGTCGGCAGTAAGCAGTCGGGCCAAGTATTCCTCGCTCACGGCACCGTTAACGCCGTCGCTGCACAATAGGAACACATCGCCAGGACGCACGTCGGCAATCATATCGACAGTAGCCTGAGATATGCGACGTTGGCGGTCGGGCACAAACATACAGCGTGTTATGATGTTGCGTTGCGGATGTTGCAGAGCATCCTCGGCAGTTATGTCGCCACGTGCCACCATTTCAGCCACAAGCGAGTGGTCGGACGTGCGGAAAATTGTTCCCTCGTGAGGTCGCAATTGTAGCATCGGACTGTCGCCTATATGAGCCACAAGCACTCCCCTACCGGTCATTACCATCATGGCAAGCGTGGTAGCCATGCGGTGGCTCACGCTGCGGTTGTCGTACAGACAGTCGTAGGCTCGGCACAATACTCGCTGCAGTTCGGCTACACCGAATGTGCCGCCATCGACAAGAGTCTCCTCAACCATCCGCTCAACGGTCTCGGCTACAAGAGCACTCGCTACCTCGCCACGCTCCAGTCCGCCTACTCCATCACACACAACGAAGCACCGTGTGGCTGTATCGGCAGCCTGCGGAGCTATCGAATCCTGCTGGCCTTTACGCTGTCCAATCTGCGTGTAGCCGTATGGTTGATTTATACTTATCTTCATAAAAATAACAGTTAATTTCTAAATGTAGTCCTTTTGGCTTGCAAAAGGAGTCGTTTTGGAGAGCAAAAGGAGTCCTTTTAGAGCCTAAAAGGAGCCCTTTTGGAGGGCAAAAGGAGTCCTTTTGGGAAGCAAAGGAATTGGCTCTACAAATCGTTGACAGAAATGCCCAAATCCTCAAGTTCTCTTTTAGGGTCTTTATCTATAAAGTGATAGTTTCCCTTTACCGCTTTCTTCAGCCAATACAGATATTGTTCGTCGTCGGCATCGGTACCTTTTCCATATAGATAGCAATGCGACAGTTCATACATAGCACCTCCATTTCCTTTCTCAGCAGCTATCTTAAAATAAGCGAAGGCTTCAGCGTCCTTTTTTTCAGAGCTTAAGATTTCAGCATATTTAAAGCAGCAATAACTGTCGCCATGCTCAGCACCCTGACGATACAAATCATTGGATTTTTCTTCATTTGCACTAACACCTACTCCATGGCTATAGATATAGGCAAGGTCACTATATGCCCCGACATCTCCCTTAGCCACTCTGTTTTCATAACAACGAACACGTTCTGCAAGATATTTGTTTGCCATCACCGTATCATTCAATCCATAAATTTCATTCTTGTAAATAGTACTAAGACGAAACATAGCTTCAGGCACGCCACGCTGCGCTGCTGCCTTCAATAGTCCGAATCCTTTGTATGGAGATTTCTTGTATGTAGCAACTTCAAAATACTTATTCCCCTCTTCATACATTTTCTGTGGAGTCAATCCTACAAGGTCTTTTGCCTCGGCATCCTTAAAGAGTGTAGGGTCATATATGCTCCTGCCACCCAACCGCTTATACTCACGGTAGGCTTTGGAATTCTCGATGGAAAAGAAAGCTGAGAGAAGCGATTTCTTGAAATACTCTTTTGCCTTTTCCAAATCCTTTGTTACGCCATTGCCATTTTCGTACAAAAGGGCGAGTTCATAGCAGGATTCCTCTTTCCAATTGGAATTGATTGATGCCTCATAGCAGATACGGGCCTTTTCAAAATCATTCTTTTTCTTGTAATGGTTGCCAAGATTATAGCCTATCCAGCTTCCTCCTGCTTCAGACAACGCCTTAAGGCCGAAATATTCAAACAAATCCTGATTTCCTTCTATACTATAGATCAATGCAGCATCAGCAAAGGACGGGACATAACCCTTTGAAGCCAGATCCTTGACTGTCACTTTATCCTCCTCAGTCCAATATCTAAAACTATATTGACAAACATTTTCATACCGTGCCTTCATCTTGTTCAGTTCTACAGCCGAATACCTGATTGCACCAGCAAGGATATTGTCCACCTTTTTCTTCAGAGCTATTGTCTTTTCATCCTGCATGTTAAGTCCACCGTTACTATTTAGACCGGCAGCCCGTTTTGGCTCAACAAGCACCAAATCAAAGGTGGCACCACTTTCAAGATGCTTGAATCCATAATCGATGAAGTTGATTGACAATGGATAATGATTCTTGAACGACAGTTCAATAAAGGGGGTCGCCGATGTAATATACAACAGTTTGGTTTGACCTTCAACAACGGCATCACCTATATTGCCATTGCTGCAAGATACGATATCGTCTGACACGGAAACTCTCAGCAAAGCACACGCCTTGCCGTTCAGGTCGGTTCTAATTTCGGTATGAGCACTATTTCCAGCCGGCGACTTTCTCAACGACTCCACTGTGAGTTTCTGTGCATTGAGCATCAACGTCTCAAACAGAAACAATATTATAAATAACGTATGTTTTGACATAAATTTCAAATATTACTTTTTGTCATTTCTATTATTTTCCATCAATGGAAACACTTAACTTCTGGAGTTCACTCTTTGCTTTGTCTTTCAGATAATATGAGGTTTTGCATGTTTCCTTCAGCCAATAAACATACATATTATCATCTGCCTCTGTACCGTATGCCTCCTTATAACAATGCGCAAGACTGTACATAGCATTTCCATGCCCCATCTCGGCTGCTGTCTTATAGTGTTGGAAGGCTTCCTTCGGTTTGTCTTCACGCTTTAATATCTCAGCCAAACAATAGTGACAATGATTGCTACCGAGATTTGCTCCACGCAGATAAATGTCCTTTGCCTTTGCTATATCTTTGGCTACACCATTCCCATATTCATAGATACCAGCCAAAGTACTAAAAGCATCAACTTCATTTTGAGCAACCTTAGCTTCGTAATACTCAAATCGCTTAGTCAAATAATAGTTTGCCTTGACAGTATCATTTAATCCGTAAAGCGGGCTCTTATACATCTTTGCAATGCTTTCCATAGCATCTGGCACACCCCTATCGGCTGCTGCCTTATAAAAGGCAAATGCCTTATATGGATCTCTCTTCCCCATAAAGCCATCTTCATAATGGCGTCCCTTTCTATGAATTTCCTCTGGTGAAAGGCCAGTCAAATCAGCCTCATCAGCATCCTTAAAAAGCGAGACATCAAAAGCATTACCACCGGCAAGGCGCTTGTAGGCTCGATAGCCGTCAGTATATTCCATGCCCAGTGATGCAGCCATAAAAGATTTTCTATAACACTCCTTCGCTTTCTCAATGTCTTTATCTACACCCAAACCATTCTCGTAGAGAACACCCATATTGTAATATGAATATTCTGCCCATGTTTTTTTAGCTGCATCATAACAGACGAACGCTTTCTTATAATCACCTTTCTTCTTATAGTAATCACCCATCTGTCTGCCGAACCATTTTCCTTCAGAATTAGACAAACCTTTCATTCCATAATACTCGTACAAAGAATCATTATCTGCACAAGCGTTTGCAGCATAACTATATGCCGGCACATATCCCTTGGCAGCAAGATTCTTGAATGAAGCATCAGCTAAGGCACTTTGATTATTATAGCTCCTTTTTTTGGCTATTTCAAATTTCAACTTCATACTGGCAAGTTCAGACTGGGTATAATGTCTGTCTTTACCATCTATAAGCACTTCCTCTTCCTTTACAGTCTGCTTATCGCTTTGCTTGGCAGACAACACATCCTCAACCAACATCAGGTCGTATGTGCTCGCTTCGTCAAGTTTTGGTATTCCATATTTGGCAAAATCAACAACTATAGAATTGTGTTTACTGAAAGACAATTCTATAGAAGACGTTGTTGTTGTAACATAAATAAACTTTACGATACCTTTGTTTTCTACATTACCTATCTTCCAACTGCATGCAGTTATGTCGTCCATTACCATGACTTTAATCAATGCACACTGTTTGCCGTTAAGATCCACACGCGGACTCTTACGGGCACTCAAGTCGTTGGGCCGAAGCTTCAACGACTCAACGGCAAGGCGCTGGGCTGATGCTGCCAACGACATAAAGAGGAACAGTATTGTTAGCTTTAGCTTGTTCATATTCTTATCATTATAGAGTTTCAAATGTAATGATTAATAACCAAGGCGCTTTAAGGCTTCCTTGCAATAATAGTCATTTTTCGCTGCACCCTTTTTGTACCAGTAAACGGCTTGGTCAATATTCTTTTCTACGCCTTCACCTTTCTCGTAGCAGCGTCCTAAATTCCACATAGCATCATCATTACCTAAGTCGGCAGCTTTGCGAAACCATTTTACTGCCTCCTGCTTATTCATAGGTACGCCATTACCATCCTTATATAACTCACCTATATAATTCATAGCATTAGGATTGTTTTGTTGAGCTGATTTACGAAACCATTTCATTCCCTCAACAGGATCAAGCAGACTCTTATCCGGTTGTTTACGATTTGAACAATAATAATAAAAATCAGCAGAAAAACAATAATAACCACCAATACGAAAAGATTCCCATCCATCCGTTTCATCCTCAGCCAATGCCTTATGTATGGACAAACCCTTGTCTATATCATATGCTGTTCCTCTTCCTTTTAGGTAGCAATCCGCCAAAGCCGACATTGCATTTCTGTCTCCCAAATCAGCACCTATCTTATAATAATTATAAGCAGACGTTTCATCCTTTACTGTTATACCTTTGCCATTTTCATAATAATATCCCAAAGTAAAAGCAGCTGGTCCATAACCGCTAACAACAGCTTTTTCATACCATTCCAATGCTTTCTTGGTATCAGCCTTACAACCTCTGCCTTTTTCAAAACAATAGGCAAGATTATATTGTGCACGAGGATTACCAGCAACTGCTGCTTTCTTGCATAACTTAAATGCCTTGTCATAGTCTTTAGCTTTTTCTGCCTCAACAGACTGCTCAAATATATTTTCCGCTGGCGTATAGATACTATTACGATGTGAAACATTTGGAGTCGAACTGGGCTCCGTTTTTACTTCTGTATTAGGTTCTGTCTTGACTTCCGGCTTAGGTTCTGTCTTTGCCTCTACTTTAGTTTCAGTTGCAGATTCTATCTTTTGTACACCATTCCCCATCATCATTTGCTGAGCATCAACGAGGTTAAGCTCATAGGTGGAGTTGCCTTCGAGATGCTTGTATCCGTAGTCGGCGAAGTTGATAGTGAGGGGATAATGATATTGGAACGACAGTTCGATAGACGGAGTTGCTGATGTAATGTATATCAGCTTTACAGGTCCTTCGGTCACAATATCACCAATATTGCCACTACTACACTTCGTAATATCATCGAGCACCATCACCTTGAGCAATGCACACGGCTTGCCGTTAAGGTCATGGCGTTGGTTCTTAACGTTACGGGCACTCAAGTCGTTAGGTCGAAGCTTCAACGACTCAACGGCAAGACGCTGGGCTGATGCTGCCAACGACATAAAGAGGAATAAAAATATCAACTTGATTCTATTCATAAAACTCATAAAATATAATAATAGATTACTGACCAACACTCATTGCAAGCCTCAATCCGAGATAGTTCATACGTCCGTGCGGATACTCATATCCACGCGACCAAACCTTAAACCACCAATATCTTCATAGTCTAAAATCTTAAATATCTGTATGTTCCAAGATTGTCATAAGTGAAAATCGCATTGTCATCCCTTCTTTCTATCCTTATCCATTTCACATACGACGGTGCTTTACCTTTCGGTGTAATATAAATCACATTTCCCGACACTCTGGCGTTATACTTAGTGTCGCCGTCCTGCCTGTCGTTCCATTCCAAGATACCGTTATGCAAGAGCATGTATTCCCCTGAACCGAAAAACATATTCAGTTCCTTGCCGTCTTTATATCCTCCATATTTGAATAGCGACAGCTTATTATTCTCATAATCAGACCAGTTGGTTCCCGTTGCATCCCTTCTCAAACTGCGGCCATTACCACTGTCTACATTTTGTGTTGTAGTGGCTGTTGAAGTTTGTTGTGCAGTATTGGCATTCTGACTATTGCCATTGCCCATCATCATCTGCTGAGCATCAACGAGGTTAAGCTCGTAGGTTGAGTTGCCTTCGAGATGCTTGTATCCATAGTCGGCGAAGTTGATAGTGAGGGGATAATGAAACTGAAAGGACAGTTCGATAGAGGGAGTTGCTGATGTTATGTATATCAGCTTTACCGGTCCTTCGGTCACAATATCACCTATGTTGCCACTACTGCACTTCGTAATGTTGTCGAGCACCATCACCTTGAGCAATGCACACGGCTTGCCGTTAAGGTCATGGCGCTGGTTCTTGACGTTACGGGCACTCAAATCGTTGGGTCGAAGCTTCAACGACTCAACGGCAAGACGCTGGGCTGATGCTGCCAACGACATAAAGAGGAACAGTATTGTTAGCTTTAGCTTGTTCATATTCTTATTATTATAGAGTTTCAGATGTAATGATTAATAGCCAAGACGCTTTAAGGCATACTTGCAATCCGCATCGCCCTTTTCCGCACCTTTTTTATACCAATAAACAGCTTTGTCTATATTCTTTTCCACACCTGTACCGTTTTCATAGCATAGGGCTACACTCCACATTGCCGAATCTTTACCCTGTTCTGCAGCCTTATGATACCATTTAAAAGCTTCAGCATAATCTTTTGCAACACCTTGACCTATATAATACATAGCACCTAAACAAAACTGAGCCAACACATTTCCTTGCTCTGCAGACTTAAGATACCATTTCATTGCTATTGAATTATCTTGTGTCACTCCCTCACCGTTTCTATACATAGTTCCTATTTGACATTGTGCCACGTCATTGTTCTTCTCGGCTGCATACAAATAATATTTCATAGCCTTGGCATAATCCTTCGCTTCATATGCTTCACCAGCTATTTTATTGGCCTCTTCAGCACTTATGCCCAAATAACTATTACTATTCTGACTACTACTTGCATTTTGAGTTGTAGTGGCAGTAGCAGTCTGCTGCGCTGCATTTCCATTCTCCATCATCATCTGCAGGGCATCAACAAGGCGCAACTCGTAGGTTGCGCAGCCCTCGAGCTTAGTCACGCAATAATCGGCAAAGGTTATGGTGAGCGGATAATGATACTTGAAATTGAGCGTTACGCTTCTTACAACACTCGGCAAATACACGAGTTTCATAACGCCACTTGTCGCAATGTCTCCGATGTTTGACTTATTGCAATCGGTAATGTCGTCCATTACCATAATCTTAAGCATTGCGCAAGGCTTGCCGTTCAAGTCAAGACGTTGCTGCTTGCGTGCTGTAAGATCCATAGGTAGGGGTGTGAACGACTTGACGCGCAATTCCTGCGCGCCAGCCGTCAATATGCTTGATAAGAATACTATTATAAATAAAAGGTGTCTCATATCAGGTTTTCGTTATCTCACAAATGTCTCTACTTTCTCGCCATCGTGATACAATGCACCACTCTGAAGCACACCGTTCTCACAAAAACCTACTACATAGTCGCCCGACTGAGCTGTAGTAGAACATCCGGAAATAGAATGACTGCTGCGAAAACGCATTGTACCATTGCCATGAGGTTTGCCTGCACGCAAGCCACCGGTCCATATAGCGTAACCAAGATTTACAGTACCGTTGGTCGGCATAGAAGCCGTTGAAGCGTCAGCAGAAGATGTTGATGGTTTCTTAGCAGACTCCTTCTTCGGTTGCTTGTCTGCTGTTGCAGGCTCAACAGTTGGCTTTGCACCTGCCTTGTGCTCATCAGTCTTCACGTTATCGGCATTGGCATCAGCCGACACCTTATTATATATATGTGCAGTATCAGCAAGAGTAGAGTCGTTTTGCGCTACAGTAGGATTTGAAGGGGACGGCTGCTGACCGCCATTTCCCAATTTACCTACAGCCATCACTACAAGAATGATGGCAACAACCACTGCCACGGCTATGCCGGCAATACGAATCATCTTGCTATGGTCGGTACTTTCGTCGTCAATTGTAGGGTCGGTAACACGACCTCCATTCATTCCCTGCATTCCAGCAGCATTGCCAGCATTGGCAGAACCGCTCAACTGAGCAAGGAAAGCATTGATTGACGGAGTACGCTGTTGTGCATTCTGCGCCATTCCCGACACAATAGTGTCTATAGTGCGCTCGGTTACGTTAGATGGCATTGCGAGATATACCGAACGTTTGCTTATCTGCGAAGCATCGTCGGGGTCCTTGCCCGTAAGCATAAAGAACAATGTGGCACTAAGCGAGTAGACATCGTACGACGGAACGAATGTCCTGTCGGCACCATGATGCTTGAGTTCGAGAGCCGAATAACCTTCAGTATATCCGCCAACTACATGATTTGTCTTAGCCTTGCCATTGTTGTAGAACATGGCCTGACCGAAATCTATCAGCACGGGCACCATCTTGCTGTCATGTCCTGGACACATCATTATGTTGTTGGGCTTTACGTCGAGATGAAGTATCTGCTGATTGTGCAGATAGGCAAGCGCTCCTGCCACAAGGCGTATTATGCGGAGAGCTTCCTGCTCGGCAAGCATACCGCCACGCTCCATCACATACTGGTCGAGCGAAGTGTTGCCAAGATGCTTCATGACATAATAAACCGTGTTGTTCTGCTCGAACACTTCATTGACCGGCACTATACCATCGTGCTTCAATCCGTGCAATATATTAGCCTCAGTATAGAAATCAGCCTTGGCAGCATTGAAGCGTGACGCATTGGAAGCGTCGGCTACAGTAACGCTACCGTCTGCTGCACGCGTACAGTACTTGGCAAAGTAGAATTCCTTGATGGTATAGGTTGCCTCCTGTGCGATGTTCTCGTCCATGACAATGCCTTTGACAAGATAGGTATTACCGAAACCGCCACTATGGAGTGTACTCTCTATTGTATATTTACGCTTACCGTTAAGAACGGTGCCAACAGGCAGAAAATTGCTCATATTAACTCTGTATGTTTTTCTGTTTTGTTACTATTCTGATTGTATTAAGCCGAACTATACTATAATTCAATGCTTAACACTATAATTCTATGCTCAACTTGGTTCTTCCAAGAACAAACTTTGTTCCCGGTTCTACTACAAACGACTCGCCTACTGCATGACGCTTGCCATTGACAAGGACGGGATTGGTAGATTTGAGCACCTCAAACCAATAGCGATAACTTCCACCACTTGCCTCAACTGTTATGGAAACAGAACGGCGACTTACAGTCATGTCGTCTTCAATCATTATGTCTGATGGCGACATAACATCGGCACGACCTATTACATTGACTCCTATCTTAAGGTCGTATTCCTTGCGCTCCTTCATGAATATCATCTTGGTGCGAGTGACAACTACCTTTGCTATACGTCCGCCAGCCTTTCCTTCTGCCGTCCAGTTCTCTATACTATCAGTCGGTTTAATGCTTCGCTTCTGCTGCTGGGCTTGAGCCTGCTGTGGCTGAGCCTGCTGCTGAGGCTGAGTATGGACTTGCTGAACTTTAGCCTGAGCTTGTTGCAACTGAGATTGTACTTGCTGGGCTTGAGTATGAACTTGCTGCTTGGGATGAGCTTGAGGCTGTTGAGCTTGAGGTTGAGGCTTCGGCTGTTGTGGCTGAGGGTTCGGCTGTTGCGGTTTAGTAGCTACAGGATTAGCCTGAAGCAGCATAGCCTCAGTCACTTGCACTCTAAACTGCTTGCCACAACCAGCTGCCGGACACGTAAATGACAATACTCCCGGCTTGGGAGGCATATAGAATTTAACGGAATTGCCACAATACGGACATGCGGCATTTACAATAGGTCGCTTTGGTTTTTGCTCGGTAGAATCCATTTTTGTTCTGATTTAAATATATAGTACTAACCAGTTCTTGACGCTATTTCGTCATTACCACTTCATAAGCACTGTGTCGTGCAAAGCCTTAGGAGCAACGAGCTGCGGATGCTGCTTCTTGTCAGAATGCAGCAACACATCCTTGTAGATATATCTGAACAGTTCCATGACCGTGACATTGCGGTCGGCATTGACATCACTCTTACCACGCAAGCCCTTTATCAAGGCACGTGTAAAGAAGCCGGCACCTACAAGTCCCGACTCAGCCGAAGTCTCCGACTCGCGCGATGAAAGGAAGAGAATGTAACGAGGGTTTGACTTCACCATGTTTCTCCAGTTCATCTCAACTGGCAACGCCTTTGTACCAACTGCAGACGAGGCTGCCGATCCTGAGAAACAAGCATCAATATACACTACAATATCCTTAGTAAGACACTTGTTGAGTTCCTTGAAGAGTTCGGCATACGACAGCATCTTCATATTGCCAGTAGTGTATGTACAAAGAATATTGGGAGCGCCATGTCCGCTATACGAGAATACTACACGGTCGGAAGCAGTAGCCACCTTAGCCACCTTGCGTATCTGGGCAATAATATTGTCGCGTGTAGCATACTTCGACGTAAACAATGTCACCGAAGCATTCTTCTCCTTATAAAGAGCCGCGATGCTCTTGGCATCCTTCGACGACTGGGCGAGGTCGTGGTCGTCGCCCTCATAGTTTGACACTCCGGTTATGATAGCATAGGTTTTCTGCGCATTGGCCGACAAGGCAAGTGCTACACAAAACAGTAAAGATAAAAGCTTTTTCATAATTATGTTGTTTTTGTTTGTTTTTATGAATGCGCCTTGCATGCGGCACACATCTGCATTTGAAACTCTTTTTCTGTCAATATCTTTCCACAATGCGGACATACAAGAAACTTACCGTAATAATCAGAGAAGCGTTGCTTGCTCTTGTCATTGCCCTGGAATATATTGATGACTGCAGTAAGAATGGTAGTAAACACAGCCGTCACCGAAACGCCATACACCTTAATTTGGGACGGAAGGAAAAGCGTAAGTATAAGTCCGATACATGCAGCAAGCATAGACGGCACATACTTAATGTATCCCCTGCGCTTTAAGCGCAAATCCATATCAGCCTTGTCCAACAGAGCTTTCTGATGTATCTCCAGCACATGACGAAACTCAGCACGATAATCGTTAGGATCATCCTCTATGACATGGTGGGCAATGAACGAGAAACCCATCTGAGTCTGGTCAGCAAGCACAATGCGTGTAAACTCGCCTATCACCATACGTCGTATCTGACGCAGTTCGCCTTCATCGTCAATGATGAACGTGCCGTTTGTAGAGTTCAAGTCTTCGAGTGTCCACACACCATTGTCATCAATGGTGATGCGCGCATGTTGTCTGCTGACTCTCGTCTTTGTCAACGGTATAAGGAATTTCTGTGTTCCCTCCTTACCTATTATAAATTCTTTCATATAGATTTTGTTAAGTTTTCTGTTTTGTTTCTTTCTTTACAACCGCACCGGCAATCATTCCCTTGTATGTCTTCAACAGTTGCTTGGGCACTTGCAGACTAATTGTAGCACCCATTCCGTCGGAAAGCGTAAGCCGCTGTGTCAAAAGGTTAATTCCATATAGAAACATCTGATTGACTATCAGGCTTCTGCCTAATCGTACAAATGGGCAAACACCACCCTGACGCCATGAGTCGGAGAGCATAGCCTCTACTTTTGAGATGCCAAGCGAGAGTGTAGTCTGAAGTCCTCCAATGTACTTTATCTTGGTACAATTGCCGTCTGCCATAATGTAGGCAATGTTGTCTACAAACAGCATGACAAGCTCGTCACGATTATTGATGCAAATCTTTCGCATACATTATATATTATTAGCTGTACAAAAGTATAAAAAAAATAATAAATGCACAAATTTAGAACTTTTATATATAGCATTAAATCTATTTTGATTTTAAATCTGTAATTTTGCGTTACTATAATTAACGGATTAAGCATAACATATATGAATATACTTGAATTATCACAGACACGCTTCTCGGTTCGTAAATATACCGACGAGCCTGTAAGCAGCGACGACCTCAACTACATATTGGAGTGCGTACGTATGGCTCCATCGGCTGTAAACAGACAGCCGTGGAAGTTTGTCGTTGTGCGCAGCCAGGAGGCAAGAGAAAGTCTTTGGCGCGCTTACGATCGTGAATGGTTTCGCACCGCACCGCTCTACATCGTATGCATGAAGAACAACAATGAGTGCTGGACACGACGCTACGACGACAAGAAGCATGGCGACGTTGATGTGGCTATTGCTACTGAGCATCTATGTCTTGCCGCTACTGAGCGCGGACTGGGCACTTGCTGGGTGTGCAACTACGACACCAACGTAATGAGCGAACTGATCCCGTCGGACGAATACGAAACGGTTGCCATCATACCAATCGGACATATAGCCGAAGACTGCCCACGTGCTGAAAAGAAACGTAAGGCAATGGATGAGATTGTAGAAGAAATATAAACAAAAAAGAAAGACTGATGAAAAGAATATTAACAGCAGCACTCATGCTAATGGCGGTGCTTACCATCAATGCCCAAACAGCATTGAAGAAGGTGTACGACGAAAACATCGACCCGATGGAACAGATTGACAAGGCTCTTGTCAAGGCTAAGGCCGAAGGCAAGTATGTAGTATGCCAGGTAGGTGGCAACTGGTGTCCGTGGTGTCTGCGATTTGCCGACTTTGCAGAGAAAGACCAGGCTGTCAACAAGGTAATTAACGACAACTTCGTCTACTTGCACGTCAACTACAATCCGCGCAAGGCTGGTGGCGAAGAGGCTGCAAAGAGAGACGCCCGTCTGATGCAGCGTCTTGACAATCCGGCACGTTTCGGTTTCCCCGTATTCGTTGTGCTTGATGCCAATGGCAAGGTGCTGCACACACAAGACTCAAGTTTTCTTGAAGAAGAAAAGAGCTACAGCGAAAAGAAGGTGCTGCGGTTCTTCAACAACTGGACTCCGGCAGCTGTAGAAAACAAGAAATAAACAGTAGAGAACAAATAATAAAAGGAAAATAACAACAAAACGCTAAAGAAGTATGAGAAGAAAACTAATTTACGTTGCAGTAATGGCTGCAGCTATCATGGTTTCTTGCAATGGCAAGAAGACCGCACAGAACGAAGCAAACAGCGATTCAACAAGCGTAGCTGACACAACCGTAGCCAGCGAGAATGTTGACCTGGCTACTGTTGCCGGCACTTACGAAGGCACACTGCCCGCTGCCGATTGCCCGGGCATTAAGACCGTACTCACTATCAATGCCGACAGCACATACGAGCTGAAACAGGACTACATCGACCGTAAGGACGGACACGACGAGGCAAGTGGCGTGCTGCAGGTTCTCGACGGCAATGTCCTGATGCTGGTACGTCCGTCAAGCGGCGAACACACATTCTATAAGGTTAAGGACAGCAAGAGTGTCGTTATGACCGACTCGCTTGGCAATGAGGCAGAAGGCGAAATGGCAAAGCTGTACGTGCTGACCAAAAAGTAAGAGAAACCTTTCTGAAGATATAAACATAATAACGGGAACAACAGACAATCAAATGTCTGCTGTTCCCGTGTTTCGTATACAGTCATTTATTTTTTCTTCTTAGCCTTGGCATCAAATGTGTATGTAAACCTAAGGTTTGCATAGTGGTGTATGTAGTTTGCCGAAGATTCACTGCGCTGATATGCCGAGTAGTCGCTTTCGTACCAGATGTCCTTATTGAAGATGTCATCAACATATAGCGACAGCCTGCACTTGTTCTTGCAGAAACCATAGCTGATGCTTGCTTGCGACACAAGTTTGTGTCCGTTCATTGCTGAAGTGGCATAGCCCGAACGATAATCGTCAGACAATCGTATATACAGTTCGAACGGCGAGAGATGGAGCGTAGCTTCTATTCCAGCGCTGTTATATAGCGGACTGGTGTTGTACGAAGTGTCTTCGTAACGATAGCGGTTCCACTGCAAACGATTGAACAGCGTCAGCTGAACCTTCTCTGCCTCATACGAAAACTCTATGTTCTCGTCAATGCCAAGGCGCTTCTGCATGTTGAGGTCGGGAATGGCATTGGGGTCGACATTGTCAACAATCGTAAGGAATCCGTACGACTTCGACGTGAGCAACGCAAACTTGTTCATCAGTCGGAAGTAAACGCCCATGCCCTGGTCGTAGTTGAATCCGAACTTCCACATGTCGCCACCCTTCACGTTCATCGGCTTCGACTCATACACACCCGTAGATGAGTTGTAGCGATAGAGTGTGGCAACGGGATTGATGTCCTTGATGTACGATGCACTCAGTCCCATCACTATCTGCTTGCGCAGCCACATGCGGTGATAGTTGTACGTAGTGGTGTGTCTGTGCGAATTGCGCAGCAATGGGTTACCTGTAGATATTGCGAGCGGATCGATGGTGTTGCGGTAGCCGAGAGTGCTGATGAGGTCGGGCACAGTGGTGGTGTAGGCAAACGAGAGATCCATATTGCGCATACGGCTCATCTTCCACTTCAAGAATATCGACGGCTCGTAGGTCTGGCTCGTACGCACGGCTGTAGTGTCGAGCGGTCCGTAGCGGTAGTCGGTATTCTCACGATAGACGTTCCAGCTGAACTTAGGCATAATCATCAGGGCCTTCACCGGTGTGATGGTCGACTTCAACGTCAGTTGGTTGGTCCACTTGTGCATAAGATAGCTCATAGCATTTGTAGGGTCGAGCGTTGTAGGTGTGCCGCCTACTACGTTCTGCTCGTTGTTGTCGGTGAAGAAATCGCGTGTGGTGCGTGTGCGTGAATAGGTCACGTTGTCGAGAATGTTGACATACACATTCTTGCCAAGCCAATAGTCGAACGATGCACCAAGACGTGTACTAAGATTATGATTACTGCGGTCGTAATACTGCCATACTGTCTCGCTTCGCTTTTCGCGCAGATACTCCAGATTGCGGTTGATGTGTGTGTCCTCATTGGCTCCATTGATGTTGGTGTAGCCTTGCAGAGAGAACGAGCCTTTCTTGCCGAGGAAGTGCTTCCACGTATAATCGATGTTAATGCCACGTGTCTGCTGTTCGGAAGACTGATAGTTGCGGTTGCGCGTGATGAGCCGTTCGTAGAGTGCGTCGCCAGGCTTGGCAGCAAGAGCAGCACTGAGCGAATGATATTCAAACTGGTTTGGCTCATAGCCATACGAGGCACCCTTGTTCTCATCGGTGTTTCTGATTTTTTCGTATGTAGCCTTCACGTTCATTTCTATAGTGTTCAGCGAGTCGGTGTAGGCAAAGAGACGTGTCTGCATCTGTGGGGTTATCTTATGTTTGTAGCGATAGCTTTCTGACACGGCAAACGTGCGTTCCTGGTTGGGGAAGAAGGTCTCTGTAGACTTTCCTATTGTGTTCCAACCGTCACTGTGTCCCATATTTGCACTAATGTCAAAACTGTTGTTGTCGAATTTGTCAGCACCCTTAGTCTGCCAGTTGTGCTGATAATTGTACGATCCGTATTGGCTCTTGCCGTCGCCGTCGATATTAGCGTTCATTGAAGAGTTCATGGTTCTGTCAATATAGCGGTTGGCATTGTTTGCCTGTGCATAAACCATCTGCGGATCGTGGTCGCTCAGCTTGCTGGCGGTGACATCAAACATGTAGCGCTTCTTTGTCTGATATTGCGCCTCAACATTGCCATACCACTTGTCAAGAAAACCAGGCTTCACCTGAATGTCGAGCACATGGTCTTCATCGCCTTCATCCTTGCCTGTATGTCGAGCCAGTTCCGACTTGCGGTCGTACAGCTTCAGCTTGCCTGCCACCTCAGCTGGCAACTGACCTATAATCTGGTCGCCACCAAACAAGTTCTTGCCATTCATCATCAAGCGTATGGGTTTGTTGTTCCAGTAGAGTTTGCCGTCACGGTTCTCCACTCCTGGCAACTTTTTGATGAGTTCGTCGAGACGTGCCCCCTCCTTCAGCTTGAATGCTTCGGGATTGAACACAATAGTGTCGCCCGACATCGTGATGCGAGGCATCTTTGCCGTCACCTCCACATCCTTCAGCATAAGGGCAGTAGGCTGAAGCTTTATGATGCCAAGGTCGGTAGTGTCATTCACTTCTTTACCGTAAGCATAGTCCACCTTACGCGCATTCTTATATCCAATCATGCTGAACGTGAACATGATGCGGCCCTCCCAACTTGCATTGAGAAAGAAGCAGCCAGTGCTGTCGGTCTCAGCCTGATTCTGCATCGACCATCCTGGCTGTGGATTAATCTCGCTTCGTATTGTCGCTCCAATAAGTATCTCGCCCGTCTCGGCATTAACTATCTTACCCTTGAACGTGTCGGCATGACAAACTGTCGACTGCACAAGGCTGAGCAATAACACAACAAAAAGTTTCTTCAATACGTTTTCCATACGCTGATTATTTTAAATATGGTGCCAATTCTGACGTTTTGATTATATAACGTATTAAAGCATTATTTCTGAACAGTATTAACCTATTTTAACAACAGCCGACTAATTTTTCTATCAGTTGCAATATCTCACTGCTGGCATTATTATTAGCGCCATGCTTGCAATATCTTACAATGCCATTCTTGTCTACAACAATAGTCAATGGATAGCCCTCATTGCCCACTCTTTTTGTGAAATACGTGTCATTGGCAATGTGCGTCCAATTAAAGCCTTCCTTCTCCGTGATTTGCTTCACCTTGTCGACATTCTCGAAATTGGCTGAAACGAACTGTACATCAGGATATTTGTCTTTCCACGTCGATAGGATTGGCATCTCCCTACGGCACGGTCCGCAACCAGAATACCACACATTTACAACCGTAACATGACCTTTCAATCCATCCTTAGTCCATGTCTTGCCGTCAATATCTTTCTCTGCGAAATCATCCGGCAGAGCCTTGCCAACTATAAACTTCTCTACATCAGTTGAACTGATAAGCCTTTTCATCTTTTCAAAGTTCTGCATTCCTTCCTCCAGTTGCTCACCATTCAGCACATTTTCAAAAGGAATCTCATACTTCTTTATCGACTGCGGCACCTTGAAGTCATCGCCTACCAAGAGATTGACAACCCTATTTCCGTCCTTATCGGCAAGTGCCATTATCGAACTGCTAATCTTAAAAGCCTCATCCATCGGCAATTCCTTAGAGAAATAATGTCCTCCAATTCTATACATTGGAACAATCTTGTCCTGTGCTATAATCTTAGGCGTGACACACAACAACAAGCCCAACAT
>URDM01000014.1 GCA_900546575.1 uncultured Prevotella sp.
AAGCAGGGAAGGCATACACACTGAAAGAGGCTTCAGAGCTGGTAAAGGAAATCACCACTACCAAGTTCGACGCTTCTCTCGATATTGATGTACGCTTGGGCGTTGACCCGCGTAAGGCTAACCAGATGGTTCGTGGCGTGGTTTCTCTGCCCGCCGGTACTGGTAAGGTTACACGCGTGCTCGCACTCTGTACTCCTGATCAGGAAGCTGCCGCTAAAGAGGCAGGTGCCGACTACGTTGGTCTCGATGAGTATATCGAGAAGATCAAGGGCGGCTGGACAGATGTTGACGTAATCATCACAATGCCTTCTTGCATGGGCAAAATCGGTCCTATCGGCCGTATCCTCGGTCCGCGTGGATTGATGCCTAACCCTAAGAGCGGCACTGTAACTATGGACGTTGCTAAGGCAGTTAAGGAAGTAAAGCAGGGTAAGATTGACTTTAAGGTTGATAAGGCTGGTATCGTCCACACATCAATCGGTAAGGTTAGCTTCACTCCGGAGCAGATCTATCAGAATGCTAAGGAGTTCATTGCTACCATTATCAAGCTCAAGCCTGCTGCTGCTAAAGGTACATACATCAAGAGTATTTTTATTTCGAGCACTATGAGTAAGGGTATCAAGGTTGATCCTAAATCAGTTGAGTAACTCTAAAAGTTTTGTAAAATGAAGAAAGAAGTAAAAGATACTATTATTGCTGAGCTCGGCGCGAAGTTGAAGGAATATTCTCACTTCTACCTCGTTGACCTCGCAGGTCTCAACGCCGAGGCTACAAGCAATCTGCGTCGCAAGTGCTTCAAGAGCGAGATCAAGATGATCGTCGTTAAGAACAGCCTCCTCCGTGAAGCTTTCCAGGCAAGCGACATAGATTTCGAGCCGATGTATGACTCACTTAAGGGTACTACAGCTGTTATGTTCTGCAACACAGCTAACGTTCCCGCTAAGCTGCTGAAGGAATACAAGAAAGAGGGCGTACCTGCACTCAAGGCTGCTTATGCTGAAGAGACAATCTTCGGTGCTGACCAGCTCGAGGCACTTGTAGCTCTCAAGAGTAAGAACGAGGTTATCGCAGATATCGTGGCATTGCTGCAGTCTCCTGCAAAGAACGTTGTTTCTGCTCTCCAGTCAGGCGCAAACACTATTCACGGTGTGCTTAAGACTTTGGGCGAGCGTCCTGAATAAAACATCTCCAAGTCACAAAACATTAATATTAAAAACAATTAAAATTTAAGAATAAAATGGCAGATATCAAAGCTATTGCTGAAGAGTTGGTAAATCTCACAGTAAAGGAAGTAAATGAGTTGGCAACAGTCCTCAAGGAAGAGTACGGCATCGAGCCTGCTGCAGCTGCTGTAGCTGTAGCTGCTGGTCCTGCTGCTGCAGGTGAGGCTGCTGAGGAGAAGACATCTTTCGATGTTATCCTCGCTGAAGTAGGTGGTGCAAAGCTCCAGGTAGTAAAGGCAGTTAAGGAAGCTTGCGGTCTTGGCTTGAAGGAAGCTAAGGATCTCGTAGACGCTGTTCCTGCTAAGATCAAGGAAGGTCTCTCTAAGGACGAGGCTGAGAACTTGAAGAAGGCTATCGAGGAAGCTGGTGCTAAGGTAGAGCTCAAGTAATTTTAACATTACGTTGACAACCAGAACGGATGGTTGCTGAGTACGTAATGCGTACGGACAATAAAGCGGCAACCATACGTTTCAAAAATTTTATACGGTTAGGATCTTCCAAGTAGGCGGGTCCTAACCTTTTTGTGTCTTTTCACATACATTGATTTTTATCACCCTATAATAACTTCTGATGGCTTCAAAAATTGTTGATAACAGAGTAAACTTTGCCAGCGTCCATAATCCGTTACCTTATCCGGATTTTCTCGATGTGCAGCTCAAGTCTTTCAAAGACTTCCTACAGTTAGACACTCCGCCTGAAGAACGCAAGAATGACGGTTTGTATAAGGTTTTCTCAGAGAACTTCCCTATCACCGACACACGTAACAATTTCGTTCTTGAGTTCTTGGATTACTATATCGACCCGCCACGTTACTCAATTGACGAGTGCCTTGAGCGCGGTCTGACTTATAGCGTACCCTTGAAGGCTAAGATGAAACTCTACTGTACGGACCCCGATCATGAAGACTTCGACACATTCATACAGGACGTTTTCCTTGGCACAATCCCTTATATGACTTCTAATGGCACCTTCGTAATCAATGGTGCCGAGCGCGTTGTTGTTTCGCAGTTGCACCGTTCACCGGGCGTTTTCTTCGGTCAGGGTGTACACGCTAACGGAACTGTGCTCTATTCTGCACGTATCATTCCGTTCAAGGGTTCATGGATTGAGTTTGCTACTGACATCAACAATGTTATGTATGCTTACATCGACCGTAAGAAGAAGTTGCCCGTAACAACTCTTCTACGTGCCATGGGCTACGAGCAAGATAAGGATATCCTTCAGATATTCGACCTTGCTGAGGAGATGAAGGTCAACAAGAAGAATATGAAGGCTGCCATCGGTCGTAAGCTTGCTGCACGTGTGCTCAAGTCTTGGAACGAGGACTTCGTTGACGAGGATACCGGCGAGGTTGTATCTATCGAGCGCAACGAGGTTATCATGGAGCGTGAGACTGAACTTACTGAGGACAACATTGATGATATCCTCGATTCGGGTGCTCAGTCTATACTTCTCCATAAGGATGCCGAGGCTGCCAACAAGTATGCTATCATCTTCAATACTCTTGCCAAGGACCCGTCTAATTCTGAGAAGGAGGCTGTGCTCTATATTTATCGCCAGCTCCGTAATGCCGATCCTGCTGATGACGCATCAGCTCGCGAGGTATTCCAGAACCTCTTCTTCTCTGACAAGCGTTATGACTTGGGCGAGGTAGGTCGCTACCGTATCAACAAGAAGCTCGGTCTTGACACCGACTCTGAGGTACGCGTATTGACCAAGGATGATATCATCGAGATCATCAAGTATCTTATCCAGCTGGTCAACTCTAACGCTACCGTCGACGATATCGACCACCTTTCAAACCGTCGTGTTCGTACCGTAGGCGAACAGTTGAGCAACCAGTTCTCTATAGGTTTGGCTCGTATGAGCCGCACAATTCGTGAGCGTATGAACGTACGCGACAACGAGGTGTTCCAGCCTACCGACCTTATCAACGCCAAGACAATCTCTAGCGTCGTAAGTTCGTTCTTCGGCACCAATCCTCTGTCGCAGTTCATGGACCAGACCAACCCGCTTGCCGAGGTAACTCACAAGCGTCGTCTTTCAGCTCTTGGTCCTGGCGGTCTGTCGCGTGAGCGTGCAGGCTTTGAGGTTCGTGACGTTCACTATACACACTACGGTCGTCTGTGTCCTATCGAGAGTCCTGAGGGTCCGAACATCGGTCTTATCTCTTCTCTCTGTGTGTATGCTACAATTAACGAACTCGGCTTCATTGCGACTCCTTACCGCAAGGTAGAGAATTCAATGGTCGACCTCGACAACAACGATGTTGTTTATCTTACTGCTGAGGAAGAGGAAGGTCACATCATCGGCCAGGGTAACGCGCCGCTTCGTGAGGACGGTTCGTTCATCCGCGACAACGTTAAGTGCCGTCAGAACGCTGAGTTCCCGGTAGTACCTCCTTCTGATGTTGACCTTATGGACGTTTCTCCGCAGCAGATTGCTTCTGTTTCGGCAGGTCTTATTCCGTTCTTGGAGCATGACGACGGTCACCGTGCGCTCATGGGATGTAACATGATGCGCCAGGCAGTTCCATTGCTTCACAACGACGCTCCTATCGTAGGTACTGGTCTTGAGAAGCAGGTTTGTGAGGATTCACGTACTATGATTACTGCCGAAGGCGAAGGTGTTATTGAATATGTAGACGCTACTACAATACGTATCCTCTATGATCGTACCGATGACGAGGAGTTCGTAAGCTTCGAACCGGCTCTTAAGGAGTATCGCATTCCTAAGTTCCGTCGCACCAACCAGAACATGACCATCGACTTGCGTCCTATCTGCAACAAGGGTCAGCGCGTTAAGGCTGGTGACATCCTTACCGAAGGCTACGCTACAGAGAACGGCGAGCTCGCACTCGGCCGCAACCTTCTTGTTGCTTACATGCCGTGGAAGGGTTACAACTACGAGGATGCTATCGTGCTTTCAGAGCGTATGGTACGCGACGACGTGCTCACATCAGTTCATGTTGACGAGTATTCACTCGACGTTCGTGAGACAAAGCGTGGTATGGAGGAGTTCACAAGCGACATCCCCAACGTTTCTGAGGAAGCTACAAAGGACCTCGACGACAACGGTATCGTTCGCGTTGGAGCTCGCATCGAGCCGGGTGACATCCTTATCGGTAAGATTTCGCCTAAGGGCGAGAGCGACCCGTCACCTGAGGAGAAGCTTCTCCGCGCCATCTTCGGCGACAAGGCTGGCGACGTTAAGGATTCTTCATTGAAGGCAAATCCGTCGTTGAGCGGTGTAGTTATTGACAAGAAGCTCTTTGCACGTGCCGTTAAGACTCGTGAGTCGAAGAAGCAGGACAAGATAATCCTTGCCAAGATTGACGAGGAGTATGAGGCAAAGAATGACGACTTGAAGGACATTCTCGTTGACAAGCTTCTCACTCTCACCGATGGCAAGGCTTCAATGGGCGTTAAGGATTACTCTGGTGCCGAAATCATTACTAAGGGTACCAAGTTCACAGCGACAATGCTCAAGAACCTCGAGTACGACGGAATACAGTCTAACGATTGGACCGACGACGAGCATGCCAACAAGCTCATCTCGAAGCTCATTATGAACTACATCCGCAAGTATAAGTTGCTCGATGCAGAACTCAAGCGCAAGAAGTTTGCCATCACTATCGGTGACGAGCTGCCTTCAGGCATTCTGCAGATGGCAAAGGTATACGTTGCCAAGAAGCGTAAGATTGGAGTGGGTGACAAACTCGCCGGTCGTCACGGTAACAAGGGTATCGTTTCGAAGATCGTACGTATGGAGGATATGCCGTTCCTCGAGGACGGTCGTCCTGTCGACTTGGTATTGAACCCGCTGGGTGTGCCTTCACGTATGAACCTTGGACAGATATTCGAGGCTATTCTCGGAGCTGCCGGACGTAAGCTCGGCGTTAAGTTCGCTACTCCTATCTTCGACGGAGCTCACCTTGAGGATCTCTCAGAGTGGACCGACAAGGCAGGTTTGCCACACCTTTGCTCTACACATCTTTATGATGGTGAGACAGGTGAACGCTTCGACCAGCCTGCTACAGTAGGTGTAACATACTTCTTGAAACTCGGTCACATGGTTGAGGACAAGATGCACGCCCGTTCAATCGGTCCGTACTCGCTCATCACTCAGCAGCCGCTTGGTGGTAAGGCGCAGTTCGGTGGTCAGCGTTTCGGAGAGATGGAGGTTTGGGCTATCGAGGCATTCGGTGCCAGCCACGTACTTCAGGAGATTCTGACAATCAAGTCGGACGACACCGTTGGCCGTTCAAAGGCTTACGAGGCTATCGTTAAGGGCGACCCGATGCCAACACCGGGCATACCGGAATCACTCAACGTGCTTCTGCATGAGCTCCGCGGTCTTGGTCTCAGCATCAAACTCGATTAATCCCGACATCCCAAAACTATAGAAATATATGGCTTTCAAGAAAGATATAAAAGTTAAGAATAATTTCACGAAGATTACCATCGGACTTGCCTCTCCCGAGGAAATCCTGGAAAATTCGTATGGCGAGGTGACAAAGCCTGAGACCATCAACTACCGTACTTACAAGCCAGAGCGCGACGGCTTGTTCTGCGAGCGCATCTTCGGTCCGACACGTGATTACGAGTGTGCCTGCGGCAAGTACAAGCGTATCCGTTACAAGGGTATCGTCTGCGACCGATGCGGTGTTGAGGTTACTGAGAAGAAGGTACGTCGTGAGCGCAGCGGACACATCGAACTGGTAGTGCCCGTTGCCCACATCTGGTACTTCCGTTCTCTGCCTAACAAGATTGGCTACCTCCTCGGAATGCCTACCAAGAAGCTCGACCAGGTTATCTACTACGAGAAGTATGTAGTAATCCAGCCGGGTATCCTTGAGGGACGTACCGATTCAGAGGGTGAGGAACTCAACGGTTCACACAAGATGGACCTCCTCTCTGAAGACGAGTACATGGACATCCTCGACACCAAGGTATCGCCCAACAACGACGACCTTGACGACAGCGATCCCAACAAGTTCATCGCCAAGATGGGTGCAGAGGCTGTGTACGACCTTCTTGCAGGTCTCGACCTCGACTCGCTTTCTTACGAGCTCCGCGACCGTGCCAACAACGACTCTTCGCAGCAGCGTAAGACCGAGGCTTTGAAGCGCCTTCAGGTAGTAGAGGCTTTCCGTGGCTCTAAGGACGTTAACCGTCCTGAGTGGATGATCATGAAGATTATCCCCGTCACACCGCCTGAACTCCGTCCGCTCGTACCGCTGGACGGTGGCCGTTTCGCCACTTCCGACCTCAACGACCTCTATCGTCGTGTCATCATACGTAACAACCGCTTGAAGCGACTTGTTGAAATCAAGGCTCCTGAGGTAATCCTCCGCAACGAGAAGCGTATGCTCCAGGAGGCTGTCGACAGCCTCTTTGACAACTCACGCAAGTCGAGTGCCGTTAAGAGCGATGCCAACCGTCCGTTGAAGTCACTCTCCGACTCGTTGAAGGGTAAGCAGGGACGTTTCCGTCAGAACCTCCTCGGTAAGCGTGTTGACTACTCAGCACGTTCGGTTATCGTCGTTGGTCCTGAGCTGAAGATGGGCGAGTGCGGTCTGCCTAAGCTTATGGCAGCCGAGCTTTACAAGCCGTTCATCATCCGCAAGCTCATCGAGCGCGGCATCGTGAAGACTGTAAAGAGCGCCAAGAAGATAGTTGACCGTCGCGAGCCGGTTATCTGGGACATCCTCGAGAACGTAATGAAGGGTCATCCTGTTATGCTCAACCGTGCTCCGACACTTCACCGTCTCGGTATCCAGGCATTCCAGCCTAAGCTTATCGAGGGCAAGGCTATCCAGCTCCACCCGTTGGCATGTACTGCGTTCAACGCCGACTTCGACGGTGACCAGATGGCTGTTCACCTCCCGTTGAGCAACGAGGCTGTGCTTGAGGCACAGATCTTGATGCTCCAGAGTCACAATATCCTCAACCCGGCGAATGGTGCTCCTATCACAGTACCGTCGCAGGATATGGTGCTCGGACTCTACTATATCACCAAGATACGTCCGGGTGCAAAGGGCGAGGGCCTTACCTTCTATGGCGACGAGGAAGCTCTCATCGCAAACAACGAGGGCAAGTGTGACCTCCACGCTCAGATTAAGGTTATCGTAGACGATGTTGTAGACGGCAAGATGCAGAAGCGTATGGTCGAGACATCTGTAGGACGTGTCATCGTCAACCAGATTATCCCGAAGGAAGTAGGCTTCTTCAACGACGTCATTTCAAAGAAGACCCTGCGCGGACTCATCTCTGACGTTATCAAGGCAGTAGGTATGGCACGTGCATGTGAGTTCCTCGATGGTATCAAGAACCTCGGTTACCGCATGGCATACGTTGCCGGTCTTTCGTTCAACCTTGACGACATCATCATTCCGCCAGAAAAGAAGGAAATCGTGGAGCGCGGTCATGAAGAGATCCGCAACATCCAGGACAACTATAACATGGGTTTCATCACAGAAAACGAGCGTTACAACCAGGTTATCGATACCTGGACCCACGTCAACAACGACCTCGCAAGCATCCTTATGAAGGAAATGACCGAGGCCGACCAGGGATTCAACGCCGTATTCATGATGCTCGACTCTGGAGCCCGTGGTTCTAAGGACCAGATCAAGCAGCTTTCTGGTATGCGTGGTCTTATGGCCAAGCCTATGAAAGCAGGTGCTGAGGGACATCAGATTATCGAGAACCCGATTATCTCTAACTTCAAGGAGGGTATGTCGGTGCTCGAGTACTTCATCGCTTCGCACGGTGCCCGTAAGGGTCTTGCCGATACCGCTATGAAGACAGCCGACGCCGGTTACCTTACACGTCGTCTTGTAGACGTATCGCACGACGTAATCATCTCTGAGGAGGACTGTGGTACGCTGCGCGGACTTGTTTGCACAGCACTCAAGAACGGCGACGAGATCATCTCTTCACTCTCTGAGCGCATCCTCGGCCGTGTATCAGTACACGACGTTATACATCCTTCAACAGGCGAGGTGCTCGTACATGCCGGTGAGGAAATCACTGATCAGGTTGCCAAGGCCATCGAGAACTCTCCTATCGAGAGCGTCGAGATCCGTTCGGTACTCACCTGCGAGAGCAAGAAGGGAGTCTGCATGAAGTGTTACGGCCGCAACCTTGCCACACAGCGCATGGTACAGCTCGGCGAGGCTGTGGGCGTTATTGCAGCCCAGGCTATCGGTGAGCCGGGTACACAGCTTACACTTCGTACGTTCCACGCAGGTGGTGTGGCTGGTAACGCAGCCGCAAATGCATCTATCGTTGCGAAGAACGACTGCAAGATCCACTTCGAGGACCTTCGTATCGTTCCGTTCGTAGAGAACAACGGAGAGAAGGACATCAACTGCCAGATGGTAGTAAGCCGTCTGTCGGAGCTTCAGTTCATCGATCCGAACACAGATATCACACTCTCGACTGTGAATGTGCCTTACGGTTCTTCACTCTACTTCAAGGAGGGCGACCTCGTGAAGAAGGGCGACCTCATCGCCAAGTGGGACCCGTTCAACGCTGTCATCGTTACAGAATATGCAGGTACGCTGCGCTTCAACGATGTCATCGAGGGCATCACATTCCGTGCCGAGACCGACGAGGCAACAGGTCTTACCGAGAAGATCATCACCGACTCAAAGGACAAGTCGAAGGTTCCTACCTGCGACGTGCTCGACAAGAACGGCGAAATCATCGGTACCTACAACTTCCCGGTGGGTGGTCACGTAGTATGCGAGGACGGTCAGACCGTCAAGACCGGTACTACACTCGTCAAGATTCCACGTGCTGCAGGTTCAGCAGGCGACATCACCGGTGGTCTTCCACGTGTTACCGAGCTGTTCGAGGCCCGCAATCCGTCTAACCCTGCAGTCGTTTCAGAAATCGACGGTGAGGTTACAATGGGCAAAGTTAAGCGTGGCAACCGTGAGATCATCGTCACATCGAAGACTGGCGACCAGCGCAAGTATCTCGTATCTCTGTCTAAGCAGATCCTCGTTCAGGAGCACGACGCTGTGCGTGCAGGCACTCCGCTCTCTGACGGTATCATCACTCCGGGCGACATCCTCGCCATCAAGGGCCCCACAGCCGTACAGGAGTATATCGTTAATGAGGTTCAGGACGTTTACCGTCTGCAGGGTGTGAAGATCAACGACAAGCACTTCGAGATTATCGTTCGCCAGATGATGCGCAAGGTTCAGATTGACGAGCCGGGCGATACAACATTCCTCGAGCAGGAGATGGTGGATAAGCTCGACTTCGCTGAGGAGAACGACCGTATCTGGGGCAAGAAGTATGTTGTTGACGCAGGCGACTCTGACGTGCTCAAGGTTGGACAGATTGTTTCTGCCCGCAAGTTGCGCGACGAGAACTCAAGCCTCAAGCGCCGTGACCTTCGTCTCGTTCAGGTGCGTGACACCGTTCCTGCTACATCTACACAGATACTCCAGGGTATCACACGTGCAGCACTCCAGACCAAGAGCTTCATCTCGGCTGCTTCGTTCCAGGAGACAACCAAGGTGCTCAACGAGGCTGCTATCCGTGGTAAGGTAGACTATCTGGAGGGCATGAAGGAGAACGTTATCTCTGGTCACCTCATCCCGGCAGGTACAGGTCTTCGTCAGTGGGACAAGATAGTTGTAGGTTCTAAGGAGGATTACGACCGCATGCAGGCCAACCGCCGAAATGTGACCGACTACTCTAAGGACGCCAACAAGTCAGAAGAATAAAAACTAATGATATGCAGAAACGCTGCAAGCAGACTCGCAAGGGTCATGCTTGCAGCGTTTTTTTGTGCCGTATGGGCTATGAGCTTATTGGGCTTTCAGCCCGTGTTGTTTGACTTTCGACTTTACCCTTCACTCTATCAACAGTAAATGAAGGCTGAGTGGAGAGCGTGTCAAAAGTCTAAGCAGCACGCCCCGAAGGGGCAGAAGCACATAGCCCAGGGCAACGCCCTGAGGTAAAAAGCCACCAAAAACAATGCGCCCTGTAAGGGCAAAAGCGTTAATTATCAATGCTTTTGCCCTTACAGGGCGTTTTGCTATTTTCAATCCGTACACCCAAGGCGCTGCCTTGGGCTATGTGCTTATTGGGCTTTCAGCCCGTATAATTGAGTTTTGACTCACCCTCCTCCTACATTTGTTGCTTTCAGCCCGTGTTGTTTGACTTTTAATCCTCCTTCTACAATATGCAATGCTAATTCTTCAAAGCGTTCAACACTCAAAAAAAAGGAGTCCTTTTGCTTTCCAAAACGAGTCCTTTTGCCCTCCAAAACGAGCCCTTTTACAACGCAAAAGGACCCCTTTCGTAGAGCGAAAGGAGTCCTTTTGAAATTATGCCGTTATAGCATTGGCAATACATATTAATAAAATATATGGTTCATCCTTGATTTAGAGTGACAGGATGAGCCGCATTTGCACCTTTACAAGCGTCGTGTCGACATCATGAGTGCTGCGTAGAGCAGAGCGCCCGATGCCAATCCTGCCAGCGCATCCACCACGTAGTGAGCCTGGATGTACACCGTCGACATGCACAGCAGCACGTAGAAGGGCAGCAGGCAGTACACCAGACGGCGCTGACCCGTATGGCATGCCAGCAACATACACACAGTTGAGATGCCGACGTGTGATGACGGGAATGCCGCCGTAGGCCGTTCGCCAGCCGCCTTGGCATTCTCCACCAGTCCGTAGAAGAATCCGTCGGTGTAGCCTGGAGTGGTGAGACACTCCTGATGGGTGTTGAAGTAGGTGCCGAGCTGCGGGAATATGCCCGATGCGATGTTGTCTACGCCCACTGCCTTATAATAGAATGTAGGTCCGACGACGGGCACGAATATGAAGATGATGTAGTAGATGAAGAACGACGCCATCACTACGAAGGCGGCACGCTGGAACTCGTTGTAGCGTCGGGCGAAATAGAACAGCACCACCAGTGCAATCATCGGATAGTAGCTGGCGTAGCCCATGCTCATCAGTTCGCTTATGACGGGCCACGAGAATTTCTCGGCGAAGTAGAGCGCAGGCTGACATCCGAACATCGACTGTTCCCACGAGCAGAACACATGGTCGAGATTGTTGAACATGCGGTTCAATTCGTAGGTGTCGGGATACCACCATGCCAGCAGCGACATTTGCGCCACGACACGCACCAGTTGCGTCAGTCGGCACGGTATGAGCCGGTAGACCAGCCACAGCGCTACGGTCATAGCCACCACGCGCACACGTCCCCATATCATAGAGTCGGGGTTTTGCAGATTGGTATAAGTGAATAGAGCCACCAGTAGTGTGAACACAGTGTAGCCCAGAACGAGCCATTCCAGAGCCAGCAGTCCGCGTTTGGGCTTCTGCTCAATAGCGAAGAGTTGTTTTATGAAGTTCATCTATGTAAAATTGGAAAAACAACAAAGACAACGCTGCATATCTTTTTCTGAATGAAATTGTAGTGTTGTCTTTGTTGTCGGTTGTTGTTGAATATTGTCTTTTTACGGGTGTAGGCGCTTGGCTGCTGTCTTGCAGCCGGCAGTCAGCATTCTTACAGCCATCCGTTCTCCTTATACCATTCCACCGCCAGACGCACGCCGTCCGCCAGCTTGTAGTGCGGATGATAGCCCAGTTCGTCCATCGTAGGCTCAATGTCGCATCGCCAGTTGCGCTGGCGCAGAATGTTGTACTTGTCGTTGTTGAGTGCCGTAGGCTTGTGCGTTATGTGGCTGATGCGCTCGCCTATGTAGGTCACGGCACGCAGCACCCATATCGGAGCCACAATGCGCAGCATCCACTTCACGCCCATCTCCTTCTTGAGCAGTCGCGAAAAGTCCGCCGACTGATAAACCTCGCCGTCTGTCAGGAAATACTTGCGTCCGCTCATGCCACGGTCCAACGCCAGGAACACCGCCTGAACCACGTCGAGCACATACACGAACGTGATGTCCTGACGGCGGAATCCCGCCCCGAAGTCAATGTGGCGCTTCACGCTCTCAGCCATGAGGAAATAGTCCTTCTCGCGCGGTCCGTACACGCCCGTCGGGCGCAGTATGATGTAAGGGAAATCGTTGCCTATAGAGTCGAGATAGCGTTCTGCCTCAAGCTTGCTGCGTCCGTAGGCTGTGTTAGGACGCGGACTGTCGTTCTCCGTAATGTCCTGATAGGGCTGTCGCTCGTGTATGGCGCCATACACGCTGAGCGAACTAAGGAATACAAAACGCTTGAGCGGCATCTGCAGTTCGATGAGAGTGTCCACCAGATTGCGCGTTCCGTCGGTGTTCATACGTCGGAAGTCGGCATTGTCCAGACATTTGGTCACGCCCGCAGCGTGCACCACATAGTCGAACGTGTGGCCGTCGAGCTGTCGCTTGAGCGCGTCTTTCGACGCAAAGTCAAGCTCAATGAAGTTGATGCGGCTGTCGGTGAGGTATCGTCGCGATGTGGTCTTGCGCACTGCCGCCCATACCTGCATGCCGCGGCGCAGGGCTTCTTCTACAATAAAACTGCCAATGAAACCGCTGGCACCGGTTATAAGAATCTTGTTAGTCATTATGAATGATGATGCATAATTCGAGTTGCAAAGGTAGTGCAAAATATTGGCAATATCACAAATTTGAATGAATTTATTGTTAATGTGGCGATTACGGCCATTTTTTTGTATTTTTGCAATTGCTTAATTAATAACCAACTGAACTTTCGCAAGTTCAGAGAATTCAGTAGTTAAAGGAGTTAAGAAGTTAAGCCAAATGCTTATAATGCTATATCAAGCAAAAAAAACTAATGGCTTAACTCCTTAGCGACCGTAGGGCGCGACAACTCCTTAACTTCTTAACTACTTTCGCTTGCGAAACTTAAATAAACAATAATATATGCGCGTATTAATTGTCAACACTAGCGAAAAGACGGGTGGTGCCGCAGTAGCAGCCAACCGCCTTATGGAGGCACTCAACAACAACGGTGTCAAGGCAAAGATGCTCGTAGCCAAGAAGGAGACCGACCAGATCACCGTGGTGCAGCTGCCGCACGGCCGACTCACCCGGCTCCACTTTCTGTGGGAACGTCTCACCATATTCTTCCACCTGCACCTGCAGCGCCGGCACCTCTTCGAGATAGACACAGCCAACTCCGGAACAGACATAACCCGCCTGCCCGAGTTCAAGGAGGCCGACGTGATACACCTTAATTGGATAAACCAGGGCATGCTCTCGCTCCGCTCCATCCGCAAGATACTGCGCAGCGGCAAGCCGGTGGTATGGACCATGCACGATCTTTGGCCCGCCACGGGCATATGCCATTACGCCCGCACCTGCAGCGCATTCCGCACGGGATGCCACAACTGCCAGCTGCTGCCCGCAGGCGGTTCTGCCAACGACCTTTCGCGCCGTGTGTGGACGCGCAAGAAGCGCCTGTACCACAACTCCAACATCCATTTCGTCACGTGCAGCCGATGGCTTGAGGAGCAGGCAAAGCAGAGCGCCCTCTTCGTAGGGCAGCGTGTGACATCCGTGCCCAACACCATCGACACCCGCATGTTCTGCCCCGGCGACAGCAAGGCGGCTCGACTGAACGTCGGACTGCCAGCCGAGGGCCGCATCATACTCTTCGTCTCGCAGAAGGTTACTGACGAACGCAAGGGCATGGAATACTTCATCGACGCCATCGACCGCCTCGTGAAGCAGCATCCCGAACTCAAGGACAATACATCCGTAGCCGTGCTTGGCGGCAACGCCCAGCTGGTTTGCGACCGTTTGGCACTGAAAGCCTATCCGCTCGGCTACGTCAGCGACGAGCGCCGTATAGTCGACATCTACCGTTCGGCAGACATGTACGTGCTGCCGTCGCTCGAAGACAATCTGCCCAACACCATCATGGAGGCAATGGCGTGCGGAGTGCCGTGCGTAGGATTCCGTGTGGGCGGCATACCCGAGATGATAGAGCATCGCCGCACGGGCTATGTAGCCAACTTCAAGGACAGCGCCGACCTTGCCAACGGTATGAACTGGGTGCTGCAAGAGGCCGACACCGAACAGCTCGGTTCGGCTTGCGTCAGCAAGGTGGCACGCTGCTACTCCGGACAGAGCGTCGCCATGCGCTACATCGAGGTGTACAACGAGCTGATAGCTCTGAAGCGCTACATCGTTTAATAAATAGTCAACCAATAAGAAAATAATGATAAAATTTTCAGTCATAACATGCACCTACAATGCGTCGGCAGTACTTGCCCGCACGCTCGACAGCGTTCTCAGTCAGTCGTGGACGCAGATTGAGCACATCATCATCGACGGTGCATCCAAGGATAACACCCTGGCTATGGCACAAGACTATAGCCGCAAGAATCAGGAGGAGGAGACCGAGCACGAAGTTGTCATCATCTCCGAACCCGACCGTGGTCTGTACGACGCTATGAACAAAGGTCTTGCACGTGCCACGGGCGACTATATAGTCTATCTCAATGCCGGCGACGTGTTCCCGTCAGCCCATACGCTCGAGCAGATTTCAATCGACGTCAACAACCGTTCGGACGGCAAGCTGCCCGCCGTGCTCTATGGCGACACCAATATAGTTGACGATGAGGGCCGGCTGTTGCATCCCCGTCGCCTCGCTCCGCCCGAAAACCTCACGTGGCGTTCGTTCCGTCATGGCATGCTCGTGTGCCATCAGGCGTTCTATGCACGTACCGACCTCGCCCAAGCCGAACCTTACGACCTGCGCTACCGCTTCTCTGCCGATGTCGACTGGTGCATACGCATCATGAAGCGAGCCGAGCGCGAGCATCTGGCATTGCTGCGTCTGCCGCAGGTAGTGGTCAACTATCTCGACGGAGGCATGACCAACAAGAACCATCGAGCCTCGCTCATCGAGCGCTTCAATGTGATGCGTCGTCACTACGGACTCCTCCTCACCATAGGCATGCACCTTTGGTTTGTAGTGAGAGCCGTTTTCAAGAAATGACAATACGTTTTCAAGAAGTGATAATCCGTAGAAACGACACCCACGGTTGTCGTATATTTGCATTTTTGCGCCCGTTAAGTGCTTTTATATCGTAACTTAACGGGCGCATTAGCTTACAGATTTTCATGTGTAATGTGTTGATATATGTTAATATAAAGCCGTGTTCGGACACACGGTGTTGATGTAAATCAATAAAACCACAAATATATTCATATTCATAGCCTAAACGCTTGCCACGTCACGAAATGTTAGTAACTTTGCATCGTCAAAAGGTTAATAGATTGTTTAGGTTAGTAGTAATAGATTTAGGTTTTTAGTTATTAGGTTTAAGGTAAATTTTTATCGATTGTTTAACAGGAAAACAATGAGGACTCGTGAGAATCTTCATTCATCTTTAGAAAAAAGGATTTTTAGTTAAACATAGGCTTTACGGTGTTGCTCGTTGATGAGTGATGCCGTATTTTTTTTGTTTTTTTTACCTTTGCACTACCCTCACGCCCCATCGGTCTTGTCATATAATCAGAACCCAACGTTTAAACCACAACGTTTCAGACAGACAAGAACCTAAAACATATAAACAATTTATATCTAAAGAACCTATGTATAAACCAAAGCAAACAGTGCTCGTGCTGGCGATGCTCTTAGCAAGTGCCGCAATGAATGCCCAGACCGTTTCGATGAGGCTCAACGGCGTCACAGTGAAGGCCGCCATTGCCCACCTCGAGAAGGAGAGCAAGTGCTCGGTAGTGTACGACGCCCGTACCGTCAACACAAGCAAGAAGGTGAATGTCAATGCCAAAACCGTCAAGGAGGCAGTGTCGCAAATCCTCGCAGGTCAGGATGTGACCTACGAAATTAAGGGAAACACCATTGTAGTAAGCCCCGCCAAGGCTCCGCAGCACAAGAAGCAACAGCCCAAGCGTAAGGTTACCGGACAGGTGCTCGACGAGAACGGCGACCCCGTTATCGGTGCCACAATCAGCGTAAAGGGCGGCACCGAGAAGGTAGTGACCGACATCGACGGCAACTTCTCAATCAATGCAGCCGACGGCAGCAAGGTGGAAGTGTCGTATCTCGGCTACAAGAACCGCGAGTTTACAGCCGACCGTGCCAACGTAACCGTAAAGATGGCACAAGACCAGCAGGTGCTCAACGAGGTGGTAGTTACCGCCCTCGGCATCAAGAAGGAAGCCAAGGCGCTGTCGTATAATGTGCAGCAGCTCAATTCGCAGGACATCACAGGCGTAAAGGATGCCAGCTTCATGAACTCATTGGCAGGTAAGGTGGCAGGTGTCGAAATCAATTCGTCGGCAGCCGGTATCGGTGGCGGCGTCAAGGTAGTGATGCGTGGTGCCAAATCACTCTCTGGCAACAACAATGCACTCTACGTTATTGACGGTATACCAATGCCTTCGCTCTCGGTCAATCAGACTTCTGATGCCTATCACGGCGACGCGCAGTCGGGCGATGCTGCCTCAATGGTCAATCCCGACGACATCGAGAGCATCTCAATGCTTTCGGGTGCAGCAGCTTCGGCACTGTATGGTAGCGACGCAGCCAACGGTGTCGTTATGATCACCACCAAGAAAGGACAGAAGGGACGTGTCAATGTGAGCTATTCTAACAATACGTCGTTCTTCTCACCGTTCGTTACTCCCGAATTCCAGAACACATACGGACAGACAAGCAGCGGCTCATTCTCGAGCTGGGGTTCAAAGCTTGCCACACCGTCTACGTACAATCCGCTCGATTTCTTCCAGACAGGATGGAACGAGGGCAACTCCGTTACGCTTTCTACAGGCTCTGAGCACAGCCAGACATTTGTATCGGTAGCCACAACCAACGCTGAAGGCATTGTCGAGAACAACACCCTCGACCGCTACAACTTCACTGTGCGCAACACCACAGGCTTCCTCAACGACCGCCTGCACCTCGACCTTTCTGCCATGTACATGAACGTAGCCGAGAAGAACATGGTTTCGCAGGGTTTGTACTTCAACCCCATTATACCTATATATATGTTCCCGGCAGGCGACGACATTCGCAAGTATATGGCTTACGAGCAGTACGACCAGGAGCGCAACTTCAAGACTATGTACTGGCCTTTTGGCAATCAGGGACTCTCGATGATGAACCCTTACTGGGAAACTCACCGCACCAATGCCATCAACCATAAGGAACGCTTCATACTTTCGGGCGGACTGACATACGATATAGCCAAGGGCATATCATTGGCAGGCCGTGCCAAGGTAGACCGTTCAACGGGTCTGTACGAGAAGAAGTATGCCGCTTCTACCGACGCACTCTTCGCCGGCGAGAACGGAGCCTACTTCCGCACCAACGACAATACACGTCAGATATATGCCGATGCCATATTGAACATCGACAAGTATTTCGGCGACTTCTCGTTGACTGCCAACCTCGGTGCCAGCATCAAGGATGTGGAGACCAGCTATACATATACTGGTGGCTTCCTTAACGTGCCCAACTCGTTCACGCTCAACAACGTAGTACGTGCGACAGCGTATATGGACCAGGACTACGACAAGAACTATCATGAGCAGACACAGAGTGTGTTCGGAACAGCGCAGGTAGGCTACAAGTCGATGGTATATCTCGACGTTACCGCCCGTAACGACTGGAGCTCTATTCTTGGCGGAACAAGCTTCGAGAAGAAGGGCTTCTTCTATCCGTCAGTAGGCTTGAGCGCCATCCTTACCGATATGATTCCCGGACTGAAGTCTGACGTTCTGTCGTTCCTCAAGTTGCGCGGATCGTACAGTGAGGTAGGTAATGCATCTTCAGCCATGCGCTATATGGCAGCACAGCGATTCGAATACAAGAACGCACAGCCCTCTACCACATCCGACTTCCCCAACACCAATCTTGAGCCGGAGCGCACCAAGGCATGGGAGTTAGGCTTGCAGACCAATCTTTGGGGTGACAAGATCAACCTCAATGTCAGCCTCTACTCTACACGTACATTCAATCAGTTCTTCCGTCCGAAACTCTCGGCTACATCAGGCTACGGCCGTATGCCGGTAAATGGCGGACGTGTAGACAACAAGGGTATTGAGGCTTCGCTCACAGTCAACCAGCCTCTCGGTCCGGTCAAGTGGTCGACAACACTTACTTATACCCTCAACCGCAACAAGATACATCAGTTGCTCGCACCGAAGACAGTCGACTTCGGCAATGGTATGACCGAAGAGGTATCGCTCAAACAGATGGACATCGACGGAATGAACTTCGGCCCGGTCAAGGTTATGCTCACTGAGGGCGGCTCTATAGGCGACCTCTACACCACAGTGCCCAAGACCGACGAGCACGGATTTGTCATTGTCGACTACAATACTAAGAACATCGTAGGCCTTGACGAAGGCAAATGGGTGAAGGCTGGCAATGTCAATCCGAAGTACAATATCGGTTGGCGCAACAGTTTCTCATGGAACGGCATCGATCTCAACTTCCTCTTCACAGCACGTGTAGGCGGACGCGTAGCAAGTATAACTCAGGGTTATATGGATTACTTCGGAGCTTCGAAGGCTACAGCAGACGCTCGCGATGCAGGCGGAGCCTTGGTCAACGGCGTACGCATACCTGCCCAGGACTATTATCAGAAGGTTGGACCGAGCATCGGCAGCTACTATATATATAGCGCCAGCAATGTTCGCCTGTCAGAGCTGTCGGTAGGCTACAACGTACCTATCAAGAAGCTCGTGCCGTGGATTCAGAACATGCACGTAGCCTTCACCGGACGCAATCTGTTCATGATTTATTGCAAAGCACCGTTCGACCCCGAACTCACCGCTTCTACCGGTACATTCTTCACCGGTATCGACAACTTCATGATGCCTTCATTGCGCAATCTCGGATTCTCAGTAAAAGTTGACTTCTAAAAACCGGAAATCTATTATGAAACTAAATAAGAAAATCACTTGCGGTGTAGCCACACTGGCTGCCGCATTCGCACTCAGCTCTTGTACGGGCGAGTTCGAGAAGTGGAACTCCGACCGTAACTCAGCCTCAGAAGAGGATATGAGCTGTGACAACTGGAGCACAGGTGGCTTCTTCGCACAGATGGAGCACAATGTGTTTATCGTAGGCCAGGACAAGGGTGGAGCGTTCCAGATTACAGATATGCTTACGGGCGGACTCTTCTCAGGTTATTTTTCTAACATCAAGGAGTCGTACGATGTCGGTTCGTTGCACAATGCCCACTACCTTTTGCCTGACAAATGGGTCAACCAACCCTTCAATGACACCTATCAGAATGTCATGCAGCCTTGGTCGACACTCAACAAGAACTCAGAAGCTGCCGGCACACAGGCTGTGACAGCGCTGGGCAATATTGTCAAGGTGTTTGGTATGGCACGCATCACCGACATGTACGGCCCAATACCTTACTCTAAGTTCGGCACAGCACTTAAGGTGGCATACGACTCGCAAGAGGATATTTACCGCCAGTTCTTCAACGAGCTGGATGATGCCATCGACGTATTGACCGAATATTATGCAGCCAACTCGTCGTCAAAGGTTCTTGCCAAGTTCGACTTCGTGTTCGGCGGCAACACAGCAAGCTGGATAAAGTTTGCCAACACATTGCGTCTGCGTCTAGCATTGCGCGTCTGCTATGCCGACGAAGCACTGGCTCGCGCCGAGGCAGAGAAGTCAATCAGTCACTCGCTGGGCTTCCTTGAGACAAAGGCTGAGCACTGCAACGACTCGAAGTATTCTTATCTGAACCCGTTCTGGGAGATTACAAACAGCTGGAACGACATGCGTATGGGCGCTTGCATTGAGAGCTACCTCAACGGTTATAGCGATCCGCGCGCCACGGTATACTTCAGTGAAGCTAAGAACGGCGGTGGCATACACGGAGTATATCCGGGTTTGAAGATAAACAACCAAAGTTCGTACACCAATAATACTTCTGCCATGAACGTAGAGTCGGGTTCGGCAATGCAATGGATGTCGGGTGCCGAGAGCTTCTTCCTCCGTGCTGAGGCAAAACTGCGTTGGAATCTTGGAGCAACATCAGCCAAGGACCTCTACGAGCAGGGCATACGCACATCGTTTGCTGAGCGTGGCGTTAGCGGAGCCGATGCCTACATAGCCAACAGCGAGTCTAAGCCAGCCGACTTCAAGGACAACAGTGGCGGTCGTCGCGACGCTTCTGCCGTCAGCACCATCACCATTGCATGGGACGACAATGCCAACTTCGAGCAGAAACTCGAGCGCATCATCACCCAGAAGTATCTTGCCATATTCCCTGACGGACAGGAGGCTTGGAGCGAATTCCGTCGTACCGGCTATCCTAAACTCTTCCCCATCAACTACAATGCAAGTAGTGGAGCTGTCAGCACCGACACTCAGATACGCCGTCTGCGCTTCCCTACTGACGAATACTCGCAGAACGCAGCCAACGTTCAGACTGCCGTGACATTGCTCGGCGGACAGGACAATGGCAATACCAAACTGTGGTGGGACAAGAAGTAATGCCTAAACAGTATATATATTCATTCTAAAAATCTAAGAAACAATGAAAGCTTTAAAATATACATTGGCTGCAATGCTGCTCGGCGGAATGTTCGCTTCGTGCGACACCGACATCGAGAACGTAGAGATTGTCAAGCCTACTACATACGATGCGCAGTATTACAAGAACTTGCGCGACTACAAGGCTTCCGACCATCAGATTGCTTGGGGATGGTTTTCAGACTATACGCAGGGCTTTTCGCCTGCAACGCGTTTCCTCGGATTGCCCGATTCGCTCGATATATGTTCGCTTTGGGGCGGTATACCTACTGATGTAGAGGGTCGTGAGCAGACACATTATCTGCCGGAGGTGTACAAGGAGATGAAGTTTGTACAGCAGACTAAAGGCACCAAGCTCGTTGTGCCTGCCATTATACGTATACGTGAGAGTGGCGAGTATTACGACATCTGGCAAGACAAGGACGGAATATGGTCGAACGATGCTGACGGCACATTCGCCAAAGACCCGTATCGTGAGCCGGAAGGTGAGGAGACTTCACAAAAGGCTGCAATGCGAGCTTATGGACTGCACTTGCTGCGCCCTATCTTTGAGCAGGGACTTGACGGCATCGATATGGACTACGAGCCGGAGGGCGACCCGTTGTCAGAAGGCAATCTTGACTACTTCGTACAGTTCGTAGGCAAGTTTGTAGGTCCGATGGCAAGTGAGGAGAACACCTATACCTATCCTGACGGCTTCACCATCAAGGGCAATCCGAAGATGCTGTTGTGTATCGACTACTTCGGATCGGCACCAAGTGCCAATACCAACGACTACACCAACTGGTATGTCAACCAGACTTATGGTGGCAGTCCTGGTCGTGTGCCGTTCAATGGATGTCCTACCGAGAAGGTGGTATACACCGAGAACGTAGGCGACAACTGGAAGAATGCCGAGTGTGGCAAGCTTCTCACCTATGCACGCTACAAACCGGCAACAGGTCGTAAGGGTGGTTTCGGTGCTTTCTTCATGCACCGCGACTATATCAATTCGGATGCTGACTTTGCCAACTACGCCAATATGCGTCGTGGCATACAGATTCAGAACCCTGCCATACATTAATTATTATATTGAGAAATTGAACGATTGAATAATTGAACGATTATGAAAAAGATAAAATATCTTATCCTTGCGCTGACAGCCATCGTGTTTGCCGCTTGTCAGGAGAGCAACGGCGACTATCGTGACGTTGTGTACATCTCGGGTACAATGCAGAAGAATACGTTGCGCAAGGGTTTTGAGGGCAACGACGAGGTTCCTCTTACCGTCACTTGTACTGGTAAGGTTGAGGCTCCGGTGAGTGCTACCTTTGAGGCAGCTCCCGAATTGCTCGAAGCCTATAATGCCCAAAACAATGCAGACTACGTAGCTCCTCCAACTGATGCCTACAGCATCGACGACGCTACCGTAACTATCAAGGCTGGTCAGTTTGTATCAAACGAGGCAAAACTCAATATTGCTGACCCTACAAAGTTTGAGGAAGGCAAGAGCTACTGTCTGCCAGTGCGCGTCAAGACCGACGGCAATCTGCTTGAAGCAGGCTCTGTGCTGTATGTAGTGTTTGTACCTATCATCACCACTGAGGTAGCCGACATCAACGCCAAGCCGTTCCTTGTGCCGGGATTCCGCAACAACGAGAAGCTCGGTCATCTCTCGCAGCTCACCATGGAGTGCAAGGTTTATGTCAATGATTTCTGCCACAGCAATCCGTACATTTCTTCGCTGATGGGATGTGAGGAGAACTTCCTTCTGCGTTTTGGTGATGTTTCGTGCGATCCTGACCAGCTTCAGCTTGCAGGTGGCAAGACAGGTGCTCCCTCTTGGGATAAGCCTGACAAGGGAACAGCCCATGCCGCTACATTCCCAACACACTTCCCGACAAAGAAATGGTGTCACTTCGCTTGTGTTTACGACGGTCAGCAGATAACAATGTATCTTGACGGCGAGCCGATGGGCGATCCTGTAAAGGCTACCGGCGACATCTCGCTTGTATGGAGTTACGACTACGGCACGTCTTATGGCGACAACAACGGTCCGTTTGCTATCGGTTACTCAGCTGGTGGACGTTATCTCAATGGTCGTGTGTCTGAGTTCCGTGTGTGGAATGTGGCTCGCACACCTGCACAGTTGCTCAACAACATCTGCTATGTTGACCCGCATTCAGAAGGTCTTGTCGCATATTGGCGTTTCTGTGGAACTGACGAGCAGAGCGACGGTTCTATCCTCGACCAGACAGGCAACGGCTATAATGCTGTACCGAAGAGTGGCAAGGCATCATGGGTGCCCAACCACAAGTGTCCGTACTAAAACTTTAAAAGTATCAATTACTAATATTAGCAAAGATGAAAATCTACAATATACTATTCTGTGGGGCAATGCTGCTTAGTGCAGCAGCCCTCACAGGCTGTAGCGAGGACGAAACGTACGACGTGTATGGCGAGAAGACCAACCGCGTTTTCGTTGACCCTAATCAGTCGAACGTTACAGAATGCACGGTTTACAAGACTCCGATAGGATTGTGTGGCGATGCCTTGACCAATGTACATGTGCGCATGCAGTATCCTGCACAGCAGAATGTAAAGGTCAGTGGCGCTGCCGACATGTCGCTGGTGGCAGAATACAATGAGCAGAACTCTACCGAGTATGCTGCTCTGCCTGATGCCGCTGTTAAGGCTCTTGAGATTACTCCTGCTGAAATGGAGGGTGGAAAGAATACCGCCGACATGCAGGTGTTGCTGCCTACAGAGGCACGTACTTCGCTTACCGAAAGTGATTATGTGTTGCCGATACGTATTTCTACCCCTGGTGGCAAGGACGATGGACGTGAGATTTCTACACTCGATGACAAGTCGATGGCTTATCTCGTCATACATACTTCTGATGAAGATATAGCAAGTCTGACGGGTTCGAAAACTGTAGACTGCAATATCATTAATACTCCGGTGGGTGTGTTCGGTGGTGTAGATTCTAAGTTTACAGTATCGCTCAAGGCTTCTGTCTATACCGACGTACAGCTTTCTGCCGAGATTGACAACTCGCTTATTGCTGCATACAATGAGGAGAACGGCACATCGTATGAGGCTCTGCCCTCTGACTTTGCAAGTGCTCTCAAGGTAAATGCTGCTACCATCAAGCCTGGCGAACTATCAGGCGACGTGGCAGTGACAATGGACAACGAGAAGGCAAAGCAACTCAGCGGTTCGTATATAGTTCCGATGCGTATTGCAATGACATATTCGGACGGAACAAAGAAAGTGTTTGATGAGCCAGTGTACACTACTATCGGTGTTAAGGAGACTCTTATCAACGATAATCCGTCGGAGATGATTGGCTCAGATGGCGATCATAGTGATTGGACATGTCTTGAGGCTGTCAACTTTAATAAGGATAGTTTCACTACTTACCGATGGAAGCCATTGGCTAAGAATATATCAGAAGCTTCGTATGTCGTTGACTTCGGTGCAGTACACAAGGTCACTGGTTTCCAGAATGTCAAGGCTTCATCATGGGGCAGTGTCATTGTATCTTATCGTATATATCTCAGCGAGGACAATACCAACTGGGTAGACCTTGGCAGTACAGATGGATGCAATACGGTAAGGGACAATAACTGGAACAGCTGGTATATGCTCTATGGTGCTGTAAATGTACGCTATGTAAAGGTAGAAGTGACTTTCAATCCTAATGCGTCTTATTGGCGTTACTACGATTATAGTTGGGCTGCCTCGTATGTTGGTGTTAATACCAGCTTCGCTTTCAACGACTAATACATAGAATGTATCTTGTCAATAATTCAACGAATTAGTTTAGCAGATTTTTGCATATAACATCACGACTCAGCATGGGCGTTGCGAAACGCCTGCTGAGTCAATATAGATTTGGTTGATTGTTAGTAAGTAGTTAATAGTAAATGGTTTAGTTTATAGTTTATAATTGTGGCGTATTGGTCAATCGTTAAGGTAAAAGGATTTTTCAGGTTTTATAGAATAATGACTGTTACGATGAAAAAGATAATATACATAATGCTATTGTTGCTCGCCATGCCGTTCATGGCTGTAGCACAGACAACAGGCGAACCGCAATATCTTGAGACGTTTCGTCCAGACGAGCGTACACACGATTTCGGTAAGATACGCGAAGCCGACGGCAAGTGTACGCATGTGTTCCGACTGAAGAATGCCGGCACTAAGCCCGTTGCCATATCGGCAGTCAACACATGGTGCGGATGTATGGTAGCCAACTATACCAAGCGTGCAGTTCGTCCAGGCGAAGAGGCAGAGGTGACCGTTACGCTCGACCCAGACCACAAGCAGGGCAAGTTTGTCAAGCAGGTAGTGGTGCTGCTCAATGACGGACGTCAGTATGTACGCCTATGGATTAAGGCAGACATCACGCCTATGGATCATCCCATAACCGAAGAGTGTCCTTATGCATTGGGCAACGGACTGTATGCCAACTTCCAGTTTCTGCCGTTCCCCGACCTTGAGGTAGGCAGCAAGTATGGCTATACACTTAAGCTCGGCAATTCTACCAAGCAGACAATGAAGGTAAGCTTTGTGCGTATGCCCAACAATACAGTGCTCAAAATGCCTGATGAGATAACGCTCCAACCGCGCGAACGCAAGGCTATACGCGTTGACTATACCTATCCGCGCCGACACAATCGTACTTGTTATGTCGACCTTTTGCCGACGGTCAACGGCCGTAAGGCTAAACCTATACGTGTGCAGTGGAACGTAAATACCAGATTCAAGCTTGATATATAGAAACGTGCTTTGCGACATTTTCGTATTAAGCATACTATACAACAAGAACAGCACGTCAACAGTTGCATATATAATCTGTACGTGTTGTTCTTGTTGTCTTTTGTTTTTGTATAGTTGCCAGTCTTTGTCTTATTCCCGTAATTCTTCTTCAATTTCTTTTTATTACTTGCTTTATGCGCAATAAAGCAGCGAGAATTTATCATTTCTCAGAAAAAATATGTAAGTTTGCAAATGCAATAATAGTCTGTGTGTGACACGCGGATAGCAACATTAGCTCGTATGAATAACTCGGAAGTTGAATTTATTAATCTCCTTAGGGACGGCGACAGCCGCGCATACCGTGATTTGTATGCGCGGTATTATGCTATGATGTGCCATGCTGCCGACCGATATGTACACGACCACTTCCAGGCCGAGTGCGTTGTGGAGAATATCATGTTCAATATTTGGGACCGCCGCGACCGTCTCGACATACGCACATCGCTCAAGAGCTATCTTATGATGAGTGTGCGCAATGCCTGCATCAACTATCTGCAGTCGAGCTACAAGCGCAACGAGATGCTCGTTTCGCACCTGAGCGATGCCGACCGCAACTGGATAGACAGCGTTACTACCGAGGCTTTGCCCACAGACGCAATTATCACTGACGAGACAATAGCTGGAGTGCTCGACTGTCTGGGCAGCGACGAATGTAGGCAGGTGTTTGCCAAGAGCCGTTTTGAGAATATGAGCTACAAGGAGATAGCCGACGAACTCGGCATTTCGGTCAACACCGTTAAGTATCACATGAAGAACGCCCTTGCACGTCTGGCTAAGGACTACAGCCGATACTTCGCCTTTCTCATGCTGTTCTGCACCGATTAGCTCTGAAAGCAAAAGCTACTTATTTGAAACCCTAAATTCACAAAGCATGAAAAGAAATATAGCCGTCATACTGGCAGGAGGCGTAGGATCGCGCCTCGGCATTTCCACCCCAAAGCAATTCTTCAAGGTGGCGGGCAAGATGGTGGTTGAACACACCGTCGACGTGTTTGAACGCAACGCTCGCATCGATGAGATAGCCATCGTGTCGAACCCTATGCTCATCGCCGACTTCGAGAACATCGTGCTGCGCAACAAGTGGCATAAGGTGAAGAAGATACTCAAGGGTGGCAAGGAGCGCTACGACTCGTCGCTCTCGGCTATACAGGCATACGACAACGAGGACGTTAACCTCATCTTCCACGATGCCGTGCGTCCGCTCGTGAGCCAGCGCATCATCAACGATGTGATTGACGCTCTTGCCGACCATCGTGCCATCGATGTGGCAATACCCTCTGCCGACACCATTATTGAAGTTGACGACAACGACAACATAACATCCATCCCTGACCGCTCGCGTCTGCGTCGCGGACAGACTCCGCAGGCTTTCGACCGTCAGCTCATAGCCGATGCTTACGAGCGTGCGCTGAAGGATCCCGCATTCAAGACTACCGACGATTGTGGTGTAGTGCGTCACTATACCGACGAACCGGTTTTCGTAGTACGTGGCGAGGAGAGCAACATGAAGCTTACATATCGTGAGGATACATATATGCTCGATAAGCTGTTCCAGCTGAAGAATACCGAGCCCGACTCGATAGCACATGTCAACGACGTGTTCCGCGATAAGGTGGCTGTTGTGTTCGGCGGAAGCTACGGTATTGGCAAGTGTGTGGTTGACATGCTGCGTCAGAACGGTGCCAAGGTGTTCTCTTATTCACGTTCGGAAAACCATATCGACATAGGCGTTCGCGAGGATGTGGTACGTGCCATGACCGATGCCCACGAGCAGGCTGGCCGTATCGACTATGTGATATGTACAGCCGGTGTGCTCAACAAGGAGCCGCTTGCCACTATGGACTATCAGACCATACAGAACGCAGTGCAGACCAACTATATGGGTACGGTGAATGTGGCGCTTGAGGCTTATCCTTATCTGAAGCAGACCGAGGGCAAGCTGATGTTCTTTACTTCAAGTTCGTACACTCGTGGTCGTGCCTTCTATAGCATCTACTCGTCTACCAAGGCTGCCATTGTCAACTTTGTGCAGGCTGTGGCGCAGGAGTGGGACGGCGACGGCATCAAGATCAACTGTATAAACCCCGAACGTACCAAGACTCCTATGCGTCAGCACAACTTCGGCATTGAGCCTGACGATACGCTGCTCATGCCCGAACGTGTGGCTGAGGCTACTCTGCAGACGCTTGCTTCTGACTGCACCGGACAGGTGATTGACGTTAGAAGGGTGAAAGAGTAAAAAGGTAAAAAAAGTAAAAGGGTAAAACAACGATAGATGAACTATCTCGAACAATTCAAGCAGCAGCAGTTGCGCACTTGCCAGCTTAAACAGCTTGGCATTCTCGAAGAAATCGATCGTATCTGCCGCAAGCACAATATAAGCTACTGGCTCGATGGAGGCTCGCTGTTGGGTGCTGTGCGCCACGGCGGATTCATTCCGTGGGACGACGACATCGACATAGCAATGCCGCAGGACGATGCACGTCGCTTTGCTGAAGTGGCACCCAAGGAGTTGCCATCAACACTGCGTCTGCAGACACCAGATACAGAGAATACACGCGAACCTATTATGAAGGTGCGTGACCTCAACTCGTTCTATGTTGAGGGCAATGAAGACTTCTCGCTCGACTACTGCAAGGGTCTGTTTGTCGACATATTCCCTATGATCGACTATCCCAATGTGTCGCGTGCGTTCTGCCGCAAGTTTGGCAAGGACATGTCGCGCTGCTACTCAATACTGCATCATTCACACCAGTACTCGTGGCGAGCTGTAGCCGAACTGTTCTACTTCGGCGCACGTTTCCAGTTCTGCAAACTGATGTGGAAGGCGGCGTTTGCCTTCAAGCGCACTGGCACATACATGTCGAACATACTCATCAACAACGGTTACGGCATAATGCACCGTCGCGACTCAATATTCCCGTTGGGAACGATAGAGTTTGAGGGCAAACGATTCTCGGCACCGGCCAATACAGATGCCTATCTGCACGACCTCTACCGCGACTATATGCAGATACCGCCCAAGGAGAAACAGAAGATTCACTCGGTGTTTATATTGCCCGAGCTAATTAAACAGTAAACATATATGGCACGTTTTTATTCTTTGAAGAAGCGCGACGAGGAAGACGAGAAGACAGCCGATCCGTTCGGAGTGTTGCGCCCAAAAACAAAGACGGCTGAAAAACCTTTAGTAAACATACATAATATGGCAAAAGCATACGAATTTCTTGCCAACGGATTTGAGGATATCGAGGCGTTGGCTCCCGTAGACATACTGCGCCGCAGCGGCGTGGAAGTGAAGACTGTAAGCATTGGCGACTCTATCGAGGTGGAGTCGGCTCACGGTGTGACGGTGAAGGCAGACATGCTTTTTGCCGATGCCGACTTTGCCGATGCCGACTTGCTGCTTCTTCCTGGCGGTATGCCAGGTGCAAAGAACATCGATGAACACGAGGGTGTACGCCATGCTGTAATGCGTCAGGCTGAGGCTGGACGTTTGGTAGGTGCTATCTGTGCCGGACCTATGGTGCTTGGTCATCTCGGACTGTTGCGTGGCAGACGTGCTACATGCTATCCGGGATTTGAAGACCAGCTCGAAGGTGCTGAATACACAGCCGCTCTTTGCACCATTGACGGCAACATCATAACGGGCAAAGGTCCTGGCGCATCGTTCGAATACGGCTATACTCTTGTGACGCTGCTCAAGGGCGAACGCGTAGCAGAGGCGCTGAAGAAGGGTATGATGTACGAAGGTTAGTTGACAAGTTGACAAGTGGACGAGTTGATGAGTTGACATTACAATCTATCAATTTAACATTTCTCATTTCTCATTTAATATTTAACATTGGATTATATCATCATAGTGGCTGGTGGCAAGGGATTGCGTATGGGTGGCGATTTGCCCAAGCAGTTTCTGCCCGTTGATGGCCGACCGGTGCTAATGCGCACCATAGAACGTTTCTATCAGTACAACCCACAGTTGGGCATCATCGTAGTTCTGCCGCATTCGCAGCAGAACTATTGGCGCCAGTTGTGCAGTAAGTATGCATTTGCTGTAGAGCACACCGTAGTAGATGGAGGCGAAACACGCTTCCATTCATCTAAGAACGGACTCGCTGCCGTGCCCGATGATGCACAAGGTGTTGTAGGTATTCACGACGGCGTGCGTCCCTTTGTATCGGTAGAGACAATAGCCCGATGCTTTGAGGCTGCTCGTATGCATGGAGCAGCGCTGCCCGTATTGCCCGTCACCGACACTCTGCGTTTTGTTGATGATGAAGGAGGACACAATGTGCAGCGCAACAACTACCGCACGGTGCAGACCCCGCAGACATTCGACATACAGCAGATAAAGCGCGCATTCAATACCGAATACAGCGACAACTTCACCGACGACGCATCAGTGGCTGAAGCTGCCGGCATGAAGATAACAATGGTAGACGGCAATCGTGAGAACATAAAGCTCACAACGCCTTACGACTTATTGTTTGCAGAGTTTCTCTGCAAACAATAAGTCGAGTTTTGAATTTTGAGTTTTGAGTTTTGAATTGGTCGGCTACGCCGATTTGGAATTTTGAGTTTTGAATTTTGAATGTTGAATTAGTCGGCTACGCCGATTAGGAATTGTTCAATTTTGAATTGCTCAACTCAAAATTCATCAATTCACAATCGCAGGCGTAAGCCGAGAATAATTCCTAACTCCAAACTCAAAATTCAAAACTCTTCAACTGGCGTAAGCCGAGAATAATTCATAATTCAAAATTCCTAATTCAAAATTCGCATCAGCGATGGACATACTCTCACAAGACATAATGTATTTGCCCGGTGTAGGGCCGCAGCGCAAGGAGCTGTTGAAGAAGGAACTCGAGGTGAGCACCTGGGGTGGCTTGTTGGAGTATTATCCTTACAAATATGTCGACCGCAGTCGTATATATGCCATCAGCGAGTTGACGAGCGACATGCCCTTCGTGCAAATAAAGGGACGCATACTGTCGTTTGAGGAGTTTGAGATGGGACCGCGCAAGAAGCGTGTCGTGGCACACTTCACCGACGACCACGGCGTTATGGACCTCGTATGGTTCTCAGGCACGCAATACGTATACAAGAATTATAAGGTGGGAGTGGAGTATATAGTCTTCGGACGACCCTCGGTATTTGGCGGACGCTATCAGATAGCACATCCCGATATCGACCTTGCTAAAGAGTTGCAGCTCTCAGAGATGGGCATGCAGCCATACTATATCACCACAGAACGTATGAAGAAGGCGGGCATGTCGTCGCGCAATATAGAGCGTCTGGTCAAGACGATGCTGCATAAGATAGCCACGCCATTGCCCGAGACGCTGCCACCCTTTATAGTGGAGCGACTGCATCTTATGTCGCGTGATGAGGCCATGCGTTGCGTTCACTATCCGCACAACGCTATGGACATGCAGAAAGCGCGCGAACGACTCAAGTTTGAAGAGCTGTTCTACGTTCAGCTCAACATTCTGCGCTACGCCAGCGACCATCGTCGCAAATACCGTGGCTACGTATTGAACAAAGTAGGGCAGGAGTTCAACGACTTTTATGCCAACAACCTCAAGTTCGAACTCACCGGTGCACAGAAACGTGTGATGCACGAGATACGCGACGATATGCGTTCGGGACGCCAGATGAACCGTCTGCTGCAAGGCGACGTAGGTTCGGGCAAGACGCTTGTGGCGCTTATGACCATGCTCATAGCTCTGGGCAATGGCTATCAGGCGTGTATCATGGCGCCTACCGAGATATTGGCAGAACAGCATCTTGCCACCATACGCGAGTTTCTTGACGGTATGGACATACGCACCGAACTGCTCACGGGAATGGTTAAGGGCAAGCAGCGCACCAAAATACTTGACGGACTCATATCGGGCGACGTGCGCATACTCGTCGGGACACACGCCATACTCGAAGACCCCGTGCGCTTTCAGCGTCTTGGCGTTGCTGTCATAGACGAGCAGCACCGTTTCGGCGTAGCCCAGCGGGCACGCTTATGGGCTAAGAGTGAGAATCCGCCACACATTCTTGTTATGACCGCCACGCCTATTCCGCGCACCCTCGCCATGACAATATACGGCGACCTCGATGTGAGCGTTATCGACGAGTTGCCGCCTGGACGCAAGCCGGTGCAGACCATACACAAGTTTGACAACCAGATGATGTCGCTCTACAACGGCATACGTCAGCAGATACGTCTCGGACGACAGGTATATATCGTCTATCCGCTCATCACCGAGAGCGAGAAGAGCGACCTCAAGAATCTGGAAGAAGGCTATGCTGCTCTGTGTGATATCTTTCCTGAGTTCAGTATAAGTAAGGTGCATGGCAGAATGAAGTCGAAGGAGAAGGATGCCGAGATGCAGAAGTTTGTGAGTGGCGAGACACAGATACTCGTTGCAACCACCGTTATCGAGGTGGGCGTTAATGTGCCTAACGCTTCGGTGATGGTGATACTCGACTCTCAACGCTTCGGACTTTCGCAGCTACATCAGTTGCGCGGACGTGTTGGACGTGGTGCCGACCAGAGCTATTGCATACTTGTCACCACATACAAGCTGTCGGATGTTACGCGCAAGCGCATCGACATAATGTGTCAGACCAACGACGGGTTCCGTATAGCCGAGGCCGACCTCAAACTGCGCGGCCCCGGCGATCTTGAGGGAACGCAGCAGAGTGGCATAGCGTTCGACCTTAAGATAGCCGACATAGCACGCGACGGCCAACTCGTTGCATTGGCTCGTCAGGAGGCTCAGCGCATAATTGATGCCGACCCCACCTGCACGTCATCACAATATGCAATGCTGTGGAACCGACTGCGCCAATTGCGTGACACCAACGTCAATTGGGCAGCTATATCATAGACAATACATGTTTTATCATTAACATAATCAACATTACGCTTATGACGCTACAACCATACAAGACCGACGTCGCCGTACTCATTCTGTTCTTCAATCGTCCTGACCATCTCAAGAAGGTGTTTGACGAAGTGCGCAAGGCGCGACCCTCACGACTGTTCCTCTATCAGGACGGACCACGTGGCGAGCGCGATATGCCCGGCATTGAAGGATGCCGACGTGTGGTTGAGAATATCGACTGGCAGTGTGAGGTGCATCGCAAATATCAGGAGCGCAACTATGGATGTGATCCTTCTGAATATATATCGCAGAAGTGGGCGTTCTCTATAGTCGACAAATGCATCGTGCTTGAAGACGATGACGTGCCGTCGCAGTCGTTCTTCCCGTTCTGCAAGCAGATGCTCGACCGTTACGAACACGATAATCGTGTGTGGATGGTGGCAGGATTCAATCCTGAAGAGAAGATAGACAGCCCCTACGACTATATGTTCACCTCGGTGTTCTCTATATGGGGATGGGCATCATGGCGACGCGTCATCGACACATGGGACGAGACCTACGCCTTCCTCGACGACCCCGATGCAATGCAACAGCTTGAGGGCGTTATGCATCAGCGTCGCTATTGTCTCGATACGCTGCACGCATGTTACGACCATCGTGCGTCGGGTAAGGCATACTACGAGACCATATTCTGGGCATCGATGGTTCTAAATTCAGGTCTCGCCATAATGCCAACGCACAATATGATAAACAATCTCGGTGCTACTGACGGGTCGACCCACTACACCGGTTCGCTGCAGACCATGCCTCGCCGTTTGCGCCGACTGTTCACCATGCAGCGTTTCGACATCGACGCAGCCAACATACGCCATCCGCGCTACGTGGTTGAAGATGTGGCGTTCAAGAATAAGGTATATCGTACATACGCCTACGGACATCCGTGGATTAAGGCAGGACGTTCATTGGAGGAGTTGTGGCTCAATCTGCGCTACGGCAACTTCGGACACATACGCCGATCTGTTACTAACCGACTGCGTAAGATATTCGGAAAGGCAAAGCATTGGTGATAAAATACTGATAACAGAGAATTACTCTTATGAAACTGACAATACGCATAACACGCACTACGATAACGTTCACAGCCCCCAATACTGTCATTGAGGGTCAGACCGACTACGAGCAGTACAACATGAAGACGGGCATTGCAGTGGCTGCTAATTTACGCCAGGCATTGACCGAATGTCGTCTGCCGCAGGCAAAGCGCCCTTCTCATCTCACTCCACTTTCGGGCGGAGCCAATACGGATACGGCTCAATCGGCTGTGCCGCAGGCTGAGTCGCTCTACGATGACGTGCTGGTAGTAATCGACACACCGCTGCTGCTCATTCCCCAAGAGGAATTCGACGAGCAGAATGTGGCTTTGCTTTATGCCCACACCAATTCAAACATGCGTCAGGATGAGGTGCTGACATATCCCATTGCGCAACTCGGTGTAGTGGCAGCCTATGCTGTCAACCGTGACTTGCGGTTTGTATTGAGCGAAACATTCCGTGGAGTGCAGTACATGCCGTTGCTTGCCCCCGTACTTGTGCAGTTCAGTCAGCAGTCATGGGGAGGCTTTCAGGAGAAACAGTTCTGCTATTTCCACGACAAGCGCATTGACATCTGTGCTTTCCGAAAGGGTAGGGTGCGTTTCTGCAATTCGTTCGACGCAACGCTTGCTCCCGATGCAGCCTACTATATATTGAATGTATGGCAGACGCTCGCAATGAAACGCACCGACATCTTATGTCTGTCGGGCAATATTGCCGGACTTGAACAGCTGGTGAAGGAATTGGGACGCTTTATCAAGAACATAAAGCATGTCCATTAAAATTTAAACAAGACTATGAGAATAATAACAGGTATATACAAGGGACGTCATTTCGACATTCCACGTTCGTTTAAGGCGCGTCCCACAACCGACTTCGCAAAGGAGAATATCTTTAACGTAATAAATGGTTATGTCGACATGGAGGGTGCCACCGCTCTCGACCTATTTGCAGGTACGGGCAGCATTTCGCTCGAACTGTTGTCGCGTGGTTGTGCTCCCGTAGTGAGCGTTGAGATGGACCGCGACCATGCTTCATTCATCCGTGAATGTATGAAGAAGCTTGATACCAACGACAATATTCTGATACGTGGTGACGTGTTCAGATTCATAAAGACGTGCAAGCAGCAGTTCGACCTGATATTTGCCGACCCTCCTTATGCCCTGCCCGAACTGCCTACCATTCCGCGCTTGATTCTTGAAAAGGGAATGTTGAAACCCGGTGGACTGCTTGTATTCGAGCATGGCAAGAAGAACGACTTCTCCGACATTCCAGGCTTTATTGAGCACAGAGCTTATGGCAGCGTAAACTTCTCGCTGTTCAGAGTTGAGGCTTCAGAGGAATAAAAAATAGTTCATCCTGCATTCCAAGTGAAACAAACTCAAATCCGAGTTTTTCGTCACGTGGAATGCAGGATGTTTTATTATGAAACAATCCTCAGAAATACAATATGTATTCAATGGCAAAGTAATATATATTAAATGGCAAAGTAATATATATTAAATGGCAAACGAATATATATTACTTTGTCAAGTAGTATTATATTACTTTTCCCTGATGAATTAGAATATCACGAGTCCCAATAGTCCGCATACAAGCATTACGAGTATGGGGTTGCTCTTGCGGAACTTGGTGAAGTAGAATGTAGCGGCAAATAGTGCTATGCTTATGGCAAAGCTTACGGCATTGTCGGTTGGCGATCCGAAGTTCTCTTTGTTCATAAGCAGCACGGCAGCCGCAGCTATCAGTCCTACGATTGTAGGGCGTAAGCCTGCGAAGATGTCCTTTACAATCTTCGAGTCCTTGTGATTGATGAGATAGCGTGATATAAGTATCATTATTACAAACGGCAACCATATTATGCTCAGCGACGCTATCACTGAGCCTACAGCTGCCAACCATTGAGGATAACCTTGATTCAGAACTGCCACATATCCTGCGTATGTAGCCGCATTGATACCGATAGGACCCGGTGTCGACTGACTTATAGCCACGATGTCGGTAAACTCGGCGTTGCTGAGCCAAGCGTTCTTCACCACCACCTCGTTGTGTATAAGCGACAGCATGGCATAACCGCCGCCGAAATTGAATGTTCCTATCTTGGTGAAGACTATAAAGAGTTTCAGAAAAATCATATTTTGAGTTTTGAGTTTTGATTTTTGAGTTTTGAATTGTTGCCTGCGGCAATTTTGAATTTTGAATTTTGAGTTTTGAATTATTCTCGGCTTACGCCTGCGATTGTGAATTGTTGAATTTTGAGTTTTGAGTTGAATAATTCAACATTGAATAATTCCTAATCGGCGTAGCCGACCAATTCAAAATTCAAAACTCAAAATTCCTAATTCCACTTCGTGCAACGTCCAAGAAGCCACCCTGCCACACCAGCTATAATAATAAGGTATATAGGTGAGACATTTGCTAAGGCTATGAGCAGACAACACACTATCGGAATCCATACGGTGCGCCATGTTATGCCAGCCGTCTTAGCCATCTTGAAGCACGGTGCTGCAATCAGAGCCACCACAGCAGGGCGCACACCGCGGAAGAACTTCTCCACCCATGGATTGTCCTTTATGTTGTGGAAGAACATGGCTATAATCATAATGGCGATGATAGATGGTAGGGCTATGCCAACGGCGCCCACGATTCCGCCCCAGACACCACGTAGTTTATAGCCTATATGGCTTGCCATATCAACGGCGAAGATGCCAGGTGTGGTCTGTGCCACCACCATAATGTCCATAAACTCCTGACGGTCCATCCATTGGTTTTTGTCTACAAACTCGCGTTCCATAATCGGAATCATGGCATAACCGCCACCGAGGGTGAACGCTCCAATCTTGTTGCATGTCATGAAAAATTTCAACAGCATAGTGAATGAGTGTTATCCGTTTGTTTATTGAAGATGTTTATATAAAAAACTGCGCCAGAACGAAACATCACTGTTTCATCTGGCGCGCTCGATCTAATATAATAAAATTGGTAATATTCCGGTTTGATTATGAGTAGCGCAGGATCTGGCCTGGACGCAACTTCATCTTCTTTGTTATGTGGTTGAGCTTGCAAATCTGTGCGATAGTAACGCCACGCTTGCGTGAGATGCTCTCCAGTGTCTCGCCCTTAACCACCTTGTGATACTGTATCTGGTCGTCCAGACCTGAAGTAGTGCGGTTGTTGGTAGCGTAGTCGTTCGCTGAGTTGTTGTTTGCAAGTGTCGAGCCATCCTGCTTGCCACGCAGACGAGTGGCGTTAGCCGACTCGTTGTCGTATGTAGAACGGTTGAAAGCATAATAGTCGCCCGTTACGTCCTGCTCGCGGAAGTCGAACATCAATGCCGGGTTAAGAGCAACTCCACACAGACGAGTCTCGAAGTGCAAGTGCGAACCGGTGCTTCGTCCGGTATTGCCGCCAAGTCCGATAACCTCGCCAGCTCTGACAGTCTGGTTCTCCTCTACGAGTTGCTTTGAGAGGTGACCGTATATGGTCTCCAGTCCGTTGTTATGTCGTATCACGATGTACTTGCCGTATCCGCCACCCTCGTAGCGTACAATGCGTACCTTGCCTGAGAATGCAGCGCGAATAGTGTCGCCGATATACACTTTTATATCGAGGCCTTTGTGCTGGCGTCCCCATCGCGAACCGAAATTACTTGTTATGACGCGGCTTGTGGTGGGCATGCAGAAGTGGCGCAGGTCGATGTTGAAGTGCTCTGGCAACTCAGTTGCGCGGTGAGCGTATTTGTTGTCCCAGTTGGCATACAGTTCAGATGCTGGCGATTCGGCTTCTTCCTTGATTGTGATGTTGCGCAGCATGATGGTGTCTACAGCAGCCATCTTGCGGTCAACGGGAGCCTGTCGTGCGATAAGGTCTTGTGCGCTGGCATGGTTAGGAGCCACTGCCAGGAATAATGATATTGCTAATGTCTTAATTGTTTTCTTTAAATTCATTGTTTTAAGGATGCATTTAAGATTAGAATGAGTATATCATTCTTTCAAAAGGTGATCGTCGAACTAACAATAGTGTTCAACCTTCGGTTTGTAATTTGCAATGCAGATGTTGCATTTTTGTAATTCCGATGCAAAGGTACTAAAAATATTGCATAATATTACATCGCCCTTGCAATGTTAACAGTTTTTGTAACAAGTTTAACAATTTGGTTCCAGATATTTACGTTTGATAATAGCTGATAAGGTCATACGCAATAGATTGTGATATTATTTTAGTCACGAATTACCATGAATTGTCCGTGAATTATCCCCACGGATTCCACTCGCTCTACATTCGTGCAGATACCAAATTGACAAGTTGGTGAAAAAGTACAAAGGTGACTGGCATGTAAAAGATTTTTGAGGCGAATGGCATTGAGGTGTATATGTGATTGGTTACCAAATAATGTTAATTGGCTACTATTCCGATTGTTGTTTCAATAAAAAAAGAGTATCTTTGCAGAAGAAAGGCTGCACCTCGGCAATTGAAGTGAACTTCATTGCTCTCGGTTTGCACTTTCTTTGCATCGTAAACAAATATATAGAATTATGGTTATAGTTAGCACAAGAGACTTTCGCACTAATCAGACTAAGTATCTGAATTTGGCAAAAGCAGGAGAGCACGTAGTCCTAAAATCGCGTGCTGGCAGTTTCCGCATCTTCCCCGATGACGGAGGTGATACCATTGACGCACCGCGCGACTTGATGAAAGAACTCAGAAACGCTTTGACAGAGGTAAAGGAAGCCATTGCCGGAAAGCGTAAACTTCAATCTGCTGATAGTTTGCTCGATGAGTTGTAATATTACAGTATCGGTTTCTGATGACTTTGCAAAAGAAGCAAAACGTCTCGCTAAGAAATATCCAAGTTTTAAACAAGACTACAAGGATTTTCTCGATAGTATCAAAGAGAACCCTCTGCAAGGCGATGAGATTACAAAAAACATGCGCAAAATCCGTATGGCTATCAAATCAAAAGGCAAAGGTAAATCTGGTGGAGCAAGAGTCATCACGTTCAATGTTCTTACCAATGTCGAAAATGGTCAGGTTGTTTTTCTTCTTCTCTATGATAAAGAGGATGCTTCAACCGTCAAAGTCAATGTTGTCAAGCAACTTGTGCAAGACATGGGATTTGATATTGAATAGAACCTATTTAGTCACGAATTTCCATGAATTCCACTCGCTCTACATTCTACAGTGTGATTTGTGCAATTCGTGGTGAATGTATCTCAACCAAACTGTTTGCAGGCTTAATTTAGGGCCATCCGATATTTAGAGTGATAATGATAGAAGTGGGGATGCTTGAAAGAGTATTGACAGCACAAATGGTAGGAGGCTATGGCGTCCCCGCCGTAGCCTGAGCAATTGGTAGACATATTCTTATTGTTATTATTTGCACCGCTGCTTGCTCAAGCTATGGCGAGGACGCCATAGCCTCCTACAGTTTGTCCTTATTAAAACCATTAATATCACTCCCAATGTCGGATGAACCTTAATTTATGGCCAATTCGTGATAATTCGTGACTCTAAAACCCTCCTGCAACTTAGCTACTTTCTTTTTTTTTATAAAAACAATGTTCAATAATAATACGTGAAAATTTGGGTAAACGACCTTTTTAATTTATCTTTGTTTCCAAAAGTTGATTTATGGACAAGATAAGTACACAATACAATCAAGCTGTTCAACTTATAAAGACGGCGATACTCACAAATCAGTTGGAAGCTGCAAAGGCGGTAAATCGTCAGATGCTTGCGTTATATTATGGTGTTGGTAAATACGTTTCTGACAATACTCGTAATGGCTGTTGGGGTACAGGAGCTATTGAAACCATCAGCGAACAGCTTCGAAGAGAATTGCCTGGATTACGTGGCTTTTCGCCAACGAGTATCAAAAAAATGCGCATATTTTATGAACAATGGTGTGATTTCATAAATCGCCCGCCAATGGCGGACGATTTGCAATCAGCTGAAAATCAGGAATCTTTGCCATATAATGCTTTGTTGTCGGTAAATCGTCCGCCATTGGCGGGCGATTTGGATTGGTACGATTTCTTTTCATTAAGTTTTTCGCATCACGACGAAATCTTATCCAAGACAAAGACTCTTGAGGAACGTGCTTTCTACATTCATCAGGCTGCAACACTGCATTGGGATAAGTACACTCTACGCGATAATCTAAAAGCAGACTTGTATCATCATCAATCTCAGATGCCGAGCAATTTTGCTAAGACTATGCCTACAACCCGTCATGCGTTAAAAGCAATATCCATGTTCAAAGATGATTATTTGCTTGACTTTATAAACATAGAGGAGATTGACGAATGGGATTCACAAGACATTGACGAAAGGGTTATAGAGAACTCTATTGTTAATAATGTGAAGAATTTTATCCTTACCTTCGGCAAGGATTTCACGTTTATGGGCAATCAAGTGCATATTGATAAATTTGGACATGATCATTGGGTTGACTTGTTGTTCTTTAATAGAGAACTACAAAGCCTTGTGGTTTTTGAGCTAAAGAAGGGAGCATTCAAACCTGCATATCTTGGTCAATTGTCTGCTTATATACGTATGCTTAACGATGATGAACGCAAACCACATGAGAATCCGACTATTGGCATCGTGCTCTGTCGTGATGCCGACAAAACATACGTTGAGTATCTCCTTCAAGACTATACACAACCAATGGGTGTTGCAACATATAAGGTGATGCCAGAGAAATTAAAAAGAATATTACCGCCAGAAGAGGATTTCAAGAAAATACTTGATGGAGAGGAGCCTCTTTAATACACTAACATGTATCCGTGAATTCTCCCCACGAATAGTTCTCCTACAAAATTTATGGCTAATTCGTGATAATTCGTGACTCGAAAAACTCTTACTTCTTTTGGATACTATATGCATCATTTGTGTGATTCGTGTAATTCGTGTTGACGTTTCCCCAAGTATTAACCACGAATGACACGAATCTCACTCTAATTGTTCTTGTCGCATGCTTCATTCGCTTTGTGATTCGTGTCAAACTGTAGGAGGCTATTTGTTGTGATTTGTTTTAAGCAAATGATGCATATTACTCCCCTCCCTGCGTGGAAGGAGACGGGGTAGGGCTTTTTCGTTCGCTCTTCACTACATATTCGTTCTGCCTACGCTCATCCTTCGTTTATCCTACGTTCATCCTCCGTTGTGCCTCCGTTATGTCTCCGCTTCGTTAACGAAGGTAGATCGAGTTCACAACGGAGGATGATCGAGTTCACTACGAAGGATGAACGAAGGATAAACGAAGGACGAACGGAGGAATATGGAGATGTAACTGTATGGGAATGGGGAAATATGCCAAAATCAGCTTTATTTGTCTTTTTGTCACATTATCTGTTTGATATGTTTGTTTATTCCGATGTTTTGGGCTACATTTGCATTTGTTTAATCATATTATACATTGCATAATTTGATATATGAAAGAAGTAAAAAAAGTGGCGTTTGTACATGAGGTTTTTCCAATCGGAGGTGCTGAACGTGTTACTTGTGATATAGCTACAGAGCTTTTAAAGCGAGGTGGATATGAGGTGTATGTTTTTGCTCCTAAAATCCATCCGGAAATGTTGCCGGCAAATCTTGTGTCTGACAATCGTTTTCATTTGGTTGTATCTCCTGACCATGACAAGATTAAGACAAAGGACGGTTGGAACGTTCTTCTTGATTGTGTGCGTACTAACGGTATAAGTACAATAGTATTTGTGATTATACGACTATATGAAGTTTTGGACGAACTAAGGAATATGGGGTGTAAAACTATATATGCTCCTCATACAATCCCATTTTTTGAGGTTTGCTGTAAACGCCAGTATGCCCGTCAGAAAGCCCAAAAGAGTCTCTCAAAGAAAATCAAGTATTACTTGTTTAAGTACTTGCGATATGAGAAAACCCGTATGCTCGAACGTCGTTGGGCTAAGCGCTATATGGTAGACTTTAACCATTTTGACGATTATATGGTTCTGTGCGATGGTTATCGTGATACATTGGTGCATGACTTAAAGTTGTCGCCGTCTGATGCTTCTCGCATACATGTCATTCCGAATATGCAGCAACATGCTACCGACATTTGTTATGACAAGCGTAAGGAATTTCTGTTTGTCGGTCGCCTGTCGTTTCCTGACAAACGTGTAGACCGACTGATTGATGCTTGGCGTTTGATTTATGATAAGTTGCCTGATTGGAGCCTTGTCATTGTAGGTGACGGACCCGACCGCAAACGACTTGAAACTTTAGCTGAAGGATTGCCTCGTTTGAGTTTCGAGGGTTATCAAAAGCCTGATGATTATTATCGTCGTGCTTCTGCTTTGTGTCTTGTATCTGAGTTTGAGGGATTCCCATTGTGTCTGATTGAGGCGCAATCGCATGGAGTTGTGCCTATTACAATGAATTCGTCAGAGGGAGTTTGCAGTATTGTCGGCAATGATGGTTCGGCTGGTATGCTTGTGCCAAAGGGCAATGTTCGTGCCTTTGCCGACAAGATGCTTGAGTTTGCGGCTCTTGATGAAGACACCAAACTCCGACTCCGTCATCAAGTAGTAGCCAAATCGTTGGAGTACAGCCCGGAGAAAGTAGGGCAGATGTGGGTGGATTTGTTGTAAAATCTAAAGCTACAACCCTCTGCTTAATAATTGAAATCGCATAAACAAATATACTAAAACATGCCAAAAGTAAGTGTCGTTATTCCAGTTTATGGAGTAGAGAAATATATAGAACGTTGTGCCAGAAGTCTGTTTGAGCAGACTTTAGACGATATTGAATATATATTCGTTAATGACTGCACCAAAGACAGGTCGATAGACATTCTGAATGAAGTCATAAACGACTATCCTGCAAGAAAACAACAGGTAAGAATCGTACATCATGAGAAGAATAAGGGACTGCCATTTGCAAGACAAAGCGGATGGCAGGTCGCTACTGGCGAATATATAGCAAACTGTGACAGCGATGATTGGGTTGACCTAAATCTATACGAGATGATGTATAATGTGGCGATAGAAAAAAACGCCGACATTGTTGTGAGTGACTTTATTTCTGTTCGTCAAGATGGCACTGAAAGAATATGCGGATTGCGTAATGTAAATGCAAGCAAGGAGGATGTTATAAAGGACATCATGTACATGCGTACTTTATGGTGCATCTGGAATAAGTTGTTCCGTCGTGATTTGCTTTTGCAGTTGGAAGAACCACCGCAGAAGTATATGGCAGAGGATATGTCTGTTACGCTGCCTTTATATCATAAAAGTGATGTGATAGCCTATTGCCAAAGCGCATGTTATTTCTATAACGTCAGAACTGATACCGCTTCGCATCAGACCTCGTTGGAAGGAGTAGTAAAGAATTATAAGGAAATAACCGAAAACTTTGCTATTGTACAAAGATTTTATAGTAAAGAGGATAAGAAGGGAACTTATAAAAGGGCTTTAAATAATGTTCACTTCTTCCATATAATGTCACTCCTTCCGTATATAAAGGAAAAGGAAGTAAGGCAATTGTTGAGAGAGTGCCCCCTTTCTGTATTCTATTATATGATAACGGATAGGAAAGCCAAGACCACAAGACGCAAGAAAGCCTTCAAATTGCTGATGAAAAGGCTGCTTGGATTGATATAATATGGCGTTCTAAATGTAAACATTTATTCAAAAACTAATATATGGCTGAAGTTAAGAAAGTGGCGTTTGTGCATGGTGAGTTCCCTATTGGAGGTGCCGAACGTGTTACGTGTGATATTGCCGCTGCGCTATTGGAGCGTGGTGGCTATGAGGTTTATGTGTTTGCTCGTGAGTACAATCCTGAATTGTTGCCGTCAAATCTTGCTTCCGACAACCGTTTTCATGTAATTGTTTCGCCTACTCTTGGCAACGTAAAGTTGAAAAAGAATTGGGAATTCTTGCTTGATGGCGTTCGTGCCAATGGTATTGGTACGGTGGTATTTGTAATGATGTGTCAGCATGATGTTGTTGAAGAGCTGCATCGTATGGGATGCAAGACGATATATGCTAATCATAATGTTCCGTATTGGGAGATATTCAGAAAGCGTCAGCGTGCTCGTCAGAATAGCCATAATGGATTGGTCAAGGCTGCGAAGTATTATCTTGCAAAGTATCTGCGCTATGAAAAGACCAATATGCTTGAACGCCGTTATCGCAAGCGCTATATTAAGACTGTCAATGTTTTTGATGATTATATGGTGCTGTGCGAAGGTTATCGCGATCAGATCGTACGTGATTTGAAATTGTCGTCAAATCATATCATGCATATGCATGTAATTCCTAACATGCAGCAACCTGCTACTGACATTTGTTACGACAAGCAAAAGGAGTTTCTGTATGTAGGTCGTCTGTCGTATCCCGACAAGCGTATTGACCGGTTGATTGATGCCTGGCGTATGATTTGTGACAAGTTGCCCGACTGGAGTCTTGTTATTGTAGGCGACGGACCTGATGCTAAGCGGTTGAAGTCGTTGGCTAAGGGATTGCCTCGTGTCAGTTTCGAGGGCTATCAAAGTCCTGCTGAATACTATCGTCATGCTTCAGCCTTGTGTCTTGTGTCAGAGTACGAGGGATTTCCATTGTGTCTGATTGAGGCACAATCGCATGGTGTAGTGCCAATATCTATGGATATGTGCGAAGGTGTGCGCAGTATAGTCGGCACAGATGGTTCTGCCGGCATACTTACTCCCAAAGGCGACGTGCAAGCCTTTGCCGACAAGATGCTGGAGTTTGCTGCCATGGATGAGGACAAAAAGCAGCGACTCCGCCATCAGGTGGTGGCGAAGTCGCTTGAGTACAGTCCTAATATAATTATTCAGAAATGGATTGATTTGTTCAATCAGTCGAAGTAGTGCCAGTCTTTAGCACTACCGGTTTTTGCTTTAGTACGCCTTTTCGTGTATGCCTGCTACTGCACGTCCGCTGGGGTCGTTCTTGCCTTGGAACGCTTTGTCCCAAGCCAGCGCCTCGGCGGTAGAACATGCTACGCTCGGAACGCTGGGCACGCTGCGTGCTGCTGATTCCGAGGGGAAGTGTTCTTCGAAGATTGTGCGGTAGTAGTATTCCTCCTTGCAGCGTGGCGGATTGATGGGGAAGCGTTCGGCGGCATGAGCCATTTGCTCATCCGACACCTGTTGCTCGGTAATCTGCTTCAACGTGTCAATCCACGAGTATCCCACGCCGTCGCTGAACTGTTCCTTCTGTCGCCATGCCACCTCCTCGGGCAGCATGTCGGCGAACGCCTCGCGTACAATCTTCTTCTCAATGGTCTTGCCCGGGCACATCTTTGCTTCGGGATTGGTGCGCATAGCCACGTCAAGGAATTCCTTGTCGAGGAAGGGCACACGTCCCTCCACGCCCCATGCCGACAGACTTTTGTTGGCACGCAGACAGTCGTACAGATGCAGCTTGGACAGCTTGCGTACGGTCTCCTCGTGGAATGCGCGTGCGTCGGGAGCCTTGTGGAAGTAAAGATAGCCTCCGAATATCTCGTCGGCACCCTCGCCCGAGAGCACCATCTTTATGCCCATCGACTTTATTACACGTGCCAGCAGATACATAGGTGTTGAGGCTCGCACGGTGGTTACGTCGTAGGTCTCGATGAAGTATATCACGTCGCGTATGGCGTCGAGTCCCTCCTGAATGGTGTAGTTTATCTCGTGGTGGACGGTTCCTATGTAGTCAGCCACAAGCCGTGCCTTAGCCAAGTCGGGTGCTCCCTTCAGTCCTACGGCAAACGAGTGCAGGCGCGGCCACCAGGCACGTTCCTTACCGTCCGATTCGATGCGTCGCTCGGAGTATTTCTCGGCAATTGCCGAGATTACCGACGAATCCAGTCCGCCCGACAGCAGTACTCCGTAGGGTACATCGCTCATAAGTTGGCGGCGCACAGCGTCTTCCAGTGCATCGTGGATGGCGCTGACGCTCGCCTTGTTGTCTTTCACGGCTTCGTAGTTGAACCAGTCGCGCTTGTAGTAGCGGGTCATCTTGCCCTCGCGACTTGAGTAGTAGTGGCCCGGCAGGAAGGGTTCGTAGCGTTCGCACTCGCCCTCAAGAGCCTTCAGTTCGGACGCAACATACACGGTGCCGTCGCTGTCGTAGCCTATATATAGAGGAATTACACCGATGGGATCGCGTGCAATCAGAAACTCGTCGCGCTCCTGGTCGTACAGGGCAAAGGCGAATATGCCGCTCAGGTCTTCAAGAAAGTCGATACCCTTGTCGCGATACAGGGCGAGGATAACCTCGCAGTCGCTGCCCGTCTGAAACTCATACTTGCCCTTGTAGCGCTCGCGTATGTCCTGATGGTTGTATATCTCGCCGTTGACGGCAAGCACTTGCTGGCGGTCGGGCGAGAACAATGGCTGTCCGCCCGATTCGGGGTCGACTATCGACAGGCGTTCGTGAGCCAGAATGGCAGTACCTCCGCAGTATATACCGCTCCAGTCTGGACCGCGATGACGAATCTTACGGCTCATGCGCAGAGCCTTTTGGCGCAACTCGGGAGTCTGTTCCCGAAGGTTGAAAATAGATACAATTCCACACATATTTTTGTCTTCTTTTATTGGTTTTTGCTGTTTGTTTGGGGGTGTATTTCTGGGGTGCTTTCCAAAAGGACTCCTTTTGCACTCCGAAAGGGCTCCTTTTGCATCTCAAAAGGACTCCTTTTGCTCCTCAAAAGTACCCCTTTTGCAGTGCAAAAGGACTACATTTGTAAAGGCTGGCTTTTTCCCTTCGTTCTGATTACAAAGATGCGGGGTGTGTCAAAAGTCATACAAAGCGGGCTGAAAACCCAATTTCCTCCATAGCCCAGGGCAACGCCTTGGGTAAAAAGGTTTATAGAATCTATCGCCCTGTAAGGGCAACTCTATTGAGCCACAGATAGTTGCCCTTACAGGGCGCA
>URDM01000015.1 GCA_900546575.1 uncultured Prevotella sp.
AAACAATGCGCCCTGTAAGGGCAAAAGCGTTAATTATCAATGCTTTTGCCCTTGCAGGGCGTTTTGCTATTTTCAATTCGTACACCCAAGGTGCTGCCTTGGGCTATGTGCTTATTGGGCTTTCAGCCCGTATAATTGAGTTTTGACACACCCTCCACTCAGCCTTCATTTACTGTTGATTGAGTGGGTATAGCAGGGATGCTATACCCTCCTACAGATAGCATTCTTCTTGTGTCAGTATCGTGATATAAATATATTTAGCGTGCCTTGAAATGACCGTATCATGCCTTGAAATGATCGTATCATGTCATGATACGAAGGTTTTTTACTGGAACTCCGAATCCCCCAAAGTCTTTATTTCTTTTCTTTCATGTGCTGCTCGTAGGCTCTTGCCAGTCCGCCAGTACTTGTTTCCTTATACAATGACGGCAGGTCGTGGCCAGTCTGCTTCATCACCTTCACTACGCGGTCGAACGAAACCGAGTGGGTTCCGTCAGAGAACGAAGCATAGAGATTGGCGTCGAGAGCACGTGTGGCAGCGAAGGCGTTGCGCTCAATACATGGAATCTGAACCAGTCCGCACACAGGGTCGCACGTCATGCCCAAGTGATGCTCCAGTCCCATTTCGGCAGCATACTCAATCTGCGACGGACTTCCGCCAAACAACTGGCATGCAGCAGCCGAAGCCATAGCACAAGCTACGCCAACCTCGCCCTGACAGCCAACATCAGCACCTGATATCGAAGCGTTCTGCTTCACCACATTGCCGAATATTCCGGCTGTAGCCATAGCGTGCAGAATGCGTGTGTCGCTGAAGTTATGACCCTTAGAGAGATGATAGAGCACAGCTGGCAATACACCGCACGATCCGCAAGTAGGCGCTGTAACGATAATACCGCCAGAAGCGTTCTCCTCACTTACCGAAAGAGCGTAGGCATAAACCAGCGCACGCGACTGCAACGACTGCTTGTATCCGCTTGCCTTGACATAATAGATAGGGCCCTTGCGCGGAAGATTGAGCGGACCGGGAAGCGCACCCTCGTGGTCGATGCCACGCTCAACGCTCTCCTTCATGGCCTGCCATACATCCATCAGATAGTCCCATATATCCTCGTCCTCGCTCTCATTGACATACTCCCAGTAGCCGCGGCCGTTGCTTTCGCACCAGTCCTGTATCTCGCGCAGCGTATTCAGCTTGTACACTTCGCGCAGTCCGGTAAGCCAACGACTCTTCTCGCCTTCCGACAATGCGCCGCCGCCTACGCTGTAGCAAATCCATTCGTCAGTCTGGTTGCCGGCATTGTCAAATGCCACAAACTTCATACCATTGGGATGGAAGGGCAGAAACACTTGCGGTTGCCACTCAATACGCAACGGAGCGATAGGGCGCAGCACTTCGTCGATAGCCACATCGGTCATGTGTCCGCGTCCGGTAGCAGCCAGACTGCCGTAGAGCGTCACCTCAAACGAGGCAGCATGCATGTTATGACTTGCAAATATCTTAGCCGCCTTCTGCGGTCCCATAGTGTGACTGCTTGACGGTCCCTTGCCTATACGGAAAAGTTCTCTCAATGATTTCATAATGGATTGTTTGTTTTAGTCTTCTACAAAGTTACAACAAAAATCCGAATAAAAGCCTTAGCGCCTTTTATTTATTTCCCTTGCAAATGTTCTCGCAACGCCTTGCAAATGTTTCTGCAATGCCTTGCAGATGTTCTCGCAACGCCATTAAATCTCCGTTCCGTGTCTTTGAATGTACGTTCCGTGTCACTGAACGGCCGTTCAAAGACTTGGAACGCACATTCCGTGACACGGAACGGAGAATTTTGTGTGGTTTAACGATTTTAGTTGACCACTCTAAGTATTATTGATAATACGAGTTGACTCAGTTAGCTTGCCAATACAAACAATCCTCATAATCATTCGTGATTGTCAAAGATTGTTTTTATCTTTGTAGATGCAGAAACAAATAAGATAATGTAATTATGACTACGAAGGAAATAGACGAACGTTCGTTAGTGAATGCTCACCGCCTCTTTGAGTCGGGTGATATCGACCAGATGCCTGTAGGTACAGCTATGGGGCTTCAGCAGATACATCGCTATTTGTTCAACGATCTATACCCATTTGCCGGTGTCGTTCGTGACAAGAATATAGCCAAGGGCGGTTTCCGTTTTGCCAATTCGCTCTATCTTGAAGCTGCACTCGCTGCTGTAGAGAAAATGCCGGAAGACACATTTGAGCATATCATAGAGAAGTATGTAGAGATGAATGTGTGCCATCCTTTCATGGAAGGCAATGGACGCTCTACGCGCATTTGGCTCGACATGATGCTGAAACGTGCACTTGGCAAAGTGGTCAATTGGCAGTATGTGGACAAAGACCAGTACCTCTCGGCAATGGAACGCTCACCAATCAACGACCTCGAACTGCGCTATCTGCTCTCGCAGAACCTCACTTCAGATACGGAGAATCGTGAGGTGATATTCAAGGGGATTGAGCAGAGCTATTATTATGAGGGGTATGAGAAATGACAAATAATAGCAAATCATATGTCAAGCCAATTCTTCAATTGTGTGACTGCTTTTTGTTTGTAATGTGGAAAATCTAATGATTTACGAGAATGACTAATAATAACAAACAACTATACATCGACTTTGAAGCATACGAGCGTTTGGCTGAGCCGCATAAACGTGAGAGGGCTTCTTTATGGCGCACGGCTATTGGTCTGCAAGATGTGGATGGACTGAAGGTGTCTGATTATCTGAAAGAAGCTGCTGTCAAGCATATTGAGGGCGACATTACCATTGATGATGTGCGACAGCAGTTGAAGTCATATTATGTCAATAAGACGACACATGATAATGACGATGCAGAGAAGGAGGAGGCCGACCGTGTGGCTGCTAACATCGCCAAATTGTTGAGTGAACAGTCCTTTTCATTTACAGCTTTAGAGTTTCTGAATATTCACAGACATTTGTTTGATGGTGTATTCAAACATGCTGGAGAAATCCGTCCGTATGATATTAGCAAAAAGGAATGGGTGTTGCAAGGCGATACTGTTGTTTATGGCCGTGCAGCAGACATTATGATGGCATTGAGATATGACATTCAACAGGAAAAAGACTTCTGTTATAAAGGATTGACAACAGATGAAATTATCAATCACATTGTTGATTTCGTAACGTTACTATGGCAGAATCATCCGTTTCGTGAAGGCAATACACGAACTACAGCTGTGTTTGTTATCAAATATCTGCGGTCGATTGGTTTTCGGGCAAACAACGATTTGTTTGCCGAAAACTCATGGTACTTCCGCAATGCTCTTGTGCGTGCTAACTATCGTAATCCATCAAAAGGTGTAGAGCCAAATAAGTCCTTTCTTGTTAAGTTTTTCCGTAATTTGATGTTAGGTGAGCAACATGAGTTGAAAAACCGATATATGCTTATTGGGTATAACGATACCGATAATACCCATACAAGTACCCATACAAGTACCCATACAAGCACCAGTACAAGTACGAATAATTTGAAGGCGGGCCTAACTGAAAATGTTAAGCGATTGATTCTTGCAATTGGTACAGAGGAAAAGAGTGTAAAGGAAATGATGGAGGCTATTGGACTGAAAAACCGTCCCAACTTCCTTGAATATTCTCTTACGCCAGCTATTAGTGACGGATTCGTAACAATGAAATATCCCTCTTCCCCCCGCCACCCCCGCCAGAAGTATCTTCTTACAGTGAAGGGATTGGCGGTGTATGATAAAATGTCGTCTTAGGCATTAAGGCGATTTTCCCCCGCCTTTTCAAAAGGACTCCTTTTGCCCTCCAAATGTAGTCCTTTTGCTGTGTAAAAGGAGTCCTTTTGCAGCGTAAAACGAACCCTTTTGCAAGCCAAAAGGAGTCCTTTTGAAAAGCACGGGCATTTTGGCTCGAAAATCATAGGAATAATATCGAAATTCATAGGCATATATATAATAAGGTGTAGGCATAACGTGCCTACGGGCAAACAGCCTCATGTGTTCCTTTGTTTTTCCCCATTGTTGCTCTATTTTTCCTTTAGTCTTTTGCTTTTTCTCTGTTAACAAAAGACAAAATGCAGGCGTTTTATTTGCTTGTATCGAATTATTGCTGTAATTTTGCACATACATAAATTGATGTGCAAAATAATAAAAAGGTAAAGGAAACGTTATGTCAATATCCAAGACTCGCCAAAAACTCGTTGATGTGGCACGCCAGCTGTTTGCCAAGAACGGCATTGCCAACACTACAATGAACGACATTGCTGTGGCATCGGGCAAGGGTCGCCGCACGCTATACACCTACTTCAACCGCAAGGAAGACGTGTATTCGGCTGTGATAGAGTCGGAATTGGAGCGTCTCTCGGACAAGCTCGACGAGGTAGCGGGCATGAAGATGCGCCCGCAGGACAAGATTATAGAGCTGATATACACCCATCTGAGCATGATCAGGGAGACGGTGGTGCGCAACGGCAACCTGCGTGCAGAGTTCTTCCGCAACATATGGATGGTGGAGAAGGTGCGCAAGAAGTTTGACGAAGACGAGATAGAACTCTTCCGCAAGGTATATGCCGAAGGAAAGGCAGACGGTGAGTTTGACATCGAAGACGTCGACCTCGTGGCAGACATCACACACTATTGTATAAAGGGACTTGAGGTGCCGTTCATATACGGCCGTCTGGGACACGGAATGACTGAAGAGACCAGCAAGCCGCTTGTTGCAAAGGTGGTGTACGGAGCACTGGGCAAGCGCATCAATAATGTATAGTGTCCGTGTGCAGGCATTATATATATACAAAAGGTGAACGAATTAATAATTACAAAATAACAATTAATTAATTAACGAAATGGGATTACTTACAGGTAAGACTGCCCTCGTCACTGGAGCAGCCCGCGGCATCGGAAAGGCTGTCGCTATGAAATTCGCCTCTGAAGGCGCTAACATCGCATTCACCGACCTCGTTCTCAACGACGATATGGCAGCAGGTCTTGAGGCAACACGCAAGGAGATTGAAGCTCTCGGCGTTACATGCCGCGCTTATGCTGGCAACGCCGCCGATTTTGAGGAGACCGAGAAGACTGTTAAGCAGATTCACGCTGACTTCGGTTCTATCGACATTCTCGTCAACAACGCCGGTATTACCAAGGACGGACTCATGCTGCGTATGTCTGAGGCACAGTGGGACGCTGTACTGAACGTCAACCTTAAGTCGGCTTTCAACTTCATCCACGCTTGCTCGCCTATCATGTTGCGCCAGCGTAGCGGCTCTATCATCAACATGGCTTCGGTAGTTGGTGTACACGGCAACGCCGGACAGTGCAACTATGCTGCCTCTAAGGCTGGTATGATTGCCCTCGCCAAGTCAATCGCCCAGGAGCTCGGACCTAAGGGAGTACGTGCCAATGCCGTAGCCCCGGGATTCATCGAGACAGCTATGACAGCACAGCTGCCTGAGGAAATCCGCAAGGACTGGATGAAGAAGATACCTCTTCGTCGTGGCGGTCAGACCGAGGACATCGCCAATGTATGTCTGTTCCTCGCTTCTGACATGTCTTCTTATGTCAGCGGTCAGGTCATCCAGATCGACGGCGGCATGAACATGTAATCAGACTGATTATACATTAATAATATGGTAGGAGGGTATGGCGGTAACCGTATCCTCCTATTTTAATTCTTATACTGACTTATGAAGGTAGTCTACGAGGACAATCACATTATAATAGTCAACAAGTGCAGCGGCGAAATCGTGCAGGGCGACAAGACCGGCGACAAGCCTTTGTCCGATACGGTGAAGGAATATATCAAGCAGAAGTACAACAAGCCGGGCAATGTATTCCTCGGTGTGGTGCACCGGCTCGACCGCCCCGTAAGCGGACTCGTGGTGTTTGCCAAGACATCGAAGGCGCTGTCGCGACTCAACGATATGTTCCGCACGGGCGACGTACACAAGACCTATTGGGCTGTAGTGAAGCGTCGCGACATAGCTACGGAAGGAACGCTCACCGACTGGCTCACACGCAACGAGCGACAGAACAAGAGCTACGCACACGAACGTGAGGTGCCGGGAGCCAAGAAGGCAGTGTTGAAATACAAGGTGCGTGCCGTTGCAGACAACTATATGCTCATTGAGGTGACGCTTCTCACCGGCCGCCACCATCAGATACGCTGCCAGCTCTCACACATGGGATGCCCCATCAAGGGCGACCTGAAATATGGAGCGCCGCGCAGCAATCCCGACGGAAGCATATCATTGCTGTCGCGCCGAGTGGAATTTGTGCATCCCGTGTCGAAGGAGAACATCGTGGCTTACGCCGATGTGCCTGACGACCGACTGTGGCACGACCTCAGCGCCAACGCTATGCAGTAAATTCTATAACTTCTTAACTACTTTCGCCTGCGAAACTTGAATAACTAACTGAACTTTAGCAAGTTCTGAGAATTCAGAAGTTAAAGAAGTTAGCGCGCCCTACGGTCGCTAGAATTTATAGCCATTACTCTTTTTGCTGAATATTCAGCTATAAGACATACGGCTTTAAGTTCTATAACTTCTTTTAATTCTATAACTTCTGAACTTGCGAAAGTTCAATAACTAATAAATAAGCCCGATATGAAGCCAGTTGTAAAGAAATCGCTCATTGCCGTGGCGGCAGTTGTTGCCACGCCAATCTTAATCCTGATTCTGATGGCAGTGCTGCTTTATGTGCCGCCAGTGCAGAACTGGGCGGTAAGGCAAGTGGCTTCATATGCTTCTGAGTCGACCGGTATGACAGTACGGGTTGACCGTGTGCGCCTGCGCTTTCCGTTAGACCTGACCGTCAACGGATTCTTGGCTACACAACCCAACGACTCACTCCGCAACATAACCGATACTATTGCCGACGCCCGACAGCTTACTGTCAGCGTGCGCCTGCGCCCGTTGTTTCATGGCAATGTAGTGGTCGACCGCCTCGAATTGGCAGATACCAAACTCAATACAGCCCGTTTCGTACCCTCGGCACGTGTCAAGGGACGCGTCGGACTGCTGTCGCTGCGCAGTCGAAGCATCAATCTTAATGACGAGACAGTACACATCGACCGTGCCGAATTGAAGGGTGCACGTCTGGATGTAGCCCTTAGCGACACCGTTCCGGAAGATACTACAAGCACACCGTCGCACTGGAACATCTCACTTGACCGCCTTGACATAGCCGACACAAAGGCTACGGTGCACATGCCGGGCGATTCTATGCGCATCGCAGCAGGTATTGGCAGGCTGGAGGCACGCAATGGTAGCTTCAACCTGTTTGATGGAACGTATAGTGTAGGCTCGCTCGACTGGCGCGAGGGTACGCTCAACTACGACATGCGCTACACCCAGTCGCAGCCGGGTCTCGACTATAATCATATAGCGCTATCCGCCATAGCCATGCACGTCGATTCGCTGCACTATAGCGACGCAGGTGTAAGGCTGAGGCTCAAGGAATGTGCGCTGAAGGAGAAGAGCGGACTGCAAATAAACGAATTCTCAACCTATCTTTTGCTTGATTCTACACACGTGTGGTTGCCCGACATGCGTCTGCGCACACCTCGGTCAATGCTCACGGCAAAGGTTAAGATGGACCTTTCGACATTTGCCGAAAGCAATCCGGGCGTTATGGATGTCAACATCAAGGGTTATGTGGTAAAGACAGATTTCGTGCCGCTGCTTGGATTCTTGCCCAAGGAGATGCTGCGCACTATGCCTGCCACACCCATAACGGTCAATGCCGACATCAACGGCAATATGCGTCGGCTCAGCATCAACGAACTTTCGCTGACTTATCCCACCGCCTTCGCACTCAAGGCGAGCGGCAAAGCACGTAACATTACATCCCCCGACCGTCTGCGTGCCGACATAAAGGCTGAGGGACGTACATACAATCTCGACTTCATCAAGACTATGCTGCCACGCTCGGTGGCAGCTTCGTTCAACATACCGTACGGCATTGGGCTTAAAGCCAATGTGCATGCCGACGGACAGCGTTATGCTGCCGACTTCAATGTGAGCGAAGGTGGCGGACATGTAGGCGGAAAAGCATCGGTCGACATGCGTCGCATGGCTTACAACGCCACTCTCTCGGCTAAGAGTCTGCACCTTTCCCACTTCGTGCCGGGACTCGCAGCAGGACCTTTTACGGGCAGTCTGAAGGCTCACGGAATAGGCACCGACATGCTGTCGCCACACACTTCACTCGATGCAGAGGGTAGTGTCGACGAGTTCAGATATGCCGGTTACGACCTTTCTAACATGAAGCTCACAGCCAATGTACACAATGGAGTGGGCCATGCGTTGCTCGACAGCCATACACCATTGCTGCAGGGCACTATCAATCTGAATGCACTCATGAACGGCAAACGCATGGATGCACAGCTGGCGTGCGACCTCATCAATGCCGACTTTATGCGTATGGGTATAAGCAAGCGTCCGCTTACAGCCTCACTGCGCGCTGATGTCGACCTGGCGAGCGACTTTAAGATAAATCACACAGCCCGTGGAGTCATCGGCAACATCATTGTGCGCGACAGTTTGAAAACATACACACCCGAAAGAATCTCGCTCGACATATTCACACGCCGCGATTCTACCCACGCGGCAGTCACTTGCGGCGACTTTGCGCTGCGTCTGAACGGCAGCGGTACGATAGAGCGCATCATGAAGCAGCTGGAGAATGTCAATGAAGAGGCAATGCGGCAGTCGAAGGAGAGATATATCGACCAGTTGCGATTGCGCGAACGTCTGCCCGATGTAACCCTTTACTTCGACGCCGGACGCGAAAACATCTTCGCACGTACCCTGCGCCACTTCGGTTACGACTTCCACAACGCATATATAGATATGTCTACGTCGCCCTCGAAGGGCATCAATGGCAAGCTGAGCCTTGACTCTCTCGTGGCATCGGGCGTACAGCTCGACACCATCCGGCTTGCATTCAAGTCGGATTCGGTCAAGACCGACTTCGAAGGACAAGTGCGCAACAACCGCTACAACAAGCAGTTTGTGTTCGACGCGCGCTTCCGTGGAGCCTTCCACGAGCAGTCGCTGTATTTCGGAACACGCATATTCGATGCCCGCGAACGTCTTGGCATCGCCCTCGGATTGCGTGCACAGATGGAGCATAATGGCGTGCGTGTGTCGTTGGGAGGCATCGACCCCGTGTTGGGATATAAGAAATTCAAGGTCAACAAGAACAACTATGTGTTCTTTGCCAACGATAAGCGGCTCTCTGCCGATATGGCTCTGCGTGCCGATGACGGCATGGCTGTGCGCGTATATACCAACGACAGCACCGAAGCATTGCAGGACGTGACTATCGGACTGACACGTTTCGACCTGCAGAAGGTGCTCGCCGTAGTGCCTTATGCGCCTAATATATCGGGCATTCTCAACGGCGACTTCCACTACATATCGCAACATGAGGGCGACATGTCGGTTTCGTCGTCGGTGAGTGTGGACAAGATGACTTACGAGGGTTGCCCGATAGGCAATCTGTCGAGCGAGTTTGTGTATATGCCGAAGGGCAATATGCGTGAGCATTACGTTGACGGAACGCTGTCGATGGACAACTATGAGGTGTGCTCACTTACGGGATCGTACAACACCGAAGGCGAAGGCACGCTCGATGCCGACCTCAACATGTCGCGTACACCGCTGCTTCTGCTCAACGGATTCGTCCCCGACCGCATCATAGGATTCAAGGGTTATGCCCAGGGCGAGGTGAAAGTGCACGGTTCGCTCAGTCGTCCTGATGTCGACGGCGAGGTATATTTCGACTCAGCCTATGTCGTAAGCGAACCTTATGGCATCGAGATGCGCATGTGCGACGACCCGCTCACCATCACCAACAGCCGACTTTCGCTCGAGAACTTCCAGCTCTTTGCACGCAACGGCAACCCGCTTACGCTGCGTGGATATGTCGACTTTGCCGATGTGGCAAACATGTCGCTCAACGTAAGGATGCGTGCCGACAACTATCTGCTTATCGATTCGAAGGAGACTGCACGCTCGGAGGCTTACGGAAAGGCTTGGGTCAACTTCCTCGGATTGGCTGAAGGTCCGCTCGATGCGCTGCGTGTGCGTGGCCGACTCGATGTATTGGGCTCTACAGACATTACTTATATATTGCGCGACTCGCCTCTCAGCACCGACAACCAGCTCGACGGACTCGTCAAGTTTGTCAACTTCCGCGACCCCGATGCCGTAACGGTGACACGTCCGCCCATCAACGGACTCAACATGGACCTCACTGTCAACATCGACGACGGCACACATGTGATGTGCGCACTAAATGCCGACCACTCCAACTATGTCGACCTGATAGGCGGAGGCAACCTGCGCATGCTCTATACAGCAAGCGACGGACTGAGTCTGTACGGCCGTTACACCATAGGTTCGGGCGAAATGAAGTACTCATTGCCCGTAATTCCGCTCAAGACGTTCACCATCAAGGACGGAAGCTATGCCGAATTCTCGGGCGACCCGATGAATCCGCGACTCAACATCACGGCTACTGAGGAGAACAAGACTACCGTAACGAGTGACGGTGGAGCCGGTCGCAGTGTGACATTCGAGTGTGGCGTGGTGATAACCAAGACGCTTAAGGACATGGGATTGCAGTTTACTATCGACGCCCCCGACGACCAGCAGATGCACAACGAACTCATGACGCAGTCGGTAGAGAATCGTGGCAAGCTCGCAGTGACCATGCTTACAACAGGCATGTACCTCGCCGACGGCAACACCAACTCGTTCTCGATGAACAATGCACTCAGTGCGTTCCTCAATTCGCAGATAAATGCCATCAGCGGCAATGCTCTTCGCACGCTCGATCTGTCGTTCGGCATGGACAACACTACGCTCGGTTCGGGCCAGGTACATACCGACTACTCGTTCAAATTCTCAAAGCGATTCTGGAACAACCGCCTTCGTATCGTCATAGGCGGAAAGGTTTCGAGTGGTGCCGAGATAGAAAACCAGAACGAAACGTTCTTCGACAACGTGACGTTTGAGTATCGACTCTCGCCCAACTCCAACAAGTATCTGAAGCTGTTCTACGACCGCGACTCTTACGACTGGCTCGAAGGCTATGTCGAACAGTTTGGAGGAGGTTTCCTATGGCGCAAGAAGATGGACAGCCTTAAGGAAATATTCCGTTTCAGAAAGCCGAAACAGGCAGACCTGCCGGAACTGCTCAACGACACTACACGACAGAAGAAATGAACATAAAAGCCGTATATAAAGATATGAACGCAATAGGAAACAACAGCATACTGACACTCTCACGCCTGTGGAAGGGCGTGATGGGTGTGCTCGGCATAATGCTTCTGGCATCGTGTTCGGAGACTGCGAGCGTGCCCGAGGGCGACCAATTGTACACCGGACAGCGCAAAATAAAATACGAAAACTATAAGGCAAGCGACCACTTCAGCACCACTCAGGAAGAGGTGGAGGCGGCTCTTGCCACCGAACCGAACGGAGCCATATTCGGAAGTTCGTACTATCGCTCGCCATTCCCTTACCGTTTGTGGATATACAACGCATTCCACACCAGCGACGAGGGTCTGGGCAGATGGATACGCAAGACTTTCGGCAAGGCACCAGTGCTTATGAGCAACGTCAATCCGCGTCTGCGGTCGCAGGTGGCACGCGAACTGCTGCGTGCACGCGGCTATTTCGGGTCGTATGTCAACTACGACATCATCACAAAGTCAAACCCCAAGAAAGCCAAGATAGGCTATACCGTCAACCTCGGCGACCTTACCACCATCGACACATTGACTTACGTGAACTTCCCCGTTGAGGCTCAGCATCTCATCGATTCCACATCGGCAGAATCGTTGGTGCACAAGGGCGACCCCTTCGACGTGTCGACGCTCGACGCCGAGCGCACACGTGTGTCGACCCTATTGCGCAACAACGGCTACTTCTACTATCAACCGGGCTACGCTACATATCTGGCTGACACCCTGGCGGCGCAGAACAAGGCGCAGGTGAAGCTACAGTATGCCGACAGTCTGCCCTCGCAGATAGGCCGGAAGTGGTATATCGGCCACATAAATCTTCAAATGCGGCGCAACGTGATGCAACAGCTCACCGACTCCGTGACTTTTCGCGACTACACAATAGTATATACGGGCAAGCGCACGCCTATCCGTGCGGGTGTGATAGCGCGCGACTTGAAGATGCGACCGGGTCAATTATACAGCTATAACACCTACCAGCAGTCGGTCAATACGCTCACTTCGAAGGGACTTTTCTCTCGTGTTGACCTCGGATTCGCCCCGCGCGACACCTCGGCAGCCTGCGATACGCTCGACCTTACGCTCGATTGCGTGTTCGACAAGCCTTACGACTTCTCTATCGAGGCAAATGTGGTGGGCAAGACGACGGGCCGTGTGGGTCCGGGAGCGGTCATGAGTGTAGTTAGACGCAACGCTTTCCGTGGCGGCGAGAAGCTGTCGGTCAATCTGAAGGGTTCGTACGAGTGGCAGACCGGACACCGTGCCGACGGTACAAGTTCGAAGTTCAACTCGTATGAGTATGGTGCCGACGTGTCGCTTGAGATGCCACGACTGATGTTTGTAGACCGTTTGATTGAGCGTGTACGTACCAAACGCTGGCTGAGCGGACAAAAGGTGAAGCCCAACAACACAGTATCGAACACGCTTATCAAGGCTTCGAGCGACGTGCTCAACCGTTCGGGCTACTTCAAGCGCCACATCGTGTCGGGCGAATTGACATATACCATCCAGCCCGCGCCCAATAGGGTGCACCAGTTCTCGCCCCTCATACTGCAATACGAATACATGCAGAAGCAGACCGAGGCTTTCAAGGAGATAGTGAGTCAAAGTCCGTATCTGCTAATATCAATGGCCGACCAGTTTGTGCCTAAGATGCGCTACACGTTTACATATCAGTCGCGTTCCAACTTCCGCAACCCTATATACTGGCAATTGTCGGTGAGCGAGGCTTCCAATCTCCTTTCGCTTGGCTATCTGGCAAGCGGCGAGAAGTGGAACAAGAAGGGAAAGACGATGTTCAAGAACCCCTATGCTCAGTTCTTGAAGATAGAGACCGACTATCGCAAGACGTGGCAGGTGTCTGACCACAGCCAATTGGTGGGTCATGTGAATGCCGGCGTGATATGGTCGTACGGCAATGCCAGTGCAGCTCCATACAGTGAGCAGTTCTATGTGGGCGGTGCCAACAGCATACGCGCCTTCAACGTGCGCAGCATAGGTCCGGGCCGCTACTACACCAATCAGTCGCGACTGTCGTATATGGACCAGACGGGCGACATAAAGTTTCAGGCCAATGTGGAGTATCGTCCGCGTCTGTTCGGCAATCTGTACGGAGCGCTCTTCGTAGATGCCGGCAACGTATGGGCATTGCGCAACGACGGCTATCGTGAAGGATCGAAGCTGCAGATGAAGAACCTGCTGAAGGACATGGCATTGGGCACAGGTGTGGGCATACGCTACGACTTGGAGTTCTTCGTTCTGCGTCTCGACTGGGGTATCGGTATCCATGTGCCCTACAAGAGCGGATTCTACAACATGAACAGTTTCAAGGATTCGCAGAGTCTGCATTTCGCAATCGGCTATCCGTTCTGATGCCGATGGCAGAGGCAAGGGTGAAGCCGACAAATAAAAACAGGTTCATCCGAAAGCCAGAGTGACACAACAGTTTTGAAAATAATCTAACTGTAGGAGGCTATGGCGTTTATACGAGTTTTGAATTATACGGGCTGAAAGCCCAATAAGCACATAGCCCAGGGCACCGCCCTGGGTGTACGGATAGATAAAAGCAGAACGCCCTGTAAGGGCAAAAGCATTGATAATTAGTGCTTTTGCCCTTACAGGGCGCATTGTTTTTGGTGGATTGTTTCCTCAGGGCGTTGCCCTGGGCTATGTGCTTCTGCCCCTTTGGGGCGTGTGGCTTTGACTTTAGATTTACACTTTTTGTTTGTATTGTTCCATAGAATATACCCTTTAGTATGCAGCGATGCAATTGAAGCCTTCGGCTGCTACACGGTCGCGGATAGTATTGAGTTCTTCGTGCGTGGCCTTGCGCAATGTCGGGCATGGAGTTTCGCGGTCGATGGTGTATATCATCACTTCCGACGGGCGTATTTGTCGCACGGCTGCGAGCCACGGCTCAACGAAGCGGTCGCTGGTGTTGGATACGTCGCGCCCGAGGTCGTCAGTTCCGTTCATGAATATGGTCTGAATGATGACGTGACCATTGAACGACTGCATCTCCTTGATTATCCGCTCCACGTCGTAGGCAGGCGAAACGGGGCGGTCCACATTATTTATATATATAGGGTCAACGGTGTCGAGCTTCATTATATTATTGTCTACGAGCATCAAGGCACGGTGTACGTCGGGTCGGACGGCAAGCGTTGAGTTGGTCAGTACCGAAACCTTTGCGTCGGGATAGTAATCGTTGCGTAGCCGTATGGTGTCCTCGACGATGCCCAGAAAGTCGGGATGGCCGGTAGGTTCGCCGTTGCCCGAGAACGTAATCACGTCGAGAGCCGACCCGTTTGCTTTCATTTCCTTGAGTTTCGACTCAAGTTCTGTGGCTATGTACAGGCGTGTAGGGCGTGGCGATGAAGTGTGGCGGTTGCGATTGTAGCCCACTTCGCAGTATATACAGTCGAACGTACATATCTTTCCGTCGCTCGGATTGACGTTCACTCCGAGCGATATTCCCAGTCGGCGGCTGTGTATCGGTCCGACGATAGGAGAGGGGTAGAGTATTGTTGACATATATGTATGAAATTAGTGTTTTTCTTGTCTGTTTTCAAAAGGACTCCTTTTGCCTTGCGAAAGGACTCCTTTTGGTGTGCAAAAGGACCCCTTTTGGAGTGTAAAAGGACTCCTTTTGGAGAGCAAAAGGACTCCTTTTGAAAAAGCCCCGTTGCAATGCAAAGTTACAGTTATATTTTGACATACGAATGGCTGTGCAGCAAATAATTTCAAATGCGGCAGATTGCCAGTCGTTGTCCGGTTTGTTACGGCTGCTGCTACAGCCTTCGCGGGCTGCGTGTTAATTGTGGTTAATTGCTCGCTGTTACAATTTTTTTTTTGTTATTTTGCAGGAAATTTGGTATAATATACCCTTTAGAAAATGGCAAAAAGAAGGAAAAAGACCGGCAGTCGTCACGGATTGCAGGCAGTAACGTTGTGCATTAGCACGGCTATGGTGCTGATATTGTTGGGTTTGGTTGTGTTCTCGGTGCTCACTGCGCGCAACCTCTCTACGTATGTTAAACAGAATATTGTGGTGACACTGATGCTTCAGGACGACATGACGTCGGGCGAAGCAAAGCAGTTCTGCTCCAAACTGAAGCAGCGACCGTACATCTGCCGACTCGACTATATAAGTAAGGAGCAGGCGTTGCGCGAGGGCATCAAGACGCTCGGAGCCGATCCGCGCGAGTTTGCCGACACCAATCCGTTCCTTTCTTCGATAGAAATAACGCTGAATGCCGACTATGCCAACACCGATTCGCTTCAGCTCATCTCGCGCGAACTTAAAGCTTACTCCAAAGTGAGCGAGGTGAAGTATCAGAAGGACCTGATTGACAGCGTAAATGCCAACATCGCCAAGATAAGCATCGTGTTGCTCACGATAGCGTTGTTGCTCACCATCGTGTCGTTCTCGCTCATCAACAACACCATCCGACTCAGTGTCTACGCCCGCCGCTTCTCCATACACACGATGAAGCTTGTGGGTGCGTCGTGGGGATTCATCCGTGCACCGTTCGTGCGCCGCTATATGCTGCTTGGACTGCTTGCAGCCATCATAGCCTGCATAGCCCTGGGCGGAGCCATATACATATTATATATGTATGAGCCCGACATCCTTGAGGTGCTCACATGGCAGGTTTTGGCTATAACAGCCGGCACGGTAGTGTTCTTTGGACTATTCATCACGGCCCTCTGTTCGACCATTTCGGTCAACAAGTTCCTGAAGATGAAGGCGGGAGACCTATACAAGATTTAATGATTAATGTTTAATGATTAATGTTTACCTTACGCGCTAAACATTGATAATTAAACACTAAGCTTTAAAATTAAACATTGAACATTAATAATTAAACATTAATAAAAAAGAAAAGTGGACAAGAGAAATTATGCTTTCGACAAGGTCAATTTCATTCTCATTGCTGTGGGAATGGCGATTGTCATTCTTGGTTTCATCCTAATGAGTGGTGGTGGCAGCGACGAGTCGGTGTTTGATGCCGACATCTTCAGCGTGCGCCGCATCAAGGTAGCGCCGGTGGTTTGCTTCATCGGCTTCATATCAATCGTGTATGCAATAATCAGAAAACCGAAAGACTAATGGTAGTGTTTAATTATTAATGTTTAATGATTAATTATTCTAAAACATTAATCGTTAAACACTAATCATTAATCATCAATAAAGAATTAAACATTAATAATTAATCATTAATAATTAAAGCAAGTGGATTGGTTACAAGCGTTGGTCCTGGGCATTGTTCAGGGCCTTACAGAATATTTGCCAGTAAGTAGCAGCGGCCATCTTGCCATCGGTTCATACCTCTTTGGCATTGATGGCGAGGAGAATCTGGCATTCACCGTATTGGTACATGTGGCTACGGTGATGAGTACGTTCGTGGTACTGTGGAAGGAGGTAGACTGGATACTGAAAGGACTCTTCAAGTTTAAGATGAACGACGAGACCAAGTATTTCCTCAATATCGTCGTGTCGATGATACCTATAGGCATCGTCGGCGTGTTCTTCAAGGACCAGGTGGAGGAGATATTCGGTTCGGGACTGCTCATTGTGGGTTGCTGTCTGTTGCTGACAGCCCTGCTGCTCACATTCTCTTATTATGCCAAACCGCGTCAGCGCGAACACATTTCGCTCAAGGACGCCTTCATCATCGGATTGGCTCAGGCGTGCGCCGTGCTGCCCGGACTCTCGCGCTCGGGTTCTACCATCGCCACGGGACTTCTGTTGGGCAACAAGAAGGAGAAGCTGGCACAGTTCTCGTTCCTCATGGTGATACCTCCCATACTCGGTGAGGCTCTGCTTGACGTTCTGAAGGCAGCCAAAGGCGAGGAAGCTTTCGGCGACATCAGCGTTCTGCCACTCGTAGTAGGCTTCATTGCCGCCTTCGTTAGCGGATGTCTGGCATGCAAGTGGATGATAAACATCGTGAAGAAGGGCAAACTCATATACTTCGGTATATACTGCGCCATAGCAGGAACCGTCACTATAGTGTGCTCGCTCTTGTAATCTGACTGCTTATTAATTAATAGACAACATACTGGGAATGAATTTCACCAAAGGCGAAGTCATCGCCATCAACAAACCCCTTGAAATGACGAGCTTCAGCGCTCTTGCCTTTGTGCGCAAGCGTCTGTGTATGCGTCTTGGAGTGAAGAAACTCAAGGTGGGCCATGCCGGAACGCTCGACCCCCTCGCTACGGGTGTGCTGGTGCTCTGCACGGGCAAGTTCACCAAGCGCATCGAGGAGTTTCAGCAGCATGGCAAGGAATATACAGCCACGCTACAGCTCGGTGCCACAACGCCAAGTTACGACATGGAGCATCCGGTCAACGAGACTTATCCCACCGACGGCATCACTCGTGAGCGCATAGAGCAGGTGCTTGAGCGCTTCAAGGGCGACATCGAGCAGGTGCCGCCTACGTTCAGCGCATGCAAGGTGAGCGGACAGCGTGCCTACGACCTGCGCCGTAAGGGTGAGGACGTAGAACTGCAGCCCAAGAAGATACGCATCGACGACATCGAACTCACATCGTTCGACCCCGAACGCATGCAGATGTCGATACGCGTAGCGTGCGGCAAGGGCACATACATACGCGCTTTGGCACGCGACATCGGCCGCGCACTCGATTCGGGAGCATATCTCACTGAGCTGTGCCGCACCCGTTCAGGCGAGTATCGCGTGGAAGACTGCCTCGAACTGACGCAGTTTGAGGAGTGGCTCGCCAATCAGACAATAGAAACAACAGAAGATGAATAAATAAAAACGGACTATGAAGTTATCACAGTTTAAATTCAAATTACCCGAGGACCAGATTGCACTCTATCCTCACAGCTTGTACCGTGAGTTTGAGAACGACAAGGGCGAGAAGGAGACATTCCGCATTACACGCCGCGACGAGTGCCGTCTGATGGTTCTGCACAAGAAATCTCAAACTATTGACATGTATAAGAAGGATGCCGACGGCAAGCCCATCGAGGGCGAATACCTCGACTTCCGCAATGTTCTCGACTACTTCGACGAGCACGATACATTCATCTTCAACGACACAAAGGTGTTTCCTGCGCGCCTCTATGGCACAAAGGAGAAGACAGATGCTAAGATTGAGGTGTTCTTGCTGCGCGAACTCAATGAGGAGATGCGCCTCTGGGACGTGCTCGTTGAGCCGGCACGTAAGATTCGTATAGGCAACAAGTTGTTCTTCGACGAGTCGGGCACAATGGTGGCTGAGGTTATCGACAACACTACAAGCCGCGGTCGTACGCTGCGCTTCCTCTACGACTGTCCGCACGACGAGTTCAAGCGCGAACTGTTTTCACTTGGCGAGGCTCCGTTGCCACGCTATATCATCGACCGTCGTGAGAACCATCATGCCACAGAGGACGACTTCGACGACTTCCAGTGTATCTTCGCTAAGAACGAAGGTGCCGTTACTGCTCCTGCTACAGGCTTGCACTTCTCGCGCGAGCTGATGAAGCGCATGGAAATCAAGGGTCTTAACTTCGCTTATATCACCCTGCATTGCGGTCTGGGCAACTTCCACGACATCGAGGTGGAGGACCTTACCAAGCACAAGATGGATTCAGAGCAGATGCATATCGGCGCTGAGGCTTGCGCTATCGTCAACAAGACAAAGCAGGAAGGACGCCATGTGTGTGCCGTAGGTACAAGCGTTGTAAAGGCAACTGAAACTGCTGTTGGCACCGACGGAATGCTGAAGGAATACGAGGGATGGACCAATAAGTTCATTTTCCCGCCTTACGACTTCGGATTGGCAGATTCAATGATAGCCAACTTCTATCATCCGTACTCTACATTGCTTATGGAGACAGCCGCATTTGGTGGCTACGACCTCGTGATGGAGGCTTACAACCTCGCCGTTAAGCACGGATTCATGTTCGGATGCTATGGCGACGCATTGCTCATCCTCAACGACTAAAGTCGAGATGTGGCATAACAGACAAACAATCGACATCGTACAATAATTGAACAGCAAAAACAACATTGTTAACTCTCTATGAAAGTTAGGCAACGTTGTTTTTGTTGTTTTTACATAGTTCATTATGCAGGAACAGACTCTACATATTCTTTATCTTTCGCTCGGCTCCAATCTCGGCGACCGTCATGCCATAATGCGCCGCGCCATACACCTTATTAATAATGAGGTGGGCTGCGTCGACCGTGAATCATCGCCTATCGAGACCGAACCATGGGGCTTTGAGTCTGCCAACAAGTTCTTGAATATGTGCATACGTGTGCAGACATCGTTGTCGCCCGAAGCTGTGCTTGACGTCACACAGGACATAGAGCGTAGGCTCGGCAGAACCTTGAAGTCGGTAGACGGGCAATATCACGACCGCCCGATAGACATCGACATGCTCATGTACGACAATCTGCACCTGTCAACCACACGCCTCACGCTGCCCCATCCGCACATGCATGAGCGCGACTTTGTAATGATACCGCTTAGAGAAATACTGTAAAAAAGAGTTAATTCTTGCGTGTTTTATACTCGTATCTTGCTGATTACGAATAAAAAGTAGTACCTTTGCACCCGCATTACGCAAAAAATCAATAATATTTTAAATTTACAAAAGTTCTATGTATTTAGATCAGGCAAAAAAACAAGAGATCTTTGGACAGTACGGAAAGTCTAACACTGATACTGGTTCAGCTGAGAGCCAGATAGCATTGTTCTCATACCGTATTTCCCATTTGACGGAACATCTTAAGAAGAACCGTAAAGATTATACTACCGCACGTTCTTTGACACAGCTGGTAGGAAAGCGCCGCGCATTGCTCAACTATCTGTACGACCGCGACATCAATCGCTACCGTGCAATCATCAAGGCCCTCGGTCTTCGTAAGTAATTCGCGCACAGAAAGCTTAAGGCAAACAGAAAGTCCCGAAAACGATTCAAGTTTTCGGGACTTTTTGCGTATATGTGAACAAAACTTCGTAACTTTGCAAAAAGTTTTTTTAAGGTACTATATAAATGCAAGACATTAGAAACATTGCGATTATTGCCCACGTCGACCACGGCAAGACTACTCTTGTCGACAAGATGATGTTGGCGGGCAAGCTGTTCCGCGACGGCCAGGATAACAGTGGCCAGGTATTGGATGCCAATGATCTGGAGCGTGAACGAGGAATAACCATCCTTTCCAAGAACGTGTCAATCAATTGGAAAGGTACAAAAATCAATATTATAGACACCCCGGGACACTCCGACTTCGGCGGTGAGGTAGAACGCGTGCTCAATATGGCAGATGGTTGCATCCTGCTTGTTGATGCTTTCGAGGGCCCGATGCCCCAGACACGCTTCGTTCTTCAAAAGGCGCTGGAGATAGGATTGAAGCCTATCGTTGTAGTTAATAAGGTAGACAAGCCAAACTGTCGTCCTGAAGAGGTCTACGAGATGGTGTTCGACCTTATGTTCTCGCTCAATGCCACTGAGGATCAGCTCGACTTCCCCGTTGTATATGGCTCTGCCAAGAACGGATGGATGGCTGAGGACTATAAGACTCCGACCGATAACATCGACTATCTGCTTGATAAGATTGTTGAGGTGATACCGGCTCCGAAGGTGCTTGAGGGTACTCCGCAGTTGCTTATCACTTCGCTCGACTACTCAAGCTACACTGGTCGTATCGCAGTGGGACGTGTTCATCGTGGCACTCTGACTGAGGGCATGAACGTAACCATATCACATCGTGACGGCAAGATGGAGAAGACCAAGATCAAGGAGATTCACGTGTTTGAGGGAATGGGTCAGAAGAAGGTGGAAGAGGTTCACTCTGGCGACATCTGCGCTATCGTTGGTCTTGAGAATTTTGAGATTGGTGACACCATTTGCGACTTCGAAAATCCCGAGCCGCTGCCTCCAATTGCCATCGATGAGCCTACAATGAGTATGCTTTTTACCATCAACGACTCACCGTTCTTCGGCAAGGAAGGTAAGTTTGTGACTTCACGTCACGTCAACGACCGCCTTCAGAAGGAGCTTGAGAAGAACCTTGCGCTGCGTGTTCGTCCTTTCGAGGACTCTACAGATAAGTGGATTGTCAGCGGACGTGGTGTGCTTCACCTCTCAGTTCTCATCGAGACTATGCGTCGTGAGGGCTACGAGCTTCAGGTAGGTCAGCCGCAGGTAATCTACAAGGAGATTGACGGACAGAAGTGTGAGCCTATCGAGGAGTTGACAATCAATGTGCCTGAGGAGTTCTCAAGCAAGATGATTGATATGGTGACACGTCGTAAGGGTGAGATGACATCAATGCAGACACTCGGCGACCGTGTTGACATTGAGTTTGATATTCCTTCGCGTGGCATTATCGGATTGCGTACCAATGTGCTCACAGCAAGCCAGGGTGAGGCCATTATGGCTCACCGCTTCAAGGAGTATCAGCCGTATAAGGGTGAGATTGTACGCCGTATGAACGGTTCGATGATTGCAATGGAGACAGGTACAGCCTATGCTTACTCTATAGACAAGCTTCAGGATCGTGGCAAGTTCTTCATCGATCCGGGTGAAGAAGTTTACGGCGGTCAGGTAGTGGGCGAGCATGTGCATGACAACGACCTTGTAATCAACGTTACCAAGGCAAAGCAGCTCACCAATGTGCGTGCCAGTGGCTCTGACGAGAAGGCCCGCGTGATACCGAAGGTTGTAATGAGTCTTGAGGAATGTCTTGAGTATATCAAGGGCGACGAGCTTGTTGAGGTTACTCCGAAGAGCATCCGTATGCGCAAGATTACTCTCGATCATCTTGCACGCAAGCGTTCTAACAAGGACTAATGTCTTGCTTGTGGTTTAGTATGTCGCTGATATGCTGACCAAACTCAAGTATACAATATTTGAAAATATAGGAAAGGTGTTTCTTGGCATAGATGTCGGGGGACACCTTTTATTATAATAATGTATAAGGAAATAATAACTATGAAGAAATCATTATTGTCACTTCTCGTTATGTTGAGCTGTGTTGTGGCGTCGGCACAGACTGCTGCGGGCAAGTTTTCGATTATTCCACGTGTGGGAGTGAGTCTGGCCAATCTTTCGGGCGATGGCGTTTATTTCAATACAGGAAGCAGTACGGGAGCGTGGGGCTCGTCGCGCAACAAGCCGGGGTTTACCGTAGGAGTAGACTTGGATTATCAGTTAACCAATTCGTTTTCGGTCATGTTGGGTGCCCATTATGCCCAGCAAGGTTGCAATTATGGCAATGTCAACGAGCAGACATCGCAGTCGGGCAACGTTAATACGTATGTCGGACTGAACGATTTGTCTACACAGTTGCACGTAATCAATGTTCCGTTGCTGTTCAACTACTATGTTGCTCCGGGATTTGCTGTGAAGACTGGTGTACAGTTTGGCTTCCCCGTATCGGGTAAGTTGAAGTATACCGAGACAAAATTCACCGAGAATGACAACGACGAGTTTGTAGCCGATACACCGAAGAAGCATGACATCAACCTCAATTCAACAATCAAGAAGGTTGACTTCTCAATCCCAGTCGGACTTTCGTTTGAATATATGAACGTGATAATTGACGCACGCTACAACATCGGACTTACAAATGTTCAGAAGGATTTCCTTGAATTGAAGCCCGTTAAGAACCGTGTGTTTATGTTTAGCGCAGCTTATCGTTTCCAGTTGTAGGAAACATAAAACAATAAAAGACAATAAAAAAAACAGCATTGAATACTTCTTTGTAAAGTAATCAATGCTGTTTTTTTGTGCTATTACTTGCAGTTACGGCGTCTTACTTGCAGTTAGGGCACCAAGGCTTCAACTGCTGGAAGAAGTCGTTGCCCTTATCGTCAACGAGGATGAACGCAGGGAAGTCCTCAACGGTAATCTTCCATATAGCCTCCATGCCGAGTTCGGGATACTCTACGCACTCGATGCTCTTGATAGAGCTCTGCGACAGAACGGCAGCCACGCCACCGATTGTGCCGAGATAGAATCCGCCGTGCTTCTTGCAGGCGTCGGTCACTACCTGCGAACGGTTGCCCTTGGCAATCATAACGAGCGATGCGCCGTGATCCTGGAACTCGTCTACGTATGGGTCCATACGATTGGCAGTGGTCGGACCCATTGAACCGCAAGGATAACCCTCCGGAGTCTTAGCCGGTCCGGCGTAGAGAATAGGATGGTTCTTGAAGTATTCAGGCATCTCTTCGCCAGCATCCAGACGAGCCTTAAGCTTAGCGTGGGCGATGTCGCGAGCCACGATGATAGTACCCTTCAGGTTAACACGTGTGCTGACAGGATACTTAGAGAGTTCTGCGCAAACAGCCTCGATACCGTTGTCGAGGTTGATCTCGATGCCCTTAGTGCCCTCGCCCGGACGACGAAGTTCTTCAGGGATAAGCTCAGAAGGATTAGAGTCCATCACCTCAAGGAAGATACCGTCCTTTGTAATCTTACCCTTGATGTTGCGGTCGGCCGAACAGCTCACGCCCATACCGATAGGACAGCTTGCTCCATGACGTGGAAGACGGATCACACGGATGTCGTGTGCCAGGTACTTGCCGCCGAACTGGGCACCCAGACCAATCTTGTGAGCCTCCTTCAGAAGTTTCTCCTCAAGGTCGATGTCGCGGAAAGCGCGTCCGGTCTCGTCGCCAGTTGTAGGCAGAGTGTCGTAGTATTTGATTGAAGCGAGCTTCACTGTGAGCAGGTTTTTCTCTGCCGATGTGCCGCCAATAACGAATGCGATGTGGTAAGGAGGACAAGCCGCTGTGCCGAGGCTCTTCATCTTCTCAACGAGGAAAGGCAGCAATGTGCCCTCGTTCTGGATAGTAGCCTTGGTCATCGGATAGAAATATGTCTTGTTGGCAGAGCCACCGCCCTTAGCCACCATAACAAAACGATACTCGTCGCCCTCTACAGCCTCGATGTCGATCTGTGCCGGGAGGTTGCAGCGTGTGTTCACCTCGTCGTACATATTGAGCGGAGCGTTCTGCGAGTAGCGCAGGTTGTCCTGTGTGAAAGTGTTGTAGACACCGCGCGACAGAGCCTCTTCGTCCTCGAAGTCAGTCCATACACGCTGTCCCTTCTCGCCGTGGATGATGGCAGTACCGGTGTCCTGGCAGAAAGGCAGGATACCCTTGCAGGCTGTCTCAGCGTTGCGCAGGAACTGCAGAGCAACGTACTTGTCGTTCTCAGAAGCCTCAGGGTCAGACAGAATCTTTGCAACCTGCAGGTTATGTTCGCGACGCAGCATGAATTCTACGTCGTGGAAAGCCTGCTGTGCGAGCAATGTCAGAGCCTCCTTCGAAACTTTCAGGATTGTCTTGCCTTCAAACTCACCGGTGCTCACGCCTTCCTTGCTGAGCAAGCGGTATTCAGTAGTATCCTCGCCCAACTGGAACATAGGAGCATACTTGAAATCTGGTGTTGATGCCATAATGTTATTTAGTTAATTGATGATTTGAAAATTTCTTTGCCACAAAGTTACAACGAATTGAAGACAATGCAAAATAATTGCCGCCTTTATTTTCCCCTATTTTACGGTAAAATCTTAATCGCAAGCTTTATGATATTTGTGCAACTTGCCATTGTTAACGTATTGTGGCGAAAATCGTGTCGTTTTATTATCAAAACCCTACGAAACTATACTAATTTGTAAGTATTATGAATGGTAGAATGAAAAAAGTTTATTCTTTAATGCGCTTTGTTGTCTAATTTGCGTAACTTTGTGCCCGTAAAAACCAATAAAAAGAAATACAAAAGAAATGAAGAAGATCAGAGCAGCCGTAGTAGGATACGGCAACATCGGACATTATGCTGTCCAGGCCCTTGAGGCCGCCGACGATTTCGAGATAGCAGGTATCGTGCGTCGCAATGGTGCCGACAACAAGCCGGCAGAGCTTGCGCAGTATGAAGTAGTTAAGGATATTCGTGAGCTTAAGGACGTAGACGTAGCCATTCTCGCTACTCCTACACGTTCGTGCGAGGAATATGCCAAGCAGATTCTGCCCCTCGGCATCAACACCGTCGACAGCTTCGACATCCACACTTCAATCCTCGACTACCGTGCAGCACTCACTCCTATATGCAAGGAGCACAAGGCTGTGGGCATCATTGCAGCCGGATGGGATCCGGGTTCTGACTCTATCGTGCGCACACTCATGCAGAGTCTGGCACCCAAGGGACTCAGCTACACCAACTTCGGTCCGGGTATGTCGATGGGTCACAGCGTATGCGTGCGCTCAAAGGAGGGCGTAAAGAACGCTCTTTCTATGACTATACCTAAGGGTGAGGGCTTGCACCGCCGTATGGTTTACGTAGAACTTGAGGACGGAGCTAAGCTTGAGGACGTCACAGCAGCCATCAAGGCCGACCCGTACTTCGCCAACGACGAGACTCACGTATTTGAAGTGCCTTCGGTAGACGCTGTGCGCGACATGGGACACGGCGTTCATCTCACTCGCAAGGGTGTGAGCGGCAAGACACAGAATCAGCGTATGGAGTTCACCATGAGCATCAACAACCCTGCTCTTACCGGACAGGTGCTTGTCAATGTGGCTCGTGCCTCAATGCGCCAGCAGCCGGGATGCTACACTATGATTGAGGTTCCGGTAATCGATATGCTTGAAGGCGAGCGCGAGGATCTCATCGCTCACTTGGTATAAAAACTGCGGCTGAAAGGCTGACAAACAGCAGCTGAAAAGTCAATGAATAGTGGCTGAAAGGCTGAAAAATAGTGGCTGAAAAGCCCGAAAATAACTCTTGAAAAATAAATGTACCCCTTTTGCATTCCAAAAGGGGTACATTTGTTATGCAAAAGGAGTCCTTTTGGAGAGTAAAAGGAGCCCTTTTGGAGTGTAAAAGGAGTCCTTTTTTTAGTGGCAGTTTTTTGTTTCAAAATCTGGAGTGATACTATAGTTTTAATGAAGGACAAACAATAGGAGGTTATGGCGTCCTCGCTATAACCTGAGTAGGCTGAGGTGTGAAAGATTAACAATATGAATGTATGTGCTAACTGCTAAGGCTACGGCGGGGACGCAATAGCCTCCCACCATTTGCGTTGCCTATTAACACCCCAACTTGAACTTCTAATATTGTCATTTTAAATGTTGTATAAGTCTAAAAAAAGAATGAATTCATTTTGTATTGCGCTCGGTTTGCACTATCTTTGCATAAGATAGGCTGCAATTCAGCGTAGTTTTCATTTGGTACAGATGGTTGTTTTTTCATCCTGCACTTTTACGCTGTCGCATTGAACACAACAAAATCAACGTTTATTATGGAAATGACTCCTCGAACTCCAGAATTCGATCGTCTTGCCTTTACGGTTTTGGCAATAGAGGCATCGGCACAGAAAATGGGCATTTCGCCGTCTGAGATGAGGCGAAGACTTGAACGTGTTGGACTTGTCAAGAGTCTGATACAGGATTGCTATGACACATTGCATACCGAAAGCAGGGAAGCTGTGGCTAATGATGTTGTTGAGGCACTGAAGAATTGGGAAAGGGCAGATTAATGAACGGAATGACTTTATATCATGGCTCAAATGTTACAGTAGAGCATCCATTGGTTAATATCGGGAGAAGAGACCTTGATTTTGGTCCTGGATTTTATCTTACGCCTATTGCCGAACAGGCTTCCAAATGGGCAGCGCGTATACGAACCATACGAAAAGCCAGTCAGGCTGTTGTCAATATTTATGAGTTTGCCATTCCGCAGAATTGTAGGTTGAAACGCTTTGAGGCATACGACAAGGAGTGGCTTGACTTTATTGTTGACAGCCGAAAGGGCAAACAACCTTGGAATGGCTATGACATCATTGAGGGTGGAGTTGCCGATGACAGAGTTATTGATGCTGTTGAAGCCTATATCAATGGCTATGCTGATATAAATAGTACACTTGGCAAGCTGGTTTATCACAAGCCGAGTTGGCAAATATGCATTCTCAATCAAGATATTATTGACAAGTTTTTACATTTTAAATCTGCAGAAAGGATATAGTTATGCTCGACTTTCTTCTTTGGAACAAGATTGCGCGAATCATTGCGCAATTGGCCGATACGCTCAATATATCTACCGACAGGGCCTTGGCGATATTCTATGAATCAGATGTGTGCCGTATGCTCCACGACGAAACATACGGCCTGCATCTTATGAGCGACACTTATATCGTTAACGATTTGATAGATGAATTAAGGAGCAAGCAATAATCCCGCTGCCCTTACTTCCTTATATATTTCCTGCCGTTGCTTATCACGATTCCTTTGGCATCTTCGCCTATTTTCTGACCGCCAAGATTATATGTGGTGCCGTTGTCTGGCGACGTGCCGTTGTTGGCTGTAATATGGTTGACGGCAGTAGCGACGGCGCCCGACGCTACGTTCATTTCGTATATGCGCAGGAACGGACCGTCGGTGGCTGTGGTCTGGCGCACCACAATCTTGAAGTTTCTTATGTCGGCAGCCTTGTCGAGAATCACACGGAACGAAGACTTCGACGGAGCGTTGTCGTCGCTGCACAGCAGTGTCCAATTGGCATTGTCTGTGGAGCCGTAGATGTCGTAAGCCTTGATGTGGCGGTTGGCGTTGTTGTCCATCTTTATTTCAAAACCGCCCACATTCTTCATCTCCTGCATGTCCACTACGATGTAGTGGGGCAGCTGAGCTGTGCTTCCATACCACTGTGGATGCCAGTAGGTGTTGTCGTCGCCGTCTACTATCTGCTGCGCTCTGCCGTTAGAGCCTTCGCCAGCAGTCTCTTCTGATGAGTATTCTATGGCTTTCCATCCGGTCTTCTTCAGAATATTGCCGTTGAACAGCTGTTCCTTCTCATTGCGTTCCTTCTCATTGGCTATGGCTGTCAGCACACGGTCGTTGAGCGGAGTGATGTTGATGGTGTCGACGGGAGTGTTGTCGGTGGCAAGAGCCGTGACTGTCTTGGTCTTTTTGGTTGATGTATATCCGCCCGTCTGCATGAAGAAGGTGCGGTCGGCAGGGTTGTCGGTAGTGCCCTGTCCGTAGTCGGTGCGTGCTCCGGTGTTGTCGCCTCCGTCGGTATGACCAAACCCTACGCTGTTGCGGTTGTACCATTTGCCGTTGCTGCGTGCCCGCATATATCCGTTACGATAGTAGGCTATACGGTTGGCCTGACCCGTCGAGGCGTTGTAGTTTTCGAGGAATGAGTACCATGCATCGAAGTATGTAGTCGAGTTTCGCTTGCGCACGGTAGCCATATACTGCCATCCCTTGCCGTCGAGCGCATTGAACCATGCCGACACGAGCATGTTGTGCTGTGTGTGAACGGTGGGTTTGCCGTTCACATAGGTAGTGTATGACGTAGTTTCGGGGCGGCAGTTGGTTATGAACTGCACGTATTTTCCGGGTGTCCAGTACTGACCTTTGCGGTAAGTCTGCACACCGGTGCCTTCATTTCCGAATCGGTTGGTAGTGGTCAGAGGGTCCCAGTCTACAGCACCGGCACGCAGATATTCGGGCAGGTTGGGGTCTTCATCGGTAGAGCCGTCGTCCCACATCGAGAATAGCACGTCGTGTCGTGGCGAGCCGTCGGCTGCATATCCGTTCATCTGTATGCCCATGTATCCGTTGAGCACGCCCAGCGCCATGGCATAAGTGCCGATGATGTCCGACTCCTGGGGTAGCATTATCTCCATGAAGCACCAGTCGTAGGCGTCGCCTTTGGGAGCTTTAGGGTCGGTAGAGCCCCATGAGTAGAGGTGAACCGACGGCGACGAGAGATAATTGGCAACGTAAGGCTTCTCCGTAGCCGTCGTCTTGAACGTGAAGCTGCGTATAAGGTTGATGTTCTGGTTGCCCGACAGGCATTCCAGCCGATAGCGGTAGTAGGCCGAACGCTTGAACGTTACGTCGCCTACAGTTACATCTACGTTGCTGTCGGTGCCGTTGGCAGTAAATGTCTTGCTGAAAAGTTGCACGTCAGGTGCATCGGAGGCGACGATAGTGAGTCGGAACTTGGCGCTGTAACCTTTCTTTACGTTCAGCTTGATGGTATTGGTGACGGTTGCGGCAGGCTGATAAAAGTAATAGACAGCGCAAGCGTTGGCATTGGTCCAAGCCGACAGGCTGTTGTAGTTTGTGGCAATGCCGTTGTTGTCACGTCCCTCTCCTGGAATATATATGCCCGAAGCTCCTGGCTTTCCGTCAAGAGTTTCCACATAGCCTTGGGCTGCCGAGAGTTCGGTTTCGTAAACCGTTGCGTTTGCATTCATTGTATATAGCGCTATCAATGTGCAATATACGGTTTTCTTAAAGTCAATCATATAACAACAATAAATTTTTATAACCTCACGCAAAGGTACGGTTTTATGCTAAGAAACGGGTAAAGCCAAACGTTAAAAACTCAACGTTAGGTTTTTGTATGTACAGCTTGTTTTCTTCTGTTTTATCCAGTATTTTGCGTTGTACTGGATAAAAAAGCCTTTTTATTTTCTGAACATTCCCACTCTGTGGCTTACGCCCTTGCTGTTGAGTGTACGCAGAATGTAAACTCCGCGGGGCAGCGAGCTGACGCTTACGGTGCGTGTGCGACGATAGGGTAGGGTGGTTATTGCTGCCTGCTGCATCGACTCTACAATCAGAAGGTCGGCATCTGCCAGCGCAGTGTAATGCGGTAGCGTGACGTTTGTGCCGTCGCAGGGCAGCATGGTGTTGCGTGTGGCGGTGCTGTGGCTGCATGCGTCGGTAGCCATATAGTCATGGCAGGGCTGCTGCAGTGCTGCGCTCTCGTTGCCATAGCGGTCGGTGGCGCATACGGCATAATATATGTTGTCGTTGTCGGGAATGGTGAGCTGGCGGCTTTGACGTCGTGCTACGATGATGTTGCGTGCATCGTTTGTGTCGACAGGATATCGGGTCGAGGCATAAACGTTGAACAGCATCATCGTAGTGTCAGCCACGTTGTGGCGCCATGACATCAGTGCTGTGCCGTTGCCGTTGGATGTGATGCTTAGGTTATGTGGAGCGTCGGGGCGTGTTTTGCTCTGCCATGTCATAGGCGGAATGAGCGATGCATACTGCGAGTATTCGTTGCGGGCGTATTGGTATATGCCCTTGGTGTCGTCGGTGAAGAATTTAGAGCGGAAATAGGCGTGGCCCAATCCCTCGGCACGCAGAAACTCCAGTTCGCGCGTTATGTCGCTCAACGCCCAGTTGCGCTCGCGTGGCGACATGAAGTATATGCCCAGTCCCGGCACAACCATGCGTCCGTGGCTTCGCTCTTTCCAGTCGAGGGCGAAGGGGAAGAAGTCGTTGTCGCGAAAGTACATCATCGGGAACAGTTCGTCCATCAGTCCGTCGCGCAACCAAAGTTCGGCATCCTGGCAAACCTTGGTGTTGGCGTTCCATCCACGGCTCCAGTAGCGCTGCGTGTCGTCATACTTGCCTATGGGCGAGCAGCTCATCTTCACCCACGGCTTTATGCTTTTTACACGACGGGATATAGTGCGTACGATGCGTGTTATGTTGTCGCGGCCCTTGTCGCGTGCCAAAGTCTTCAGCTTGGGCAGTTCTTCGGGATAGCGTATGTAGTCGAGGTGGATGCCGTCTACGTCGTAGGCGCGTGTCACTTCGGCACAGATGCTTGCCAGATAGTCGGCAGTCTGCTGGGTCTCTGGATTCATGTAGCCGTCGGCCTTGATGCGTATGATGTTGCGCGGCATCTTCTTGCGCAGCAGTTTGCATCCCATTGCGTCCCATTTGCCTACAGGCATGGTTACAATCCATGCATGCAGCTCCATGCCACGGAGGTGGCATTCGTTGATGGCAAACTGCAAAGCGTCGTAGCCAGGAGCCTTGCCGGGGTGTCCCGACAGACATCCGTCCCACGGTTCGTATGCCGAAGGATATATCACTGTGCCGCGTACACGTGTCTGTAGCAGTATGGTGTTGATGCCGGCAGACTGTAGCTGGTCGAGAATGCGGCGCAATTCGTCCTTCTGCTTTTCTATAGAACGTGCCGACTGGGCGTAAGAGTGGGGCCAGTCGATGCCGCCTATGGTGGTGAGCCATACTGCTCGCACTTCGTGTTTGGGAGGTATGGCAGTGCAAAGGACTGTCTGTGCCGTGCTGGTGGCGGTGTGTGCAGTCATTGCCAGGATGGCAATGATGAGTGAAAATATATATGGGTGGATTTTTCTCATTTTGTGTTCGCTTTTTTGCAATTGAACCACAAAGGTAGCTATATTTTTCTGTTTCGGACGGCATATTGTCTTGTTTTAGAAATATATTATGTAAATTTGCAACTATTCAAATCAAAAACAATCAGATTATGAGAAAGAAATTAATGGCAATGGTTGTGGCTCTGTTTGCAGCCGTTACTGCAAATGCCCAGTTTGAGGAGGGCAAGGTATATGTAGGTGGATCGCTTACAGGCCTTAACATGAAATATACGGGTTCGGAGAAATTCTCGATCGGCACACAGGTTCAGGCAGGACTGTTTGTAGCCGACGACATGCTGCTTCTCGGTCAGGTGGGATATGAGCACTCAGGCAATAAGGCCATATCCGACAAGTACACCGTAGGTGTGGGCGGACGCTACTACATCGAGCAGAACGGCATCTATCTTGGTGTAAACTGCAAGTATGTACATGCAGGCAAGAAGTTCAACGACGTGATGCCAGGCGTGGAGGTTGGCTATGCCTTTTTCCTCAATGATGCGGTGACGGTAGAGCCGGCTATCTATTACGACCAGTCGTTCAAGAACCATAAGGATTATTCTACCATCGGCTTCAAGATTGGTGTGGGCGTTTATCTGTTCAAGCAATAATCCCGATTTTGGGTCAGACAATATCTATATTTCATTCTGATGGATAATGCATATCCCTCCAAACTGCTTGAGAAAGCAGTGGGAGAATTTTCTAAACTACCGGGCATAGGTCGCAAGACAGCCTTGCGACTTGTGCTCAATATGCTGCGCCGCTCGGAAGAGGAGGTAGAGGAGTTTGCAGGAGCAGTATCGCGACTGCGCAAGGACGTGAAGTACTGTCGCGTGTGCCACAACATCAGCGACACCGAAGTGTGCCCTATATGCTCCGACCCCCATCGTGATGCGTCTACAATATGCGTAGTCGAGAACATACGCGACGTTATGGCGGTGGAGAATACTCAGCAGTATGGCGGACTGTATCATGTCCTGGGCGGAATCATTTCGCCTATGGACGGCATCGGTCCTGCCGACATTGAGATTGATTCGCTTGTGAAGCGTGTGGCAGAAGGTGGAGTGCGCGAGGTGATTCTGGCACTCAGCTCCACTATGGAGGGCGACACCACCAACTTCTACATATCGCGCAAGCTGGCTCCATACGATGTCGAGCTGAGCGTGATTGCGCGTGGCATATCTGTAGGCGACGAACTGGAGTATACCGATGAGGTGACTCTGGGACGCGCTATTATTAATCGTACTAAAATGACTGGAAAATGATAAGACATACTCGCAACGTTCTTATGCTTGTATTGGGCATTGCGGTGGCTGTATCGCTTATAGCTGTAGTGCTGTACGAATCGGATACGCTGCCCGTAGGTGTGCTGTCTGGACGTGGAGGTAGCGATGAGTTTGTCCTCACTATGCTTATGGAGTTGCTCACGCTGTGCGTCATTCCGCTGGCGTTGCGTCTGTTTCGCTTCAAGACAGTGGCTGCAAGGCTCACTTCGGCAGACGAATTGCTGCGCTGGGGCATGATACGAATGTTGATGTTGTGTCTGCCTATGGTGGCCAACACCTTATTATATTATATATACATGAACGTGGCCTTCGGATATATGGCCATAATTTTGCTGCTCAGTCTGTGCTTTGTGCTGCCTACTATGGCACGTTGTGAGGCTGAGATGAATGTCGACATCCGTACGGCTGAACACGTACAGGATGGTGCTGAAGCTGAAAAACAATAGGAATGGTGAAACTGTCGGTAGTAATTGTCAGTTATAAAGTGCGTGCATATGTAGAGCAATGCCTTGCATCGCTATTGCGTTCGCTGCGTGACATAGACGCAGAGGTGTTTGTTGTTGACAACAATTCGCACGACGGCACCGTACAGCTCATACGCTCTCGTTTTCCGCAGGTAAAGGTTATGGGCAGCAGCCATAACCTCGGTTTTGCACGTGCCAACAACGCCGCAATACGTCAGAGCAACGGCGAATATGTGTTGCTGCTCAATCCTGATACCATTGTGGCGGAAGACACTATACGTTGTGTGCTCGACTTTATGGATGCTCATCCCAATGCTGGCAGTGCAGGTGTGGCAATGCAGTGTGCCGACGGATCGCTTGCGCCTGAGTCGCGTCGCGGACGTCCTTCTCCAATGACAGCTTTCTACAAGATGTGCGGACTGTGTGCCATGTTCCCGCATAGCCGTTTCGGCCGTTACTATATGGGCGGAATGTCATGGAGCGAGGCAGGGCGTATTGACGTGGTGAGCGGAGCGTTCTGTATGATGAGACGTTCGGCTCTGGATAGGGTGGGACTGTTGGACGAAGACTTCTTCATGTATGGCGAAGACATCGACCTGTCGTGCCGTATAGCCGATGCCGGATATGAGAACTGGTATATACCGGCACACATACTGCATTACAAAGGCGAGAGTTCGCATCAGTCGTCGTTCCGCTATGTGCATGTGTTCTACAATGCCATGCTCATCTTCTTCCGCAAGCATTACGGCAGTGTGAGCCATCTTGTGGCGCTGCCAATCAAGGCCGCCATATTGCTTAAGGCCACTATAGCCCTTTTCTCAATGCAGATGCGTGCCATAAGGCGTGCTCTCGGATTTGTCGACCCGCAGCGCATGCGCCGTGCCGCATACATATTTATATGTACCAAGGACAGCGAGTCCAAGTGTCGCGACATCGCATTGCGCAATGCTCTTGAGGCAACGTTTGTTGTCAGCGATTGTCTGGAGCGGCCAAACGGTCATGCCTGCATGGCATTGCCCGATGCCCATAAGGTGTATGTGGTGTACGATACCGACGCATTCGGCTTCGGACAGGTGTTGCGTCTGTTCCGCGAGAATCGGCGCAAGGGTGTGTCGATGGGCACATTCAGCAGCAAGACTGGCAACGTAATCACTTATGAGGAGGTTTTGTCATGAGCGAAAAGAATCTTACAAAGGTGAGGTTGAGGGCAATGGAGCCTGAAGATCTCGACTTTCTGTACAACATCGAGAACGACCGCGAGCTCTGGAACGTGGGCAATACCAACGTGCCATACTCGCGCTATGTGTTGCACGACTATATAGCCAACGCCACAAACGATATATACAGCGACGGACAGGTGCGCATGATTGTGGAGAATGCTGACGGGCGTACGGTGGGAATGGCTGACCTTTTCGACTTCAATGCCAGTCATAGGCGTGCCGAACTGAGCATCGTTATCATGAAAGGCTGTCGCCGATGCGGCTATGCTGAGGCTTCCGTGCGCTATATGCTACATTATGCGCAGCGCATTCTGCACCTCAATCAGGTGTATGCAGTCATATCGGTAGACAACCGTCCGTCGATAGCACTGTTCGACAAATGTGGATTTACAACGTCGGCAAATCTGCCGAAATGGCTCTTCGATGGCGAAAAATATACGGATGCAGTGGTTATGAGTAAGTTTTTTGAAAAAATATGACAAAAAACTTTGTTAATTCAAATAATATTCATACCTTTGCACTCGCTTAAAAAACGGCAAAACAAGGTTTTTCTATAAGCCTTAATCATACTGGTGCGTTAGTTCAGTTGGTTAGAATACATGCCTGTCACGCATGGGGTCACGAGTTCGAGTCTCGTACGCACCGCTGATTAGATGAGGAGCTTTTAATTAAGCCCCTCATTTTTTTGTATATATACATTTATTTTGTCTAATTATTTGACAATCGCAACCTTGTTTCGATGTTTTTTTGTAGCTTTGTTATCATGATAAAGAAACAAGGAACGATACTTATTGTTGATGACAACCGCAACATACTCACTACGGTGAGGATGCTGCTTGACCCCATATTCCATAATATCATCACCATAGCCAACCCTAACTCTATCCCTGCCAAACTGAGAGAGGAACATCCCGACGTGGTGTTGCTCGACATGAACTTTTCGAGTGGCATCAATTCGGGAAACGAGGGACTCTTTTGGCTTAGAGAAATCAAGAGAATTAGTCCGAAGACCGAGGTTGTGCTTTTCACTGCTTATGCTGATATCCAACTCGCCGTAACGGGCATCAAGGAAGGAGCAGCCGACTTCATAGTCAAGCCTTTCGACAACGAGAAGATGATCGGTACATTGTTGGAGGCAAGGGACAAGAACAAGGCTGCTGACAAAGCCACGGGCAAGAATGGTGGGAAAGACTCGAAAAGCACCATGTATTGGGGCGACAGCGATGTGATGAACAATTTAAGAAACATTGTGGAGAAGGTAGCCGCCACCGATGCCAACATCCTTATCACGGGCGAAAACGGAACTGGCAAAGAGGTATTGGCCAACGAGATACACCGTTTATCCACAAGAGGTGGAAAAAAGATGTTGCCAGTGGATATGGGAGCCATTACAGAAACATTGTTCGAAAGCGAACTCTTCGGTCATGTGAAGGGAGCTTTCACGGACGCTAAGACAGACAAGCCAGGCAAGTTTGAGTTGGCTGATGGCAGCACCATCTTTCTTGATGAGATAGGCAACCTCTCGTATAGCCTTCAGGCAAAGCTCCTCACAGCCCTGCAACGCAGAAGCATCGTGAGAGTGGGCGGTTCCACTCAGATACCCGTGGATGTCCGACTGGTCTGTGCTACCAACCGCAATCTGCAGCAGATGGTTAACGACGGCGAATTCAGAGAGGATTTGCTTTATCGCATCAACACCATCCACCTGGAACTGCCAGCCCTCAGACAGAGAAAGGCTGACATCGTGCCGCTCGCCAACCGATTCCTTCGTCAGTATGGCGACATATACAACAAGACTAACCTTCGCTTCTCGGATGAGGCTGAGCAAAAACTCACCAGCCTGCCTTGGTATGGCAATATCCGCGAACTGCAACATGCCATCGAGAAAGCCGTGATATTGTCCGACGGTGGAATAATCGCTGCCGAGGACATTGACGGCGGCAACCAGACGAGAAGGGAGAAACCATTGGAAGAGGTGCAGACACTCGACGAGATGGAGAGTCGCATGATAGAGAAAACCATCAAGGAATGCGAGGGCAATCTGTCGGTGGTGGCAGCAAGGCTGGGCATTTCCCGTCAGACGCTTTATAATAAGATCAAGCGATACGGGATTTAAAAGGAAAAGTGAAAAGTGAAGAATCCTATAGTTTTTTAGGGTATGGATGTTAATAAGGTTATAATTATTGTGCTTTTGCTCGTGGCAGTGGTGGGCTATATTCGCCTCTACCGCCACTATCGCCGCAACATCAAGAAGGTGAGTTTTCTTTTTGATGCCATCGACAATGGTGACTTCTCCTTCTACTTTCCCACAGAAAAGGGGAATAAGGAGGATAAGATTCTGCACCAATCCCTCAACCGCATCAAGCTCTTCCTGCAGCATACACGAGAAGAGCAGATGGAGCGGGAGAAATATTACGAGCAGATTCTTAATGCTGTGGACACTGGCATAATGGTGGTGGATAGCCACGACAATATCTTGCAGCACAACCAAGCTGCCCTCCGATTGCTCGACACCGACGTGCTCACACACATGAACCAAGTAAAAGGAAAACTAAAGGATGAACATCTGGCTAAGCACGAGACGCAAGCCATGCTGAAAGGCAAGCATGTGCGCATCATCGCCCTGAGCGACGTAAGCCACGAACTTAGCAACCAAGAGGTGGACTCATGGATTAAGCTGATTCGTGTGCTGACGCATGAAATAATGAATACCATCACGCCGGTAACTTCACTCAGCGAGACATTACTGAAAGAACTCAATAGCGAAGAACTGTATACTGCCAAATCGTCATCTGCAGAGCAAGCTAAATTGAAGCAAGGCTTGGAAACCATCCACAAGACCGGAACCGAACTCTTGGCTTTCGTCAACAACTATCGTCGCTTCACTCATGTGCCACAGCCTCAACCTGTCCTCTTCTATGTGGAGCCGTTCCTCGAACGTATGGCAATGCTTTGCAATCATGAAGTGGAAATAGCGGTAACACCAAAGGACTTGTTGGCTTATGCCGACGAGAGCCTTATCTCGCACGTAGTGACAAATCTTCTGAAGAATGCCGTAGAAGCCTTTAATGGCTTACAATCCGAGCCTACAACCAAACCATCCATCCGTCTTCATGCCTACACCAATGAGAAGGAAGCCGTCATCATCGACGTAAGCAACAACGCCGGGCTTATCCCCGACGACATAGCCTACCACATCTTCATTCCTTTCTTCACCACTAAACCCGAAGGAAGCGGCATCGGTCTCTCCCTATCCCGCCAAATCATGCGAGTAAGCGGAGGCAGCCTTTCGCTACATCAAGACAAAGCGCAAGGCATCACCACGTTCCGCATCATCATTCCTTAAACACACTTTTTCGATGATAAAAACCAATAAAAACAACACTTTTTCGAGGATAAGCCTCAAAAAAGCGCAAGAATCTCCCAAGTACAGCATGACTTAGGAGATTCATTATGACATAAATTCATGAGGATATTTCTACTCTTCAACTTCCTTTTCTCTTCTAATATAGGCAAACATTTTACGGATTTCGGCATTTTTACCATAAAACATTTTACGGATTTCGGCATTTTTACCATAAAACATTTTACGGATTTCGGCAAAACGGAATTAAAACATTTTGCGGATTTCGGCAAAAGCCTTATCTTTGCACACGTAAATCATTAATTACAAGTAAAATATGGAACAAACAAATATATTCAAAAGGAAAATATACCAAGAGATGCTCAAATGGAAAGAAGAGCGACAGGGAGAAACCGCCCTCTTAATAGAAGGAGCGAGACGAATCGGCAAGTCCACCATTGTAGAAGAATTCGCAAAAAACGAATACTCTTCGTATATATTGGTGGATTTCTCGAAAACAGCTACCGAAATCAACAACCTGTTCAATGACCTTTCTGACCTTAACTACATATTTCTGCGTTTACAGCTAAACTACAACGTCAGTTTGAAGGAGCGAAAATCTCTCATCATTTTTGATGAAGTGCAAAATAATCCTAAGGCACGACAAGCCATCAAGCATCTAGTAAAAGACCATCGATACGACTATATAGAGACTGGCTCACTCATCTCCATCCGCAAGAATGTACAAAACATTATCATTCCTAGCGAGGAGACACGAATCACTATGCACCCTATGGACTTCGAAGAGTTCAGATGGGCTATGGGCGACAACGTAACATTTACTCTGCTAAAAACTGTACTTGAGCAAAAGCAACCTCTCGGCGAAGCAACCCACCGTAAACTGATGAGAGACTTCAGACTATATATGCTGGTCGGTGGAATGCCACAAGCCGTAGACAAATACATCAAAACCAACGACCTTAGCGCAGTAGACACCGTGAAGCGGGACATCATCGCCCTTTACGAAGAAGACCTCAGAAAAATAGATACGTCGGGCAAAGCAACCGCTATGTTCGACGCCATACCTTCACAACTGAGCAAGAATGCCTCACGATATACTATCTCGACTGTCATCCCTGGAGAAAAGCAAGACAGGATAATCGACATTGTCCAACTGATGGAAGAATCCAGAGTGGCAAACATAGCCTACCACTCCAACGACCCCAATGTTGACTTAGCCCTTACAAAAGATTTGCAACGATATAAGATGTATACTTCAGATACGGGACTCTTCGTCACATTGGCTTATAAGTCTAAGAAATTCACAGACAATATCATCTACAACAAATTGCTGAGCGACAAATTAGACACCAATCTAGGGTACATCTATGAGAATGTAGTGGCTCAAATGCTCAGAACTTCCGGCAAAGACTTGTATTACCATACCATACCCAAGCATGACGGCAAAGGATATTACGAAATCGATTTTTTGCAGGCAGATGGGAGCAAGATAAGTCCTATAGAAGTAAAGTCTTCTGGCTATAAGTCTCATGCTTCACTCGATCAGTTTTCCGAGAAATACAGTTCTAGAACAGGGCACAAATACTTAGTTTACACCAAGGACTTGAAAAAAGATGGCAATGTGCTCTGCCTACCTATATATATGGTACCTTTACTCCCATAAGACAAGATTTTACTCATCCACTATCTGTCCATCAAACAACCGGATGGTGCGATGGGCTATCTTGGCATCATGCTCATTATGCGTTACCATGACGATGGTGGCGCTCTCATGCCCGCTCCGTTTTGCAAATGCGGAACAAGTTCGACCACAAAACACATAAAAGTATTTTGTGGTCGAATATCATTCAATTATTAAAATATCAAGTATCAAATCTAATTATGGAACTGCTACTGGAGACTGAGTGGCGATAGCACCGCCATGTCCTAAAAATATAAGGTTCATAGGTCTATTTGCAGCATACGCCTTACCGATTTCCCCAATAGTTTGGATGCGTAGTTTTTCTAGTTCAACAGCATCCTCATACTTCTTCTTTGTCTCATAATCCACATCGGTCTTTACGACTTTAGCAACCTGCGACAGAAGTGCCATCACTTCTTTATAGCATTTGGCATCAGGATCGACCGAAGACAAGATTGCCACCACAGGTACGCTACCAGCCTGAGTAGGATTGGAACTCCAAAGAGCCTTAGCCTCATTCAACCGAGCCAAGAAATAGGTATCCCGATAAAGAACATAGATTCTCATAGCCTCCTTCATTGCAGAATCATAGCCATTGCAGCAGGTAGGAACCACCGCCAACATGGCAAGAGCCTCCTCATAATTTTTGAAGGAAGCCTTGGAACGTGCTTCCTTAATTAGAGAAGGTAGTTGCGAATCATAATAGCTTATAATCTTTTTCTTTGCACCAGAAAGGAAAGTATTGATTTTTCCATTCCCTGCATTCAACTGACGTATCGCATTCAGCGAAGCCTTTGTTTCATTAGAGCCCACGCCCTTTACCTCAACATATACAGAAGCAAAAAGCTTTTGGTTGTAAACATCCACAAGATACAATGTAACCCCAAATACATTGGCTATCTGGGTAGGCGCACTACTTACAATATATCTGTCCAACTGATCAAACTTTGCCGTAATGGCAAAGTTTGCATTTTTCCATCCCACATCCAATTTCGACTGGGTGATAAGACGTTCCAACTGTGTCTGCAAAACAGAAGCACTCTCGGCGGTAACATGAGCAAAGCCCTCATCCACAATCACCGACATCGGGATATTGCAATCTTGCGCCAACATCCCCTGCGCCGACAAGAGCAAAGTCGATGTCAGCAAACACTTATATATATTCTTTCTCATTGCCTGTAACCTTTATTTTTCACCAAATATCAACTCACACTTACCAAGGCCCTTATTTACGGTCTTGATTGGAATATTATAAGGAGCAGCCTTGAAAAAACGGGCCATATTGCGAGCAAACGAATAGGTATCCATAGCTTGTCCATTCTCCTTATACAAAGGTATTCTCACCTGGTCGTAAATAAGCGTAGTTTCTGTTCCGTCGGACTTATTGAAACGATGATTCACACAATTGTCGCTAAGCCAATTATCGATAACTTCATTGAGTTCATAGTCACCATATTCTTTCTCGAAATCCAAGCCGGAGCCATTATCAAATACTTTCATTACAAGAGATATTTCTCTACCATTCTGCATCATATCCTCAAAATGAGATTGCAAACGCTCGCAAAATTCATCCATGTGATCTTGTACTGCCTCTTCTAGTAAGACTGGAAGTTCGGCAGAAAAAGATCCCTTGCCCGTACCCTCAGCACCAGCAACTTGTTTGTCAGAATAAGCATCCAAGGCACGAAGATTATATGTAATAGAACTTTTTGGTCCCATCTTATTCTCCGTCCAATCTATTTCCATGATGATGTCCGGTTTGGCACGACGGCGCAACCTATCCAAAGGGCTCTCTGCCACAGAATTTCCAGCCTTGCTGGTCAAGAGCACATCCTCAGCAGCATCATTATTGAGGGTTTTCAAAGTTTGCTGCAAATCTTTCAATGGAAATCCCCTATCAGCCATCAGATTGTTGATTTTCGAAATAACAGCATTCAACTGTTTATCCGTAGAAACAGCAGCCTTATAATCTGGTACTTTTTCCTGAGTTCCCTGGTTGTCATAAGTCTGCATATACCCATGCTCGTTACACCATGCATCACTTGGCATTACCATGAGGGTAGGTTTCTTCGCCTGTCCAAAAACAGCAACAGAAGAAAAAAACAGCAGGGCTATCATCAGCATTTTTCTTATCTTCATAATATTTTCTTTTTATAAGTGATCTTTATCTATTACATTATCAGCCTTTAAACGCGCCTTGAGCTGTGAGCGAAGCACTCTAATGGTCATCTCATACGAATAGCCTACCTTATCCTTGCTTTTATTAGCAGAACGTTTTTTGGTATCTCTAAGAGTAACATATTTTTTATACTCTCCTCCATCTGCAAAAAACACATTGAAATAGTCCTCATATCGCTCACGAGCATTCACTTCTGTCACCAACGGACGCATATTGCATCCCGATACTCCCTCACGGATACCATCAAAGACTACAGCCCAAACGGCATTCTTCATGGCTTGTTCCTTGGCATCAGAACGATTACGACCATAGCCCAGTACTCTCAATGTCTGGGAGCCATCCAATTCTACCCCCATACACTTGATTGAAGAACGGTCGTAGATCGCCTGCTTCTGCGCCATGACAGAAACTGAGGTCGCAAAGACCATCAGCATACACAAAATAACTTTCTTCATAATCGTAATATTTAAAATTCATAGCCAAGTTTCAAGCCAAAATAGTTATAGTTTTGCTTTACACCGGCATTATCCTTGAGATTTGACAAAGTATAAGCAACACCAACCTGAAAGTTATTGCGAAGTCCACCAAAGCTATAACCTATGGTAGGGCTAAAGAAAGCACCTTCTTTGGTGATACCACCAACATTGAGCGACCAAAAAGGAACGCCATCCCTATCCTGAGCTGATATGAAATTACCACGGACATTGGCAAAGATTGGTATTCCAAACTTGCTATTGGTATTTCTCACACTAGCATTATTAACATACATCCTGCCTCCAAAACCTACACCTAAGCGCAAAAACTCGTTTATGCGATAACCACCAGTAAAGGTTAGGTTCACATATTGCATATTAGTTTTATGCTCCATGATGCTACTACCACCTTCTGTCTCTACGGCACACCAAAAGCCCTGTTCTTGTGAAGTATAATCACGATAATTTGAGCCCTTAGGCTGTTCTGGCATACGTACATCACGATACTGACCAAAAGAAGGCAATGCTAACAATACAAATAATATAAAACTGATAATTCTCATATTCATCAATATTTATTAGAAGTTAAAAACCTGCAGACAGAGAACGTACTACACCAGCCTTTTCCAAAGCCTTGCGCAATGCCTTCTTGTCTACCTGAACAATAGCGCCACTCTTTACTCCCTTGGATGTCTTCACACGCTCATAAGAACCAGCTATGATACTAGCATAATTTTGACATTCACCCTGCGCAGCAAAGAATCCATTACAAAATTCGGAATGGCTTGCTTCAGATTCTGCTGGTGCCATCGCTGGTTGTTTAGCACCACTATTATTTCCAGAACATCCTCGAAAAACAACACCATGAACAGCAGCACGCTTCAAGTCCTGATCAGTCACCTTCTTGGAATATACGAAGACCTTAACCAACAGCATGCCTTCATTGCCAGATCCAGCCCCAGTTATATCATACTGAGGCATCTCATTACCCTTTGCAAATGCAACAAGAGACAACATTAGCATTAGGCATAACAAGCTCAAAATTCTTTTCATTTTCCAAATAATTTATTTATTCGTAATTTCCCTTATCAACATTCCTTTCGCAAAGTTTTTACCGCTGATGGCACGGAACGTAGTATAGTTCAAGTTACTGCCTACTGCACCTTCCTCTGTAGCCATAAATCGGTTGTCCCAAATTTGCCCCTCTATAGGCTGAATTTCTCCCACCTTTTTATATTTATGAGAACCATTTTCCAACAATACAACTTCAAGGACTTCGTATCTCGACTTAGCTGTTACGCCTTCCTTTTTACCAATATAAGCAGTAAGAGGTTCTGCTGTCAAAAGTGGAGTCTTGGTTCTAAATTCCTCATAACTACGTTGCAAATCCACCACATTCTCATCAATGGCACGCTGGCAAGCTTTTCTTACCATCATAATTGGCTCATCCTCCTTGATACCAAGGAAAGAGGTAGTACCACCCTGGCTTTCTACCTTACCTACATATTTCAAATGATAATTAGGACGCGCCTTTTCAAAGTTTTGCTTTTTTGCAGCATCAGCCCCTACGCCATATTGCTCCTGATAAAACAAATTAGCCTGGTCCTGATTCCAATCCAGACGATAAAGGAACGTATTGATTCGGACAGAGAACCCCTTTAAACTCTCAGCAATATCACCTAGATTATCACCCAAGTCCTTATAACTGTCAACACCAGTATATGCTGCGGCAACCTGTCCCAATACCTTGAAGATAGAACCTACCGTCTTAGAGCCCTTACTCTTGTCTATATATCGAATGTCATTAACAACCACAAAGGTATTACCAATTAAGTCTTCACCTGCATCTTGTAACAACGCCATTCCACGAGCAGAATGCTTAGCCAACTGGCGGTCAAACTCTGTTGCATTATAAAGTCCGCGTTCCTTTACCAACTCCATATCACAAGCACCAGTATAGATATCCCTATTGAACCAGCGTCCCACCAAGCGACTTGCAACATTATTGTCTTTCAGGAATTTCGTTATCACAGGATTTTCCTTATCACTCTTTGCGCCATCAAGCTTTTTATCAAGATTAAGCACCTTTACACTAAGGTCATGATTATTAAACTTATCCGGAACAGGAATCTGTAAGAAAGCCTCCTTTATCTCGTTAGCAAACTGTTGGTCTGTATGATTCACCATCAAAGAATATAAAGAACTGCGACGATAGTTCATCACATCTTCATGATCCGCCTGGGCGTAAGAAGCCATGACGGCAGCACTCATCATAAGTGTCAATATTATCTTTTTCATAATCTCCTACATTTTAATAATTCCACTCATCCTCATCCAAAACTGAATTTAAATCATAACTACGATTTTCCTTAGTTATATCCAAGAGGATATTTTTCTTCTCAGCCTCAGTTAACTTACGGTTTCCTCGTTTTTTGAGCTGTTCCATAACGAGTTCTACATAGGTAGTAGACACCGGTAAATCAAACAGCACCACATCATTAGTATTCACCAAATAGCCAAAACACTCTCTCCGTCCCTCAGGATTGACAGAAGCTATATCCTTATGATTGGTATTAGGGGCAAATAATTGAGAACGATTTACCTCTGAATTTTCTATTTTCATACCAACTGGGCGAACATGAGCGATGCCCTTAGAAAAATTGGCAACTGCCTCATAGCCTGAGTCATATATTTTTTGCGATGTCACATTACAATAGTTCGTTAATAATTAGGGTGTCCAGTTCTGTGTTCCAGTTTTTAGTATCAAAAACAATGTAATAACCATCTAAGTCATTGATAATCATTCGCTAAATAAACTATAATCTTGTGCGAATCTACATCAGACTTTTTGATAGTTAAATTTGTCTTATATTTTGTGCTTAATTTACTGATTTACAGTGTGCTAAGTTGCTAAAACATAATCAAAAACGAGAACATGGAACTGGACACCCTAGTTAATAATTCAATAATGTGCTAAGCAGCTGTACGCTGTAAGCACGAGAGATCTTTGAAAATCTTGCTAATTAAAGTTCGGTTCGGGGTGTACCCGCTTGCTTTAAAA
>URDM01000016.1 GCA_900546575.1 uncultured Prevotella sp.
AGACATAGCAAAGCCCTGGCTTGTGAAAGTCAGGGCTTTGTGATTTTTTAAGAATCAGGGAGTTTTGACACACCCTCTTTGTGATTTTTTAAGAATCAGGGAGTTTTGACACACCCTCTTTTTATTTTCTATTCTGTTCTCTTTACGAGTATTTCCACGCCAGCGCCGTTGCAGTCTGCCTCCATTGGCGGATTACATTTGGTTATGCGTAGCATTACCGAGCTAATTTGGGAGTAGCTGTCCATAAGTCGGTTGGCTATGCGGCCAGCCACGTGTTCTATGAGTTTGGATGGAGTGCTCATCTCCTCCTTTATGATGTTGTAAACCTCGGCGTAGTTGAGCGTATCGGCTACGTCGTCGGTTTGCATAGCGCGCGAAATGTCGTAGCCTACGCGTACATTTATTATATAGTCGTTGCCCGTGAGCTGCTCCTGTGGAAGCACTCCGTGACGTGCGTGCAGGCGTATTCCGTCGATGTGAACGTACGATTCTGTTAGCGTTTTCATATACTTTTGCCTTTGTTTTTAGCTACATAAATATGGTTACAAAAAAAATGTAGTCCTTTTGCATTGCAAAAGGACCCCTTTTGCGTTGTAAAAGGACCCCTTTTGGAGAGCAAAAGGACTACATTTGGAGTGCAAAAGGACTACTTTTGCAAGCAGTCCCTTTTTGTGTTATCCGCAGCGCGAGGCTCCGCAGTTCTTGCAGATGAGGCAACCCTCCTGATAAACGAGCGTTTCCTGTCCGCATACGGGACAAACCTGACCCTTGGCAGCGGTGCCGTCGGCTATGTATTTCTTCAAGGCTCGCTCCACACCGTTCTTCCATGTGTTGATGCTCTGGTCGTTGAGCTGCAGCGATGCTACAAGTTTTATCACGTGGTCGATAGGCATACGATAGCGCAATACGCCCGAGATGAGTTTGGCGTAGTTCCAGTATTCGGGGTTGAACTTCTCTGAGAGTCCCTCGACGGTGGTCTTGTAACCACGCTTGTTTTCAAACTGGAAGTCGTAACGCTTGGTTCCGTCTGCGTTGACCTGCTTAATGATGCGTCCCTTGGTGACGGTCTTGGGCAGAGCTATACCCTCCTCGTCGTCCTGCAGACCCGTGAATATCTCGTAAGGATAGCCGTCGAGCAGTCCGACAAATGCCACCCACTTCTCGCGGTTGTTCTGGAAGCGCACCACGTCGCACTCCAGTTCGCGCGGACGTGTCTCCGTTACGGCAAGCACATTGGCAAGAGCTGTCACCTTGTCGTTGGCAGGTTGTGCGGCACTCTTCTTCTTCTTGTCCTTCTTGCTTACTGCTATCATCACGCCCGAACGTGAGCCGTCGCGATAGATGGTGCATCCCTTGCATCCCGAGCGCCATGCCTCTACATACAGACGGTTGACCAAAGCTTCGTCGACGTTGTTTGGCAGGTTGACAGTTACGCTGATAGAGTGGTCCACCCATTTCTGTATGGCTCCCTGCATGCGCACCTTCATGAGCCAGTCGACATCGTTGGCTGTGGCTTTATAATAAGGTGAGCGTGCTACAAGCTCGTCAATCTCTTCCTGGGTGTAGCGCTTCTCGGTGTCAATACCGTTGATGCGCATCCATTCGAGGAACTTCTTGTGGTAGACGATGTATTCCTCAAACGAGTCGCCCACTTCGTCTACGAAGTCAACATGTGCGTCGGCATCGTTGGGATTTACCTTACGGCGACGCTTGTATACGGGCATGAATACCGGTTCGATGCCACTTGTGGTCTGCGTCATGAGCGATGTTGTGCCGGTAGGAGCTATGGTGAGACATGCAATGTTGCGACGTCCGTAGGTCATTATGTCGCTGTAGAGCTGAGGGTCGGCCTCCTTTATGCGCAGCAGGAAGGGATTGTTCTTCTCGCGTTCGGCATCGAATATGGCGAAAGCTCCGCGCTCCTGAGCCATCTTTACTGACGATGCGTAGGCTGTCAGAGCCAATGTTCGATGAACGTCGACGCTGAATGCTGTAGCCTCTTCGGTGCCGTAACGCAGTCCCATGGCTGCAAGCATGTCGCCTTCGGCTGTAATGCCCACACCCGTACGACGTCCCTTCGAACTCTTGTCCTTAATCTTCTCCCACAAATGATATTCGGCGTGCTTTATGTCATCGCATTGCGGGTCGTGGCTGATCTTATCCATTATGAGGTCGATCTTCTCAAGTTCAAGGTCGACAATGTCGTCCATGATGCGCTGTGCCTTAGCCACGTGCTCCTTGAAGAGGTCGAAGTCGAAGCTTGCCTCGGGTGTAAACGGATTCTTTATGTATGCGTAGAGGTTGATGGCAAGCAGTCGGCACGAGTCGTATGGGCAGAGTGGAATCTCTCCGCAAGGGTTGGTGCTGACGGTTTGGAATCCGAGGTCGGCATAGCAATCGGGAATACTCTCGCGCAGAATGGTGTCCCAGAACAGCACACCGGGCTCGGCGCTCTTCCAGGCATTGTGTACAATTTTCTCCCAAAGCTGCTTGGCTGAGATGTCCTTCTTCACGATAGGATTGTCTGAATCTATCGGGAACTGCTGTGTGTAGGGCTTGTCATCGACAGCTGCTTGCATGAACTCGTCGTCAATCTTTACGCTCACGTTGGCACCGGTAACCTTTCCCTCAGTCATCTTGGCATCGATGAAAGCCTCACTGTCCGGGTGCTTGATGCTGACAGACAACATCAGCGCACCACGACGACCGTCCTGTGCCACTTCGCGTGTAGAGTTGCTGTATCGCTCCATAAACGGCACGAGTCCGGTAGAGGTAAGAGCCGAATTGGCAACGGGCGAACCCTTAGGGCGAATCTGCGAGAGGTCGTGGCCTACTCCGCCACGGCGCTTCATCAGCTGCACCTGCTCTTCATCCAGACGCATAATGGCTCCGTATGAGTCGCCGTCGCCTTCGATGCCGATAACGAAGCAGTTGCTGAGCGAAGCAATCTGGTGGTCGTTGCCGATGCCAGTCATCGGACTGCCGGCAGGAATGATGTAGCGGAAGTGGTCGAGCAGGTCGAACACCTCACGCTCGCTCATCGGGTTGGGATATTTGTTTTCGATGCGTGCTATTTCGCGTGCCAGTCGCCAGTGCATGTCTTCGGGCGATTGCTCGTAGATGTTGCCGAAGCTGTCCTTCATGGCATACTTGCTCACCCACACGCGTGCTGCCAGTTCGTCACCGTCAAAGTATTCGAGTGAAGCCTTGTAGGCTTCGTCGTAAGTGTATGTCTTCTTATTTTCCATTTGTGTGTTTTAAGTCGTTGTTATCTTAAATGTCGTGCTTGGCAAAACGCTCTTCTGCCAGTTTCTCCCATTTTGTTCCGGGTTTGCCATAGTTGGCGTACGGCCAGATGCTGATGCCTCCGCGCGGAGTGAAAATGCCAGTCACTTCGATGTATTTCGGGTCCATCAGCTTTATGAGGTCTTTCATGATGATGTTGACACAGTCCTCATGGAAGTCGCCGTGGTTGCGGAAGCTGAACAGATAAAGCTTCAGACTCTTGCTCTCCACCATTCGAACGTCGGGCACATAGCTGATGCGTATCTCGGCAAAGTCTGGCTGTCCGGTGATAGGGCACAATGATGTGAATTCGGGACAGTTGAATCTTACCCAATAGTCATTACCCTGATGCTTGTTGACGAACGATTCGAGAACTTCGGGTGCGTAGTCGTCACGATATTTGGTTTTTGCGCCGAGAGCCTGCAGACCCTCGTCGCGTCGGTTTTCATTATTTGCTGCCATTTCTATAATTGATTTTGTTTGGTGCAAAGATACAGAAATTTATGGATATTGACGAATATCTTGCCTTACGAATTTTTCTTGTCAATTAACCTCAAAAATGAATACGTATTCGTTTGCCAATGAATACGTATTACTTTGCCAACGAATACGTATTACTTTGCCAACGAATACGTATTACTTTGCCAACGAATACGTATTACTTTGCCATTGAATACGTATTACTTTTTTGTTCAAGTATATACAAAAAATGGCTGAAACCTCGTGAGAAGTTTCAGCCATGATTTATGTTGTTTTTTTATTGTTTTAGCAAACAACGTATGTTTCCATTACGTGTTTGGTTTACTGTATGATTACGCCACTGTCGTCAGTAGGATTCTGAGTGAGTGTGCCCGGATAAGCGTTGATAGCGTTCTGCGGGATGTAGTATGTCACACGATAGTCGGAAGCCTTAACCACCTCATGCTGGTTGTGAGGACCTGGATAGTCGCGTGTCAAAGCATGACCGTTGCGGAATACGTCGTAGCTGCGCTCTGCCTGATAAGCCAATTCGAGCTGGCGCTCCTTGTCAATCAGGGTGAATGCATTTTCAGCGTTCAGTGTGCCTTCTGGATATTCGCCACCAACGATGGCACGTCCACGAATCTTGTTGAGGTCTTTCTCGGCATCGGCATAGTTGCCAAGCTTGGCAAGAGCCTCAGCACGGTTGAGATAGATCTCGCCCAAACGGCTGATGACAGGAGAGTGGAGTTGAGAGTCCTCGCCCTCGCGCGAACACTTCACGATGTAGAACTGTGGATACTCACGGTTTACTGTGATGTAGTTGTCGAGCATACCCTGATAGGTCTTGCCACCGTAGTTGATGGTATAGTACTGTGCTGTAGCGTCAACCACTGTAAGGTCGTATGACGTGCCTTCTTTGTCAACACAAGTAATCTTGTTGCCAGTGTGCTTTGTGTCAAACTGAGCATAATGCTTGTTGTTGTCGTTTCCTACATAGATGAAACGGAACACCTCTTTGTTGTCGGCAGTGTAAGTAGGCTCGATGAAGTTGGCTCGAGCGTCTACAATCTTCTTAGATGCAGGACGCCAATCGTTACGTCCGGTCTCATTGAGCAGGTCGATATACTTCTGGCTGGCGTACATCTCGCCCCAGCCCATACCGCCGATGTTAGAGTACATACCGCCGATACCATAGTAGTGGTCCCATCCAGAGAACTCTGAAGCTACACGCTTAACAACGAAGATAGACTCCTTGTTGTCCTCAGGACGCAGAGTATTGTAGAGCATGAAGTCCTCACGTGGAAGCAATTCGTAGTCGGAGTTGCCTATAACCTTATCAGAATATTCCTTAGCAAGCTGAGCATACTCACGGTTAGGATTCTCATATGTACCGCTCATATAGAGGTAAACGCGTGAGAGCATAGCCTGTGCGGCAGCCTTAGAAGCGTAAGCCGGACCACGGTTTACAGAGAGCAGCTGCTCTGCCTTCTTAAGGTCGTCAATAGCCTGCTTGTAAGTGTTCTCTACAGTAGCACGGTCGCTGAGCTGAAGGTCGAGAATGTTGTCGGGTGTACCGTTTACGAGAGGCACACCGAGGTTTTTAGATGGAGCCTGGTAGTATGGACGGCCGTAGGCACGGCAGAGGTAGAAGTACATCATACCACGTACATAGTAGCACTCGCCGAGAGCGTTGTCTACTTCTGCTCCTTGACCTTCAGACACCATCTGTATAATGTTTGAAGCCTGTGCAATGGCCTTGTAGCCAGAGTCCCAGAAGCTCTGCAGACGATAGTTGTTAGGTGTACGCGAGTAGCTGATGAATTCGAAGAAGGCATCGGTTGACGAGCCACGAATCACCATGTTGTCGCCAGCGTATTCACCGCAACGATGCATTGGGTCAGACCACGACTTGAGCTGCGCGTACATACCGTTGAGCAATGCGTCGAGATTGCCTGCCGGATCGTTCTTTATCTGTTCGTCCGACATGTTGTAGGTCGGAAAACGCTCTATGTCGCACGAACCGAATAATGTCGCTCCGAGCATGAGAGCCAATATACTTTTTTTCATTTTCATTGTAGTCTGGTTTTTAGAAAGTTAAGTTAACACCGAACATAAACTTGCGTACGGCTGGGTATACTGATACACCGCCAGTGCTTGTAACGCTGAGCACGCCCTTGTCGTTGCTGTCGGCAGGAAGCTCAGGATCAACACCCGAGTAGTCGGTGATGCAGAAGAGGTTTTCGCCTGATACAGAGAGGCGCAGTGTCTGGATGCCATACTTCTTGAGATTGAAGTTGTAGCCCAGTGTCAGCGAGCGAAGCTTCAGATAGTCTGAGCTTTCGAGATAACGTGAAGAGGCGAGGTTGCCCTTGTCCTGGTTGTTGTACATTGCGCGCGGATGGGTAGCCTTGTCGCCAGGCTTCTGCCAGCGTGACCAACCTTTCTGTAGTTTCATCTGGTTGCGGTCGCCTGCGTATGCACCGTCCGAGTCGTACTCCTGACGGAAGTAGCTATAGATTTGTCCGCCGAGCGAGTAGCCGAAGTTGGCTTGAAGGTCGAAGTTCTTATAGAATACCGATGTGCTGAAGCTGCCGTAAACGTCGGGCGACGACTTGCCGCACTTGTAGTAAGAAGCCTTAGAGTAACTGTCGGTAATCACCTTGTTGCCGTCGGCATCGTTAGTGTACCACTGTGGCTTTCCGTCTTCAGGATTAACGCCAGCCCATTCCTTCATGTAATATGTATCTACTGGCTCGCCAATCTCAAGAATGCGCTGTGCTGTACCAGCAATGGTTGTACCGTCACTGACAATCACTGGCTTAACAACATAGTTGCCGTTGGCATCGCGCTGCTTGTAGAGGTCGCGCAGTTCGTTGCTGTTGTGTGAGATGTTAGCAGTAACGTTCCATGTGAGGTCCTTTGTGCGGATGATGTCGCCACCGATGGTAAGCTCAACACCTGTGTTGCGCATCTTGCCGATGTTCTTCCAGATAGATGTCACACCTACAAGACCAGTTACAGGCACCTGATAGAGAATGTTGCTTGTGTTCTTAACGTAGAAGTCGAGAGTGGCTGTAAGGCGATTCTGGAAGAAAGCAGCATCTACGCCGACACCCGTTGTGAATGTCTTCTCCCATGTGAGGTCCTTGTTGCCAATCTGCGAGATGAGTGCGCCCGACTGTTCGTTGTATGAAGCGCCTACAGAGTAGAGCGAATACGACGGATAGAGTGATGTCGGAACGTTGCCTACCGAACCAAATGATGCACGCAGCTTGAGCATGTCTACCCATTGAGCCTTAAACCAGCTCTCGTTGTTCATGTTCCATGCACCGCTGAATGAGAAGAAGTTGCCATAGCGGTTGTTCGAACCGAAGTTAGAGCGACCATCACGACGCAGAGAAACCTCACCGAAGTAGCGGTTGTCATAATTATAACGCCACTGTGTGAAGTACGACTGCTTAGCCCATGCCTGACGATAACCGTTGGCCTTTTCGGGCTTTGATGTTGTTGTGAAGTCCTCAAAACCTGAAAGAAAACCAGTAGCGTAAACGTCGGTAAACTTCATTTCCCAGTCGTTGAATTCGTAAGCCAACAGACCGTTTACGTTGTGCTTGCCCCATGACTTCTGGAAGCGCAGCAACTGGTTGGTATAGCGACGTGTTGTGTTGTAGTTATATTCTGTGATACGTCCGTCAACACCTTCACCACCTACCGACTTCGGGTCGGTATAGCCATGCGACTGGCTGTTGTAGTAGCTGTAGTTGTTTACAGATGAGAATGTGAGCCATGGCATAATCTTTATGTCAAAGTCGAATCCACCTGCAAGGTCGTATGAGCAGCTTGAGCCGTAGTTGCCTTTCGAGAGGTCATAGAGATAGTTTGAACCCTTAGAGTTAACCCATCCCTCGTATTGGTTTGGTACAGGATTGCCATTCTCATCAAACGGATTATCCCATGGCAACATAGAGTACATAGCGCCTACACTGTACTGACGGTCGGTATCTGTAGTACGCGATCCTCTGAGGTTAGGCTTGATGGTAAGCCACTCGTAAGGCTTGTATACCACCTTGATACGTGTGCTGTAGCGGCTGAGGTCGTAGCCCTTCACAGCACCTTCTTCCTTGAAGTAGCCCATGGTGAACATCGACTGCATCTTCTCGTTACCGCCATTAAGGGTCACGTTATAGTCTTGAGTAGAACCAGTCTTCTTGGCAAGTTTGAACCAGTCGAAGTTAGAGTTGCGCAAGTCTTCGTTCCAGCGTGGGAAGTTCACAGCCTCTACATTCTGGAACGACTTATAATAGTCGTAGAACTCGGCACCGTCCATCATCTCCATATTGCCACGGCTGAGTGTACTTGCACCTGCCTTGGCAGAAAGTGTGATGGTCATCTTCTCGTGACGAGCCTGCTTTGTGGTGACAACAACAACACCGTTGGCACCCTCCGAACCGTAGATAGCGGTAGAGGCAGCGTCCTTGAGTACTGTCATTGATTCGATATCGTCAGGGTTGAGGTCGCCGGCAGAGTTGCCCACGATTACACCGTCAACAACCCACAATGGAGCTGTTGCACCGTTGATAGAAGTCTGACCACGGATTACGATAGCACCCGTTGAACCAGGACGTCCTGAACCTGGTGCTACATATACGCCCGAAACCTTACCGTTGAGCATATTCTCAACTGTAGCAGAAGTAACGTCTTTCAGTTTGTCGGCCTTGATATTTGCCATAGCGCCGGTGAGGCTCTCCTTCTTCTGTGTGCCGTAGCCCACAACTACGATTTCTTCCAGCGACTCTGAGTCTTCATGGATTTCAATCTTCATGCCGTTGCGAGCCTCAAACTCCTCGTTCTTGTAGCCTACATACGACACCTGTAGTTGAGCTCCTTCGGGAGCGTTCAGTTCGAAGTTGCCGTCAATGTCGGTGATTGTGGCGAGTTTTGTGCCCTTCACTTTGACGCTGGCACCGATGATTGGTTCACCGGTTTTGCTGTCGACAATGGTTCCTTTGATTTTGCTGGTTTGCTGCTCAATGCGCAAACTTTCCTGTGTAGCAGAATTGTCAGCGTATGCTGCATTTGCCGCCAACAGTGAGGCGCAAACAAGCATACCTACTTTTAGATTCTTTGCCATACTTTGGTTGTTTTGATTAGTTTATGATAGAAATAATTTAATGTCAATAAATAGTTTATTGGTATAATTTTCGTTTGCAAAAATATACATAATATTTCTTTTACCCCCCCATAAACGTTAATTAACACTAATGGCAATAAAAAACTCATCCGACATTCTTGGAATACAACGCAATGGTTTGAATTACTCAGAATGTCGGATGAGTTATATATAATATTGTGAGATGAAATGTCTGCTACAGGCTGAATACTTTCCAGATGCTGTAGTTGATGCCGTTGTCGTATGCATCTTCGCCTTCATGACGCTTAGCAGCCTTTACTACATGTATGGTTACGGGCAATACCAGTATCTCGTAGAGCGTTTTCAGTATCACTTGCGACACGATGAGAACGGGCAACTCCTTTAAAGGTACCACGCCACCAAGTGCCAATGGGAAGAAGATGATTGAGTCGGCTGCCTCGCCGTAGACCGTACTCATGATGGCACGTGCGGAGAAGTTGCGTCCGCCTGACTGTATCTTCATGCGGCTCATGACGTAGGCGTTGACGAACGAACCTACGAGGAAAGCCAGGAACGAAGCCATGGCTATGCGCGGAGCCAGACCGAATATGGCATGAAAACCTTCGTCGTTGTGCCAGTAAGGGGCTGCTGGCAGAGCGTCGCAAAGCGCACCGAACGCTACGAAGATGAAGTTCATGGCGAAACCGAGCCATATCAGCAGGCGTGCCTTGCCGTATCCCCACACTTCGCATACGCAGTCGTTGATGATGTAAGAGATTGGGAACACTATCAGTCCGCCGGTTATGCTGAACAGTCCCATTGAAAGTTGCTTTGTCTCGAGCACGTTTGCCGTAATCAGACAAACGCAAAAGAGCACGCTGAAAAGCATAAACAGCACGCTCACCTGTTTCTTGTTTGTTTGCATTTCTTGTTTTTTAAGAGGTTTGACAAGCACTCTATATTGTGGTGAAATCAAATACTACCTAGAAGATTTAGATACAACCTTAGATAGTTTTGGACTGCAAAGATACAAAAAATAATGCACTTAGAGACCTAAATTAACATTTTGCGTTAGGCAAAATATTAATTTAGGGAGTTTTTATAGTAAAAAGTGATAAGCTATCTGTCTATGTTCTGCAAGATTTCATCCCACATATTGCACAGATCTGTCATCTGTTGCAGCACTATGTCGGCTCCATTGTCTACGAGGGCAGAGTCGGGCAGGGGGCCGCTATTAATACCGATGGTGAAGCAATTGGCTGCCGAACCGGCACGAACTCCCAACGGTGCGTTCTCAACTACGATGCCTTGCCACGGATTGTTGTTGCCTGTCTTGCGCAGTCCCATCAGGTATGGGTCGGGATTGGGTTTGCCGCGCTCTACGTCGTAGGCCGTAACGATGTGGTCTTCGGTAAGAAATCCGTCGAAGTCGTTGAGCAGACGCTTGATGAGCGGACGCTGACCGCTACCCGTCACTACACCAATAGTCATTCCTGCCGACTTTATCTTTTGCATGATGTCGATAACTCCGGGGAATATTTCGGCTATCGGCATATGATGGAATATCTCCGTCTTTACGTCGTACATGCGCTGGGCTTCTTCGCTCGAAATCTCTTTGCCTTGCTGCTCGAGCACATATTTGCGTATGGTATCAACTCCACGAGCTCCCTCTGTAGCGTATGAGTCGTCGGCAGTGAAGTGGATGCCAAACTGCTTCATTGCTTCATGCCATGCCACAGCGTGGTTTGGCATAGAGTTGTAGAGCACACCGTCCATGTCGAACAGCACGCAGCGGGGCGAAAATTGGCTGTATCCGTGCGACTGTTTGTAGTGTTGGATTGCTTCTTTAATCATATATTAAATGGTTATATTCTTTTGTTTTTGCCTTATTTCCTATGCGGAATAAGGGCAGGGTAGGGATTTTCACTTAAAAGCTATCGGATTTTTACCTTTTCACTTTTCCCTTTTCACTAAAAAAACGGACTGCTACATTCTTCACAGTCCGTTTTTCATTATTGATTATATTGCTTATTTCTCTTCAGCAAGACGCTCCTGGATAGCCTTGCTTTCAGCCTCATAACCAGGCTTGTTGAGCAGAGCAAACATGTTCTTCTTGTATGCTTCAACACCAGGCTGGTTGAATGGGTTGACGCTGAGAATGTTGCCGCTGATGCCGCAAGCAATCTCGAAGAAGTAGATGATCTGTCCGAGGTAGTATTCGTTGAGCTGTGGTACAGAGAGACGGATGTTAGGAACACCGCCGTCTACGTGAGCCAGACGTGTGCCAAGCTCTGCCATCTTGTTAACTTCGTCAACACGCTTGCCCTCAAGGAAGTTGAGTCCGTCGAGGTTCTCTTCGTCGTGTGGGAAGAATAAGGTGTGCTCAGGAGTCTCGATGCTGATAACTGTCTCGAAGATAGTGCGCTCGCCTTCCTGAATCCACTGACCCATAGAGTGGAGATCGGTAGTGAAGTCGCAAGAAGCAGGGAAGATACCCTTGCCGTCCTTACCCTCTGACTCACCGTAGAGCTGCTTCCACCACTCGCTCATGTAGTGGAGTTTGGGCTGATAGTTGACAAGAATCTCAATCTTCTTGCCTGATTCTGCATAGAGAGCGTTGCGCACGGCAGCGTAGATAGCAGCAGGATTCTGGTCGAACGGAACGTCCTTGCCAGTAGCCTTCTCCATGTCGGCAGCACCACTAACGAGTGCCTTGATGTCGAATCCGGCAACAGCGATAGGCAGCAAGCCAACCGGTGTGAGTACAGAGAAGCGACCGCCTACGTTGTCAGGAATAACGAATGTCTTGTAGCCTTCCTTAGTTGCGGCTGCACGGGCAGCACCCTTGTGAGCGTCGGTGATTGCAACGATAACGTCCTTAGCCTCTTCCTTGCCACGCTGGTCTTCGCACTGCTTCTTGAGAAGACGGAAAGCGAGAGCAGTCTCAGTAGTTGTACCTGACTTAGAGATGTTGATTACACCGAACTTCTTGTCCTTAAGATATGAAGTAAGCTCAGCGAGATAATCCTCGCCGATGTTGTTACCAGCGAAAACGACTGTAGGATTCTTCTTGTCGCCTACGAGCCAAGCGAATGAGTTGCTCAATGCCTCGATAACGGCACGAGCACCAAGGTAGCTACCGCCAATGCCTGCAACTACAACAACATCGCATTTCTCGCGAAGAGTGTTGGCAACGCTCTGGAGTTCGGCAATGAATTCTGGGGTGATTGACGACGGAAGGTGAAGCCATCCGAGGAAGTCGTTGCCAGGGCAGGTGCCGTTTTCCAAAGCCTGCTGGGCGGCTATAACTTGGGGTTCATAAGCTTTGACTGCGCCCTCAGAGAGGAATTGGGCAGCCTTTGTAATGTCTAAGCTGATACTTTTCATTTGCTGTATATTTAATAGTTATAATTTGAGTTTTCTGAATATTAGAGGTTCTTCAGCCATTCCTCACCTTTCTTGGTGTAGGTCCAAGCGAGGAATCCCCCGACAATTATTATGCCTAAAGTGAAAATAAGAGCTAATCCTTCCATATTATCAATACTTTAAAATTCTGTTTGCACAAAATGCAGTAATATATGTGAATATGATTCCTGCAAAAACAACGTATACGGTATATGGCTTGAAGTCTCCAGTATACAGTGAAGACATTCCGCCAAGTACCATAGCTGTAAATATTAGTTTCGACAAATCATAGAAATAGCCCGCAAGTTTTTCCTTGCGTGTTTTCATTTTGTCTTTTTCGTCTCTCTGTCCCATAGATACAAACTGTTGTTGTTTGCTTATCTGAACGAGTCGGTGAGCAATTTTATTTCTATCTGTGGGCTTATTCGCTCGTACAATATATTATATACGGCGTCGAGTATTGGCATATTGACATGGTAGTGGCGGTTTTTCTCCTTCATACACTTGGTTCCGAAGAAGCCCTCGGCTATCATTTCCATTTCTATCTGTGCGCTCTTCACGCTGTAGCCTTTGCCTATCATTGTTCCGAAGGTGCGGTTGCGCGAGAACTTTGAGTATCCGGTCACGAGCAAGTCGCCCAGATAAACCGAGTCATATACGCTGCGTTCAATTGGATTTATGGCTGTAAGGAATCGCGACATTTCCTGAACGGCGTTCGATATGAGCACCGCCTGAAAGTTGTCACCATATTTCAGTCCGCTGCAAATGCCTGATGCGATGGCATATACGTTCTTGAGCACCGATGAGTATTCGATGCCGATAACGTCGGACGAGGTCTTTGTCTTGATAAACTCAGAATCGAGCACTTCGCAGAAGGCCTGCGCCTTCTCCTGATCGGCGCATCCCACGGTGAGGTACGACAATCGTTCGAGTGCCACCTCCTCTGCATGCGACGGTCCGCCGATGCAAGCGAGATTCTCGTCGGGCACATCGTACACTTCGTGGAAGAATTCAGAGCATGCAATGTTGTCTTCGGGCACGAGTCCCTTGATAGCAGTGACGATGAATTTGTCGCGCAGTCGGGTCTTGAGTTTCTTGAGATGGTTCTTCAGATATGGCGACGGCACCACGAATACAAGCGTGTCGTATGCCTCAACGATGCGGTTTATGTCGCTCGAGAAGAATATCTCGTCGGTGTTGAAGTGTACACTCGTGAGATAATTCGGGTTGTGGCTGATGCGCTTGAACTCCTCTATGCTGTCGTCACGGCGTATATACCAACCTATGTGATGGGTGTGCCCTATCACAATCTTGGCTATTGCAGTAGCCCAGCTACCGCCGCCAATAATAGCTATTTTTCCACAAGAGAACACTTTGTGTATAGTTAATTGTTTGTTTGTAGAGCAACTGTATAAGGTTATTGCATTATTGCCATATCCTAAATGTGATACAGTTGCTGTTTCTTTTAGTCTCAGTTTGTGCAGGCTATAGCTATATGCCATAGCCTGCTATAAGGTTGCTTATTCTGCAACTTCTTTTGTAGAAGCATTAGCTGCTGCTTCAATCCACTTCTGAATGTCGTCAACAGAAGGTTTTTCGTAGCCGAGCTTGTACTTCTTATTGATTTCTCCAATCTTCTGCTGCAAGCCCTGTGCCTTCTGTTCGCGGATGTCTGAGATGAGGTTGAAGCCTGCTTTGCGCAGAACGTACGCCCAGTCTTCGGGAACACCAATCTCTGCCCATTCCTTGATGGTGCTCTGTGGCATCTTCTTTTCGGGCTTCATCTGTGGGAAGAAGAGTACTTCCTGGATGAATGTCTTGCCGGTCATGAGCATCACGAGGCGGTCGATACCGATGCCGATGCCCGATGTAGGAGGCATACCATACTGAAGAGCGCGCAGGAAGTCCTGGTCGATGATCATAGCCTCGTCGTCGCCCTTGTCGGCGAGCTTCATCTGGTCGATGAAGCGCTCCTCCTGGTCGATCGGGTCGTTAAGCTCCGAGTAGGCGTTGGCAAGCTCCTTGCCGTTCACCATAAGCTCAAAACGCTCTGTCAAGCCCGGCTTTGAGCGGTGCATCTTTGTCAGAGGCGACATCTCAACGGGGTAGTCGGTGATGAAGGTAGGCTGTATGAAGGTGCCCTCACAGAACTCGCCGAAGAGTTCGTCGATGAGTTTTCCCTTGCCCATAGTCTCGTCTACGTCCATGCCCTTTTCCAGACAGAATGCGCGGATTTCCTCTTCGGTCTTGCCGTTGCAGTCGAATCCGGTCTTCTCCTTGATAGCGTCAAGGATAGGCAGACGACGATAAGGTGCCTTGAATGATACGATATTGCCGTCAATCTCACGCTCCGGCTTGCCGTTTACGGCTATACAGATGGTCTCAAGAAGCTTCTCTGTGAACGACATCATCCAGTTGTAGTCCTTGTACTGTACGTACAGCTCCATACAGGTGAACTCCGGGTTGTGGTTGCGGTCCATACCCTCGTTGCGGAAGTTCTTGCCGATTTCGTACACACCCTCAAAACCGCCTACGATCAGTCGCTTCAGATAAAGCTCGGTAGCGATACGCATGTACATATCCTGGTCGAGAGCGTTGAAGTGGGTGATGAACGGGCGGGCCGAAGCACCGCCTGCGATAGACTGCAGTGTCGGAGTCTCAACCTCGGTGTATCCAGCCTCGTCGAGCACCTTGCGCAGTGTGCGCACTACGGTGGCACGCTGGAGGAATGTGTCCTTAACACCGTCGTTTACGATAAGGTCAACATAGCGCTGACGGAAACGCAGCTCGGGGTCGTCGAACTTGTCGTAAGCCACACCGTCCTTATACTTTACGATAGGCAGCGGCTTCAAACTCTTCGAGAGCAGGGTGAGCGACTGTGCGTGTACAGATATTTCGCCGGTCTGGGTACGGAACACATAGCCCTTGATACCGATGAAGTCGCCTATGTCCATCAAACGCTTGAACACTGTAGTGTACAGAGTCTTGTCCTCGTCGGGGCAGATATCGTCGCGTGTGATGTACACCTGGATGCGGCCCTTTGAGTCCTGAAGCTCCACGAAGCTTGCCTTACCCATTACACGACGACCCATCATACGTCCGGCAATGACTACCTCGCGTTTTTCGTCCTCGTCCTTGAATTCGTTCTTGATATCCTCTGAGTAGGCGTTGGTTGGGAACTCGGCTGCTGGATATGGGTCGATGCCCAAGTTGCGCAGTTCCTGCAGGCTCTGTCTTCTTACAATCTCTTGTTCACTAAGTTCTAAAACGTTCATATTCGTATTATATCTATTTTTTTTGTTTTTTTTCTTTTATTTGGTTGGCCATACACACGCATTCGTCAGCACCTTATATATAATAAGGTGTAATGTCGTGCATGTATTGTGGTACAATACACGTGCAAATTTACTAAATAATTCTGAAAGGGTGCTCGTTTTTTGCATTTTATAATAGGATAATTAGCGTGTTTGGGCTATTTCCATAGCCTTGGCACGTGCTGGCTTGCCCGTTTCGGTGGTTGGAATGCTGTCTACGGCAATGAAATCGTGCGGTTGCTCGTACTTGTTCAGTCGCTCGTGACATATTGTCTTGAGGCTTTCGATGTCGTAGGTTTCGGCTATCATCACCACAGTCTCACCGAATTTCGGGTCTTTGCGTTTGCTTATGACGAACGGCACGCTGATGTATGGTCGCAGCTTTGTCTCCATTTCCTCAATCTGCAGCTTTATGCCACCGCTGCAAATCACGTTGTCCTTGCGTCCGCGTATTCTGAACCGCCGTCCGTCGGGGGCTATTTCGGCAATGTCGTTGGTAGTGAGCGGCTGTGCGCATACTGCCGGAGCGTCTATCACCAGACATCCATCGGCATTGGTCGTCACACTTACTCCGTCGAAAGGCTCATACCACTGGCTGGCTTGCGCACCGCTCAGGCGTCGCAGGGCGATGTGCGACAGCGTCTCGGTCATGCCGTATGTGCTCCATACCGCGCCCGGATGAAGCCGCAGTTGGGCTGCCATGTCGTCGCTTATGGCTCCGCCCCCAATGATGAGATGCTTGATTTGCCACAGCTTATGGCGTTCGCCGTCGTCCTGCATACTGTTGAACACCTGCATAGGCACCATGGCTGCGAACACGGGCGGCGTGTCAATCTGTCCAAGCGGATGTCCGCATGGCGGAATGTCTATCAGTCGTAATCCCCAAACGATGGCGCGTACCACCATCATCTTGCCTGCAATATAGTCGAGCGGCATGCATAGCAGGGCAGTGTCGCCACGGTTGAGTCCGAGAAACTGGCACGTGATGCGTGCCGAAGCTTCCATACGGCGTTTCTCTACGAGCATTGGTTTGGGCTTACCGGTCGAACCGCTTGTGTGTACGAGCAGCGTCGGGGAGGACGATTGCCATTGGTTGATGAATTCTTCGAGTGTCATTATTGTTGATTTATTGCCACAGTCGGGTGTCAGTTAGCGGAAAATGCAGTAATTTTGCACTCCGTATCAGCCCGTAGTGTGGCATATACATTATTTAAACGGAATTATCGCATGATTGAAAATACTGATTATACAGATGCTTTGCAGCCTAAGGTGAAGGGCCGTTTCGCCCCGTCGCCTACCGGACGCATGCATCTTGGCAACGTGTTCAGCGCTCTGCTGTCGTGGCTTTCGGCTAAGTCGCAGGGGGGTACATGGCTGTTGCGCATTGAGGATATTGACCCCCAGCGCTCGCACCGCGAGTATGCCGAACTGATAATGGACGACCTTCACTGGCTCGGACTCGACTGGGACGAGGGTCCATACTGGCAGAGTGAGCGTGGTGCGATATACGAGCGCTATCTCCAGCAACTGCGCGAGCGCGGGCTGACCTATCCTTGCTACTGCACACGGGCAGACATATTGGCCACGCAGGCACCGCACGAGAGCGACGGTAGGGTAGTGTACAAGGGCACGTGTCGCAATCTGCCGCCTGGTGTTCATTCCGGTCCGGCTGCCATACGCATGAAGGTGCCCGACGAAGGCGAAGGCTTGGTAACGTTCAGCGACGGTCATTATGGCACGCATACTGTCGACCTTACCACTCAGTGTGGCGACTTCATCGTACGCCGCAAGGACGGAGCGTGGGCGTATCAGCTTGCAGTCGTAGTGGACGATGCGCTTATGGGCATCAACGAAGTGGTGCGTGGACGCGACCTTCTGCTCTCGTCGCCACAGCAGATATATCTGGCTCGGCAGCTGGGATTTGTCCCCCCGCGATTTGTCCATCTGCCTTTGCTGTGCAACAGTGCCGGCCAGCGCCTCTCAAAGCGCGACCGCAGTATGGACATGGAGTCGCTGCGTGCGCATTATAGTGCGCAGCAGATTATCGGAATGCTTGCCCATGCAGCCGGACTTCAGCCTGATGACAGTCCGGTAGAGGCTAAAGACCTTGTCGGAGACTTCGCGTGGAGCCGTGTGCCTACTGCCGATTTGCAGATGTAAGAGTCCACTTGCAAAGGTAATCAGAAACGGCAAGATTGCAAAACTATTGCCGTGGAGTTTGCGCCTGATTTCTGTGCTATTTCAAATGTAGTCCTTTTGGGTTGCAAAACGAGTCCTTTTGCCTTCCAAAAGGACTCGTTTTGCTGTGTAAAAGGACTCCATTTGCAATGCAAAAGGACTCCTTTTGAAAAGCCGACGTCTTTGAGTGCCGATTAGGAGGTTATGTTTTAGGCTTCTTGCCGTTGAATTCCAAAATTTTATACTAACTTTGTACTTGCAAAACCTGACAAACCATCAGAAACAAATAATCAAGAATATGAAAAGAACTTTATTTACTCTTGTTGTCGGACTGTGCTTTCTCGCCACAGCTCAGGCACAAAACTATGCCAAGAAACTGAAGAAGGCTACTGGCATAACCGTTACATATCGCTCTGTGTACAAGGGCAAGCCACGCCCTGGCGGTGTAATGATGTCGGTCAGCGGCGACCAGGTCAAGCTTCAGAATCTGTCGCCCGAGGGTAAGATTGTTGAGCCGAAAGCCAACACATTGCGCCAGGATACCTACATCGACTATAGCCGCCGATTGAGCTATCGTCGTGCCGTCATGCCCAACAACGAGGTGGTCTACACCAACGCCCCGTTTGAGTATGGCGAGGGATTCACCGATGTCAAGACCGAGAAGTATCTCGGACTCAACTGCAAGGTGGTGCGCACGATAGTCAACTCCAATACCATCGACGTATGGTACACCAACGACATAGCCCTTCGCGGAACTCCGCAGACGTGGCGCGGCGTGCCCGACGGACTCGTGCTGCGCGTTGTGCGCAACGGCGATTCTGTGCAGGAGGCTGTCGACATAAAGGCACTTAAGGACAAGTCGCCGCTCCTGCCAACCGAATGGGGACACTATCTCGACAACAGCAACTACTCGTATGCCATCAACCAGAGTGGTGTTATCAGCGTTCCGGTGTTCGATCAGCAGACCATCTGTTTCAATGGCGCCAAGTTGCCCGAGAATCTCGAGGAGGGCAAGGTGTATGCGGCTGCCGGCGGAAGTGTGGTGCTGAAGAAGGTGAAGCTGCCCGACAACATCAAGGAGCGTTCGGTCTTCGTTGAGGCTGTGCAGTATTCTGACGGCGATGCCTACGACCGCACCGGCTCAATCTTCATGATTCCTACCGGCAAGGAGCAGTCATTCCTTGACGCTCTGCGCAATCTCAACAGCGTACCGTCGTTCAAGAGCGGAACAACAGACTATCACGCACTGGTGTCGACTGCCACTTATGACGTTCCGCTTGAACTGATGCGATTCTTCACGGGCTTCGGTGTGCGCAAGTACAATCATAATAAGGTGCCAGGACAGACTTGGGCAGACTCGGTGCTGTACAAGGCCGAGGTGACGAGTGTGGCTGAACTGCTCAAGGGCGAAGTGTGGATAGGTGCCTACATAGGCAACTGGGATGCCAATGGACATCGTCTGAGTCTTAAGCTTAAGTACTATCCCGAGGGCGAGCGCGACATGCCCAAGACTTTGCCTCTGTTCAATACCGTCAACTATATGGAACAGGCTGGTCAGCCTTATCCTATATTCATGCTCGACGACTCGCTCAATGTCACCTTCGAACTGAAGGAGGATGTCAAGGACGCACGTCTGTTCTATCTCACCACCGGACACGGCGGATGGGGCGGCGGCGACGAGTTCAACCAGAAGGTGAACACCATCTACGTCGACGGACAGAAGGTGATAAGCTTCATTCCTTGGCGCGACGACTGCGGCACATACCGCAACTGGAACCCCTGCTCGGGCAATTTCTCAAACGGACAAAGCTCGTCCGACCTGAGCCGCTCCAACTGGTGCCCAGGCACAATGACCAATCCTGAATATATATATGTGGGTAATCTGAAGGCGGGCAAGCACACTCTGTGCGTCAAGATTCCGCAAGGAGCACCCGAAGGCGGTAGCAATAGCTACTGGTGTATTTCGGGTACGCTGATATATTAAACGAGTTGAGAGTTGAGAGTTGAAAGTTGAGAGTTATGATATGCTTTGTTGTTAATACTTTAATCAACGTACAAGCTATAAGGTAATCATAACTCTCAACTCTCAACTTTTAACTCTCAACTTTTAAGAAGAGCTACACCGTAATCTCTCCCGAGCCGTAGCAGCGGTGATGATGTTCGTCGTACACTACGCAGAACTGTCCTGGTGCAACTCCGTGGATGGCATCGTCAGAGTGAATCATCAATCGTCCATCGTCCAGACGTTCTATGGTGGCAGGATGATAATCGGGCGTATGGCGTATCTTGAACGTCACACGGTGCATCGGAACTTCACAAGTCAGGAAGTGGAAGTCGTGTACGGGAAAGTCCTTTTTGTAAGCCGTCTGCGGGTCGTAGCCATGACTCACGTAGAGAATGTTGTGCTCTACGTCCTTCTTGATTACAAACCACGGTCCGCCACCGAATCCCAAGCCCTTGCGTTGGCCTATAGTGTGAAACCAAAGTCCGCGATGTTCGCCGATGCGTTTGCCCGTTTCCATCTCTATGACGTCGCCCGGACACTCGCCAAGGTATCGGCGTATGTATTCATTGTAGTTTATCTGACCCAGAAAACAGATGCCCTGCGAGTCCTTGCGCTTGGCATTAATAAGATGTTCGCGTTCGGCTACGGCACGCACCTCGTTCTTCTCGTAATGGCCTATGGGGAATATCGCCTTCTGAAGCTGCCATGACTCTATCTGTGCAAGAAAATCAGTCTGGTCCTTAACAGGGTCGGGACTCGTTACGAGCCACTTCCTTCCCTCGCTGTCCACTTCGGTCTGGGCATAATGACCGGTAGCAATGAGGTCGTATTCGTGTCCGCGCTTCTCATGAAAAGCACCGAACTTTATGAGCCGGTTGCACATCACGTCAGGGTTGGGTGTCAATCCGGCACGCACCTTATCCATTGTGTAGCGTGTCACTTGGTCCCAATACTCGCGATGACAGTCGACCACTTCCAGACGGCATCCGTAACGGCGCGCCACGGCAGTAGCCATTTCGAGGTCTTCCTCCGACGTGCAGTCCCATTCCTCCTTCTCTTCCGGACCTATTTTTATATAGAAACAGTCGGGGTGTAAGCCTCTGCGCGCCAGCTCGTAAACCACTACCGAGCTGTCGACACCGCCCGAAAGCAGCACCGCAATGCGCTTTTGGCTTAAGTCTGTATTTAGATAAGTTTCGTTCATACGTGCAAATGTACGGCAAAATATTGAAAAAGGACTCCTTTTATTTCGTTTTTTGTAAAGTTTGGTGTACCTTTGCAAAGCTTTTAATTGTTTGCAACTTACTAAAACTATATTACTAATAACATCATTTTTATGAGAAAGTTTAAACTTATTGGTTTGGCTTTTGCTGCATTCCTCTCGTTTGGAAGCCTGACAGCAAACGCTCAGTCGCTCTCACCCAATACCAAGTGGCATTGGAACAAGGGTAAAATCGTTATTGAAACTCCCGAACGTCCTGCCGGACAGAAAGACGTGCTGGGTCTGGCTTTGCCAAAGATGAAGACCGTACGCATCGGTCTCGTTGGTCTTGGCATGCGTGGTCCTGGTGCAGTAGAGAACTTCAGCCTTATCCCTGGTGTTGAGGTTGTTGCTCTTTGTGACTTCGTAAAGGAGCGTGCAGAGAAGCAGAACGAGCGCCTGCGCAAGAACGGACTGGCTCCGGCTGCCGTTTACTATGGCGAGAAGGGATATGAGGAGCTGTGCAAGCGCCCCGACATCGACCTCGTATACATCGCTACCGACTGGGAGCATCATGCTATCGTGGCTAAGTGTGCACTCGAGAACGGCAAGAACGTGGCTGATGAGGTGCCTTCGGCAATGAACCTCAAGGAGTGCTGGGAACTGGTTGACCTGGCTGAGCAGAAACAGCTCAACTGCATGATTCTCGAAAACTGTTGCTACGACTGGTTCGAAATGCGCACACTCAATATGGCTCAGCATGGCGTGTTCGGTGAAATACTGCGCGCTCAGGGTGCTTACATCCACAATCTCGACGATTTCTGGGACTATTACTGGAAGAATCCTAACGGATCTGACCCCGAACAGCTCGGCTGGCGTTTGAAGTACAACCGCGAAAACCGTGGCGATATCTATGCTACTCACGGTCTTGGTCCGGTGGCTCAGGCTCTCGACATTCACCGTGGCGACCGTATGACTACTCTCGTAGCTATGGATACAAAGAGCGTTCATGGCAAGGAGCTCGTTGAGAAAAAGACAGGCAAGCCATGCAACGACTTCCGCAACGGCGACCACACTACCACTCTTATCCGCACCGAGAACCATAAGGTTATCGAGTTGCAGCACGACGTGATGAATCCGCAGCCCTACAGCCGTCTGTATCAGCTCACCGGCTCACGCGGTTTTGCCAATAAGTATCCGGTTGAGGGCTATGCTGTCGACGCTAAGCAGCTTGCCGCTACAGGCAACGCTCCTAAGGTTGATGACCTCACATCACACGGCTTCATGCCCGATGCACAGCGCAAGGCTCTTGAGGAGAAGTACGAAAGCCCGATCTTGAAGAAGTTCGGCAAGCTCGCCAAGGAAGTTGGCGGTCATGGCGGTATGGACTTCATCATGTGCGCACGCCTCATCTACTGTCTGCAGAACGGTTTGCCACTCGATATGGACGTATACGACTTGGCTGAGTGGTGTGCCATCGCCGAGCTCGGTGCCATCTCTATGGACAACGACTGCGCTCCCGTTACATTCCCAGACTTCACACGTGGTTTGTGGAACAAGCAGAAGGGATACAAGCACGCTTATGCTACTCCTGAGCAGGAAGCACAGACTGAGGCTGAGGCTGCTGCCTTCACAAAGGCTCTGAAGAGCGCTACTGCCAAGTTCAAGCTCTGGAATCTCTACGACAACGTAAAGAAGGCTCAGACTCCTGCTGCCCAGAAGAAGGCTCAGGCTGCGCTCGACAAGGCTATGGCTAAGGCTAAGGCACAGGTGGCTAAGGCTACAAAGTAATGTGCAACGACAACTTTAATAGAGCTAATCGATAACTTTAATAGAGCTAATCGATAACTTTAATGGAGCTAATCGATAACTTTAATGTTGTCAATCGGCAATTTTATATACACAAAAGGGGTTCGGCAATATTCTGCCGAACCCCTTTTGTATGTATATATAATAAGGTGTGATTAGTCGGTGAGGCACATGTCGAGCGCATCGCAAATGGCCTTCTTGTCCATCTTCTGTCCTATGAACACCAGCTTCTGCATGCGGTCGCCATACTTCTCGTCCCAGTCGCGACGCAATCCTTCTTCGCGCTCAAGCAGCGGGAGCAGTTCGTCTTCGGGCATAGTGGCATACCACTGTCCTGCATTCTTCAGTCCCATCTGTCGACCTGCCTGCTCAAAGATGTAGCACATGTCGGGCTCGTTCTTAAACCAGCACAATCCCTTGCAGCGTATTACGCTCTTGGGCCACAGCTTGCATACGAAGTTGTCGAAGAAGTTCATGTCCATCGGTCGGCGGGCGTAATAAACGAAGGTGCCGATGCCGTATTCCTCAACCTCACCGCCCTCATGGTCGTGGCCGTGATGACAATGGCAGTGTTCGTGATCGTGGTCGTGATGATGATGTTCGTGCTCGTGTTCATGCTCATGGTGCTCGTGCTCGTCATCATGATGATGATGTTCGTGGTCGTCATCGTCGTCATCATCGTCGTCGTCGATGTGCTCGTCGCCGTGATGGTGCTCTATCTCGTCAATCCATGCAGCCGATGTAGCCACTTCGTCGAAGTTGAAGCGATGGGTGTTGAGCAGCAAGTCGAGGTCCACATTGCCGTAATCGCACGGTATAATCTCCGCCTTGGGCTGCAATGCACGCACTATGTCTACAAGATGGGCGTACTCTTCGGGCGAAATCTCCGATGCCTTGTTGAGCAATATGGTGTTGCAGAACTCAATCTGCTGTATTACGAGGTTCTCAAGATCGTCTTCGTCGAGGTTCTGCTTCTGCAGATTGTCGCCGCCACCGAACTCATCCTTCATACGCAGAGCGTCCACTACGGTTACTATGCTGTCAAGACGTGGCACACCGTTTTTGATGTATTTCGGCCCTAATGTAGGTATTGAGCAGATGGTCTGGGCTATAGGTGCAGGTTCGCATATTCCGCTTGCCTCGATAACGATGTAGTCGAAACGCTGTTCGGCAACAATGTCGTTGAGCTGTTCTACCAGGTCCATCTTCAGCGTACAGCATATGCAGCCGTTCTGCAGAGCCACCAGGCTGTCGTCTTTCTTATTGACAACGCCACCTTGCTGTATAAGGTCGGCGTCAATGTTCACCTCGCCAATGTCGTTGACGATAACTGCAAACTTGATTCCCTTCTCGTTTGCGAGGATACGGTTTACCAATGTTGTCTTTCCGCTGCCCAGATAACCGGTGAGCAGCAATACAGGTACATCCTTCATTATTTGTCGTTTATTATTGGTTATTTATATTTGTGGGGGCTTACAGAGGGCAAAATTACTAAAAACTTTAATACAATGACCATCTGAAAGCTCTAAATCTGCTGTCCGAATACATATATTCTGTTGTCAGAATACATATATATTATACGTCAGTCATGGTTTTTATAGCCTGTTTTATGCCAATTATGGCAAAACAATTGCCAAAATGTTGCAAATTTACGACAACCGTTGACGCATATCAATAAATATAAGACAAGCGATAAAATAATCGTAAAAACGCTTGTGTGCGTACACAAAAGGCATTAACTTTGCACATGTAAAAACGAAAGGGCTGCAAAAAGGCCCAAGGTCAATAGGCGTTAAGCCTATATATAGGTAAAAGGATTAGGATAACAAATTTAAAGAAAGGATTAGTATTATGATGATTTTTGGATTTATTTTTGCAATTTGCTGCGCAGCCGTAGTTGAGGCAGTAGTTGTAAACAACAAGATGAACGCCATGAAGTAACTCTCTTGCAGAGTTGCGCATGAAGAACATCAAGACACAAACTAAAGAAGAACACGAGAGAAGGATAACACAGTGATTAACAATAATAAATAGAGAAAGGATAACACAATTATGATGATAATAGGTTTGATTGTATTGGCATGCGTTGTTTCAGTTGCACAGGCATTTGTAGTTAACAACAACATGTACCTTACAAAGTAATTTGCTACTTCAATTAGTACAAACTTTCAATTCATATATATTTACGCGAAAGCGGTTGCACGAAGTCCCGAATGGGGCTGCATGCAACCGCTTTTCTTTTGAACAACAATAACAACGTTGCATCGCTTTCATTTATAATGAATGATGCAACGTTGTGTTGTTCTGTTGTTGTTGAATGTTGTTTTGTATCGTTTTCTTGATACAGTATCAATTAGTCTTGATAGTACACTCTCTTGACACGGTTGCTGATGCCTGTCAGAACCTCGTATGGGATTGTGTCAATAGTGTCTGACAATACTGTCACGGGCAGTTCCTCACCGAATATTATAACCTGGTCGCCCTCCTTGCAGTCAATGTCCGTCACGTCAATCATGGCTACGTCCATGCAGATGTTGCCCACATATTCAGCCTTCTTGCCGTTAACGAGACAGTAGCAGTGGCGGTTGCCGAGATGACGGTTTAGTCCGTCGGCATAGCCGATAGGTATTGCTGCGATGCGCGAGTCGCGTGTCAGCGTTCCGCGACGGCTGTATCCTATGGTTTCGTTGGCTGGAATGTCGTGTATCTGCAGTATTGTTGTCTTCAGCGTGGTCACGTTGTTGATCATCGAATTGTCGCGTGAGTCGTAGCCGTAGAGTCCAAGTCCGAGGCGGCACATGTCAAGCTGGCGTTCGGGGAAGTGTTCTATGCCTGCCGAATTGTCAATGTGGCGCAGTATCTTGTGTGGGAATGCGGCACAAAGCTGCTTGCTGCCTATTTTGAACAGTTCAAACTGATGGGCTGAGAATTCGTCGAACGAGTCGCTGTCGCTGCCTACGAAGTGTGAGAATACAGAGCGTGGTATCACAGCCGACTGATGTTGCAGACGGTCGATAAGCTCAGGCATATCCTTCAATGGGTCGAAACCGAGGCGGTGCATACCCGTATCGAGCTTTATGTGTACGGGGAAGTTGTTGATGCCGTTCTTCTGAGCCTCGCGCACAAGAGCGTCAAGCAGTCGGAACGAGTACACCTCTGGTTCAAGGTCGTAGTCGAACATGGTCTTGAACGCCGACATCTCCGGGTTCATAATCATTATGTTCGATGTGATACCGTTCTTGCGCAGTGTCACACCTTCATCGGCTACAGCCACAGCCAGATAGTCTACGCGGTGGTCTTGCAATGTCTTGGCTATCTCCACGGCACCTGCTCCGTAGGCATCTGCCTTTATCATGCACACGAGTTTGGTCTCGGGCTTCATGAACGAGCGATAGAAGTTGAGGTTCTTTACAACGTTCGAGAGGTTCACTTCGAGTATTGTCTCGTGCACCTTCTGTACGAGCAGTTCGGTGATATTGTCGAATCCGAAGCGGCGTGCGCCCTTAATCAGAATCACCTCGTTGCGCAATGTCTCAAAGACAGTGCTGTGGATGAACGATGTAACATCATGGAAGAAGAACTTTTCGGGCACCTTTATCATGTCTGCATAATCCATAATCTGCGGACCGATACCTATAATCTTGTTCACACCACGCTGCACGCTGAGTTTCGACACCTCCTTATAGAGCTGTTCGAGCGGTTCGCCCGTTTGGTATATGTCGCTCAGGATGAGTGTGCGCTTACGTCCCTTATGGTCGGGGCGGCGGTTCATGAAGTCGAGAGCAATGTCGAGCGAGTTGATGTCCGAATTGTACGAGTCGTTGATGAGCGTGCATCCGTGCTGTCCTTCTTTCACCTCCAGGCGCATTGCTACCGGTTCTAGATTCTTCATGCGCTCGGCCAGAAGCTCGCGCGAGAGTCCGAGATGCAGTGCCACGACAGCAGTTGTGACAGAGTTGCGCACCGAAGCATCGTCTATGAAAGGCAAATCGTATTCGCTCTCTTCACCATTATATATATAATGTATAGTTGATGTGAAGTCCTTCTTCTCTACATTTTTAACGAACAGTGCTGCCTTTGGGTCCTTCATCGACCATGCGAGGTTCTCGCCACGATAGTCAAAGCTCTTCACAACATTGTCTACAAGTGTGTCGTCCTTGCAATATACAATGGTCTTGGCATCGTGGAAGAGCAGTATTTTCTCACGACACTTCTCCTCAAGTGATGAGAAGTTCTTCTGATGGGCGTCGCCAATGAAGGTCAATACGGCTATCTCAGGCTGTATGATGTCGCGCAGAGCGAGCATCTCACCGGGTTCGCTGATGCCGGCTTCGAACACTCCCACCTGGCTCTGTTCGTTCAGAAGCCATACCGACAGAGGCACACCAATCTGCGAGTTGTAGCTGCGTGGCGAGCGAGTTACGTTGAGCTCGGGCGAGAGGAGTTGGTATAGCCACTCCTTTACAATGGTCTTGCCGTTCGAACCGGTGATGCCTACGATAGGAATGTTGTATTCGTCGCGGTGGCGTTCGGCAAGACGTTGCAATGCAACAAGCGAGTTCTCTACACGCAGGAAATTAGCGTCAGCATAGGTTGTGGCATAGTCCAATGGGACATGTTCCACAACGAAGTTGCGCACTCCGCGTCTGTAGAGGTCGGAAATATAATTATGACCGTCACCACGTCCCGACTTCAGAGCGAAGAACAATGTCTCCTCGGCGAAGCACAACGAGCGGCTGTCTGTTAGCAGAAACCCTATGTTGGCATCGGCATTGCCGAAGCGGTGGGCTCCTATGAGCGTTGTAACTTTTTCAATAGTATAAGTCATTTTCCGATAAATTGATATTATGTTGCAAACTTACAGATTTTCTCGCACATAAAGGCAGGTTACAGGAGATTTTTTAGCAAAGAGTTGTATCTGCCTCAATAAACATTGAATCGTCCATTTCGGCAAGCGACTTCTTCTTCTTGTTTTCTTTTGCACCAGCCTTGAGCAGGTTGCGGGCGGCAGTGATGATGCTTGCGCCACTGTCGGCGGTTGTAATTTTCAGTTTAGCGATTTTCTTTATAGTGTCGTTCATGCTTGTCTCCACGTCGCTGAATCGCATACCGAAGTCCTGCACACGATCGATAACGGTGTTGGCGGCATCAATCATGGCTTGCTGGTTTTTGAGCTGTCGCACCTGAGTCCACATCATTTCCAGCACGCGCAGGTTCATGTACATGGTTTGCGGACCCAGTATCATCACTCCTTCGTCGTAAGCCTCACGCCACAGAGTGTTGTCGTTGAGCAATGCAAGGTTTAGCGCACCCTCTATAGGCACGTACATTATGGCGAAGTTTAGTTTGTTGTATCCGCTTGGCAGATACTTGGTGTATTCCTTCTTTGCCAGTCGCTTCACCTGGGCTCTTACGCTTGCGATGTGCGACTTCATATATTCGCTCTTCTCTGGCGTTCCGTCTTCGGCGTTCATGTATCGCTCGTAGTCGGTCAGCGACATTTTTGAGTCTACCACAACGTGGCGGTTGTTGGGAAAGTGTAGTATGAAGTCGGGTATCAGTCCCTTTCCGTCGTCGCCTTTGGCAGTCTTTCCAGCCTTGTCTTTCAGGGTTTCCTGCGTGTCAAATTGTTCGCCTTCCTTCAGCTCGAGGTCTTCGAGCAGTTGCTTAAGTTTCAACTCGCCGAAGTTGCCTTGCACCTTTACCTCACCTGTTAGCGCACGTGTCAGTCGGTCGGCGGTCTCGCCTAATGCCACACTCTTCTGCATATTAATCTTAATGGTTTCGTCAAGACGGGTTAGAGCTTCGCTCTGTTGCTCCTTCGACTTGTCGAAAGCCTCCTGCATATCCTTCAGACTTTGTTGCAGAGGGTCGATAATCTTCGATACCTGCTCCTTGTTTCGCTCACCCAGTTCTTCCTGACGGCGCTTCAGAATTTCCTCCGACGTGGTCTGCATCTGCTCGCGAATGAGCTGGAGCTGATTGTCCACCTGCTCCTTGTTCATCTGCTTCAACGTCTCAATCTGTTTGTCGGCATTGTCCTTTGTTTGTGCAAGTTGCTTGTCGTGCGAGTCCTTCAGTTCTGCAATCTGCTTGTCATGCGAGTTCTTAAGCTCGGTAATCTGCTTGTCGTACGAATCCTTGAAGTCAGCCAACTGTCGGTCGAACGATTCTTTGAGTTCTGCCTCTTTCTGTCTGTTGCGTTCGGTTTCAGTTTCGAGCGATGCTTTATAGTTGTCGGCATAAGCTTTCTGTACATCGCGTTCGGATGTCAGCGTCTTGATTTGTTCGGTCTGGCTCTTGCTTCCAAACAGATATCCAACCACTGCCATAACTACAGCAGCAATGCCTAAAATAATGTATACTACCATATTATATTGTATTGTGAAATGTTATAAGAAGGTTATTTCTTCGTGTTCTCTTTTCGTCTTGAAGCCATAAGATTCTGCAATACCACGCTTAGTATCACCATCGTAATGCCTACATAGAATGAAACGTTCAGCTCACGACCCTCACCAAATGCAGCGAAAGCTATGAGAATGGTGTAGCACGGTTCAAGATTGTAGGTGAGGTTGACGGTGAATGCCGAGAGTTTCTTTAGCACAATGATTTGCAGGAGATACAGACCTGCCGTGCAGAACAATGCAAGACACAGAAGCCACCATAGGTTGTCGCCTTCGGGTATTACCATAACGGGTTGTGACGAAGGATAAATCATCAGATAGAACGGTATGATGATGCTCACGCCTATCAGTCCGCCAACCATCAGATATAATAATGCTGTGCGCGACTTGATGTCCTGGCATGCCGTCTTATTGGTTATGGCATATAGCGAGCATACGGCAGCTGATAGCACGCCGATGATGATACCCGTTCGATAACGGGTGTCGAACGAGAATATACACGCCAGTCCTACAATGGTGATAAGTGCCAGCAGCATATCCACAATCGAAAATCGCTTGCGTAGTATCATCGGCTCGAATATGGATGTGAAGAAGCAGATGCTGGCAAAACTCACAACACCGATTGATACATTACTCGCTTTGATGGATGCATAGAACAATATCCAATGCAAACCGAGCAATGTGCCGCAACCGGCTATTTTCAGAAATTTCTTGAATTCAACACGTGGCAGACCCGTAAATACGAGCAGAATCATCGTTGTGAATACGAGTCGATACCATGTCAGAGTTGTCTCATTGAGTGTAACGAGTTTGCCGAATAAGCCTGTAAAGCCTGCAAGCATTACACTCAAGTGTAGTTGTATGAATGATTTCTTCAATCCTGTTTGTTCCATATTCGTTTGTTATAAATTGAGCTGGCTAAATAATTATTATATGTGTAATTTTTTAGCCATACAAAGTTAAACATTATATTCGAATGAAACAAAAATGAATTATAATTATTGTGTCTTTGTATAAGCGTTGAAACATGCGAGCTATACCTTTGCATCAGCAAAACCAAAAAAGATTGTATTCATGAAAGGTAATCAAAAAATCACTATCGCACTTGTGGGTATGGCTTGCTTATGCAGCAACTTGCCAACCATGGGTTATGCAAAAGATGGAGGTGACGGAAAAGTTGTTCCTGGTATTGTGAACAGCAAGTCTCGTCACAATGTAAAGGGTACCGTAAAAGACTCTGACGGAGAACCCATTATTGGAGCAAACGTATATTTTGAAGGACGTAGCGGTGGCACCGTTACTGATATTGACGGCAACTTCAGTATACAAGCCAGCGACGACGACGTTCTGAATGTATCGTACATAGGTTTTAAAAAGCAACTGTGTAAGGTTAATGGCGAACGTATCAACATAAAATTGATTGAAGACAACAAGACCCTTAATGAAGTCGTTGTTGTAGGTTACGGCACACAAAAGAAGGCCAATCTTACAGGTGCTGTAGACCAGGTAGGTAGTGAAGTGTTTGACAATCGTTCGGTATCGAATGTTACACAGGCTTTGCAGGGTGCTGTTCCTAACCTTAATATTACGCTGACTGACGGCAAACCTACACGATCGGCAAGTTTCAACGTGCGTGGTACTACATCAATAGGTCAGGGCGGCAATGCTCTTGTGTTGATAGATGGTGTGGAAGGCGATCCTGCAATGTTGAATCCTGATGATATTGCCAGCGTATCTGTACTCAAAGATGCCGCTTCGGCAGCCATATATGGTGCCCGCGGAACGTTTGGCGTTGTACTTATCACAACCAAGAATCCACAGAAGGAGCATACTTCAGTAACCTATTCTGGTAGCGTTTCAATAGAAAGCCCAGTCACAGTGCCTGATTTTATAACTGATGGTTACACCTACGCTACTCATTTCTACGAGGCGTACCATGCTTATAATGATTATTCTGTTGACCCAAAGAACATTAATAAGACGCAGGAGTTCTCGCCTGGATGGCTCGATGAATTCAAACGTCGTAAGGAACAGGGCTTGAATGATGAGACAACTGTTGATGCCAACGGCAAATATGTCTATTTCGGCAATACCGACTGGTATGATGCATTATACAAGAAGTCTACATTTGCTCAGAACCACAATCTGTCGGTTTCGGGCAATAGCGGTAAACTGAACTATTACATATCTGGACGCTATTATGGCTACGACGGATTGTTCCGCTACAATACTGATAAATATGATATGTTGAACTTCCGTGCCAAAGGTTCTATTAACGTGTTCGACTGGTTGACGGTAAACAATAACATGGAGTTCAGCAATATGAAATATCACAACCCGATGAATGTGGGTGAGGGTGGTTCTATATGGCGCAACATTTCTGATGAGGGTCACCCAACAGAGCCTATATTTAATCCTGATGGTTCGCTTACATATTCGGCTGCATATTCTGTCGGTGATTTTATTTATGGTAAGAACGGCATTGATACCAACAATCGTGTACTGTCAAACACCGTTGGATTCACAGCCTCGTTCCTCAACGATAATCTGCACGTTAAGGGCGATTTCACCTTCCGCAACACCGATAATGCTAAAACGCAACGTCGTGTTCCCGTACCATATAGCACAATTGAGGGACAGACGCGATTGCTGAGCAGTCAATATAACGACCTTACAGAGACATCGAGCAAGACAGGTTATCTGGCTACAAATATTTATGCTGACTTTGAACACACATTTAATGATAACCACTATGTAAAGGCTATGGTGGGCTACAACTATGAACAGTCTACCTATAAGGGCATAAGCACCTCGCGCAACGGACTTCTTTCGCCCGATGCCGAGAATATTAATATGGCATTAGGCGATGCAATCACCACTTCGGGTGGATACCAAAAGTGGCGTATTGCGGGTGGATTCTATCGCTTGAACTATTCTTATTGCAACCGCTATCTTATTGAAACAAACGGCAGATACGATGGCTCGTCTAAATTCCCTAACAACCAGCAGTGGGCTTTCTTCCCATCTGTATCGGTAGGATGGCGTATTACAGAAGAACCGTTCTGGAAAGTTAGCCGCGACCTTTTCCCCGAAATCAAGCTGCGTGCTTCGTATGGTTCGCTTGGCAACGGTAACGTATCGCCTTATAGCTATCTCGAACTGATGGGCATCAATACCTCCGGACGTATCATAAATGGTGGCAAACACAAGTATGTTAGTGCCCCGTCGCCTATACCAGACGGACTTACATGGGAGACGGCAACAACCACCGACTTCGGACTCGACTTCTCTATGTTGCGCAATCGTCTCACATTCACAGGCGACTATTATGTGCGCAAGACCAAAAACATGTATACTGTAGGCCCGACATTGCCCGAACTGTATGGCGCAAATTCGCCAAAAGGCAACTATGCAGATATGAGCACCTACGGATGGGAGATTAGCTTGGCATGGAAAGACCAGTTCCGCTTGGCAGGTAAGCCTTTCAACTATGAAGTAAAGGCCACATTGGCCGACTACTATTCAAAGATCGACCGCTACAACAACTCAACCAAGAGCCTTGACGACTATTATGAGGGTCAGACTGTAGGTGAAATATGGGGATATGTAACCGAAGGCCTGTTCCGCGATCAAGCCGACATTGACAGCCATGCATCTCAAAAGCTTATAAAGTCATCCAATAAGAAATGGTATCCTGGTGATGTTAAGTTCAAAGACCTCAACGACGACCATGTTATTGATTATGGCAAGAACACGCTTAGCGATCATGGTGACAAGAAGGTGATAGGCAACAGTCTGCCACGATACATTTACAGTGTGAATCTTAATGCTGATTGGAACGGCATTTTTTTCTCGGCTTTCTTCCAGGGTGTAGGCAAGCAGAACTGGTATCCAAGTTCAGAATGTATATTCTGGGGACAGTACAACCGACCATACAACAATATGCCGAAATGGCACGAGGGCAATTATTGGACCGAGAACAATCCTGATGCCTATCTGCCTCGTTACTGCGGCTATAACAATTCGTTGAAGAGCACACCGCAGACACGTTACCTGCAGAATGTGGCTTATATCCGCTTGAAGAATCTTCAGGTTGGATATAATCTGCCAAAGTCGTGGATTAGCTGTCTTGCTATGCAGAATGCAAGAGTATATGTATCTGCTGAGAATCTGTGGTGTTGGTCGCCGTTATACAAGCACACCCGCGATCTTGATGTAACAAACATCAATGGTTCTGACCGCGACCTTACTAATGGTGGTTCAGGCGACGGTAACAGTTATCCGCAAATGAAGAGCGTGACCTTCGGATTGTCTGTAACGTTCTAACAACTTTACGCAATATAAAGAAAACAGAATGTAAAAAGAAACAAATTATGAAAGCGATAAAAATAACAACAATATTGACTGCTGCCATATGTCTGGCATCATGCTCGCTCGACGAGGCTCCTGAAGCTTCGGCTGACAAGAATGCCATATTTAATAATGAGAGTGGATTGGAGACTTATTCCTATTCGTTCTATAATATGTTGCCATCGGTAACTAACGGCTACAGCCAAGACGAGATGTGCGACTATGGTGCCGTTACCAGCGTCAATTCGTTTTTGCGTGACGGAGCTTACTCTGCCGAAACAAGCAGTGGATGGACTTGGACCGATCTGCGCAATATAAACTATTTTATTGAGAACTGCGCGAATGGTAAGGTTAGCGACAAGGTGCGCAACAACTATATAGGTCTTGCACGCTTCTTCCGCGCCTATTTCTATCTTGGCAAGGTGCAGCGGTTTGGCGATGTGCCTTGGACCGACAAGGTGTTGTCTAACACCGACGACAAGTTGTATGCCGAACGCGACTCACGCGATGTCGTTATGAACCATGTACTCGACGATATCAACTATGCTTGCGAGAACATTACTCGCACAAGCGATGCCACTGGCTCAATGGTAACCAAGTGGGTGGCTTATGCCTTGAAATCGCGCATCTGCCTTTACGAGGCTTCGTTCCGTAAGTATCATACCGAATTAGGACTGCAATCTACAGCCAACAAATGGTATGAGGAGGCTGCTTCGGCTGCAAAAGTGGTGATGGAACAGTCGGGACACAGTCTGTATACCGGCGATGGAACAGAGAAATCGTTCCGTACAATATTCACCAGCAACAATCCCGTTACACAAGAGGTGATGCTGTCAAGCTGCTGCGATGAAAGCCAGGCTGTGTTGGGATCAGCCAACTGGTGGTGGACATCGGGCACATACGGTCTGCGTTTCAGTATGACACGACCCTTCATCAATACATTCCTCAACACGGATGGTACGCCGTTCACCTCACGCCAGGGTTATGAGACGATGGACTTTTACGACGAATGTCAGAATCGTGACAAGCGTCTGATGCAGACCATACGTACTCCGGGATATGAACGCGACGGCAAACCTGCTGCCCCTAACTTCAATGGATATTCGCTCACGGGCTATCAGCCAATAAAGTACACACTCGACGACTCCAAGTATGACGGCGGACAGCTTAATACCAATGCCATTCCGTTGTTCAGATATGCCGAGGTGTTGCTCAATTATGCTGAGGCTAAAGCCGAATTGGGAACGCTTACTGACGATGATTGGAAGAACACCATTGGTGCATTGCGTGCCAGAGCGGGCATCACAGGCGGTCTGGACCATAAGCCGACACAAGTTGACAACTATCTGAAAGACAACTTCTATAGCGACATCAACGACCCCGTGATTTTGGAAATACGTCGCGAGCGTAGTGTTGAGCTGGCGCTTGAGGGTTTCCGATTCAACGACATAAAGCGCTGGAAGGAGGGCAAACTGATGACTGCAAGATGGACTGGTATGTATGTCAAGCAGCTGAATGTGCAGATAGACCTTGACCACGATGGTACTACAGACGTTATATTCTATAAGGACGGCACCTCAAAACCCACCGGTCTGCCTTCAAGCTGCACGCCTGTTGCTGTTGGTGGCAATTCGATGATGGGACTAACTGGAACCGATTCGGGCTACCTTACATGGTCGGATGCCGACCCTCGTACATGGTATGACGACGGCAGACAATACTATTACCCCATACCTGCCGCTGCAATTCTGCACAACAAGAACATCAAACAGAATCCACATTGGGACAAATAAAGTAAACATATATAATAAGGAGGAAATACAATGAGACGCATATTAACATTTATGGTAGCCATTCTATGCGCATGCATGGTGGCACAAGCACATCAGACAGTAAACAAGTCGAAAAAGAATGTAAGAAAAAGCGAGCTTAGAATAGCTACTTTCAACTTGCGCATGGACACGCCTAAAGACGGTGTGAACGCATGGCCTAACAGAAAGGAAATGGTGAAAGACCTCGTAAGATTCTACGATTTCGACATATTCGGAACTCAGGAAGCGTTCAAGCACATGCTTGACGACATAAAGACTGATGCTTATGAGTATATCGGTCGTGGACGTGATGACGGCAAGGAAGGTGGCGAACATTCTGCCATCTTCTACAAACCGTCGCGCTTTGACTTGCTTGAACATGGCGACTTCTGGTATTCGCAGACTCCTGACAAACCAGGATTGGGATGGGATGCCGTGTGCAACCGTATTTGCACATGGGGAAAATTCCGTGACAAGAAGAACGGAAAAGTATTCTTCGTGTTCAATTCCCACTTCGACCACCAAGGAGTTGTGGCACGTCGTGAGTCTGCAAAACTATTGATGACAAAAATAAAATCGATAGCTACCGGTTTCCCCGTGTTTGCCACTGGCGACTATAACGCTGTGGAGGAGAACGAGCCTATGCAGGTGATTCTTAAAGACGGATTGCTTGCCGATGCCTATCATCTGACTAAAGAAAAGCCATACGGCACAACCGGAACGTTCAACAACTTCAACGTTAATGCTGAGATGAAGATGCGCATCGACCATATCTTTGTAACAAAGGATATTAGTATAAAGAAATATGGTGTGCTGAATGATATGCAGTACGGCCGCTTTCCTTCCGATCATTTCCCCGTTATGGTGGTGGCAAAGTTCTAATGTAGTTCTGGAATATCTTTCCACATTTCGCCCAACATAGCTGCGCCTCCGAATCCGTATTCTTCCAATTGTGGAATACGCTGGCGTGTGACGCCTCCCAATGCCACTACTTTGTGGTCGATAATGCCTTGTGCCGATGCTCGGCGCAAGGCTTCGTCGCTGAATGCCGAATGATAGCCTTGTTTGGATATGCTGTCGTATATAGGACTAAGGAATACGTAGTCCATCTTTGGCTTGCGCTCAATAACTTCTTCTAATGAGTGGCATGAGCACGACAGACTGCCGTGATGGTCGGCTGGAACGGTGTTGTTGCGGCGGTTGAGGTGTATGCCGTGCAAATGAAACTCGTTGCACAATTCAAAATGATCGTGTACGACGATACGTTGCAGCAATCGCTTGTTTACTGCCTCAAGCAATTGTCGGCACTCGTCTATTTGCGAGTCGGGCTTGCGAAGATGCAGCAAGTCGATGCCGTTCTCAAACAGGCGGTTGATGGCTGAGGCTTCGTCTGTGAAAAAATAGGGTAGGGTGATGGCGATGGTTTTCATTAGTTGAGAATTATGATAAGTTGAGAGTTGAGAGTTGAAAGTTTAGAGTTATGATTACCTATATCAATATTATTTATAATGCATAAATAGAAAAACATATCATAACTCTCAACTCTCAATTCTCAACTATATAAAAACTACTTCTTAAGTTTCTCGATAATCAGTTCGGCAACCTTCTTGCCTGACATGAGCATACCGCCGAAGATAGGTCCCATACGTGGAGTGCCGGCTACGGCAGAAGATGCCATACCGCAAACGTACAGACCGGGATAAATCTCGCGTGTGCCCTCTACTACCTGACGCTCGCCTTCCTCTACGTCGAGTGAACGCTCGCCGATTACGCCGCCTGTTGTTGTCTCAAGACGGATGCCGTTCTTGCGTGCTACAACCTTGCACATCTCTGAGTCGTGACCAGTACCATCGATAACGCACTTAGCCATGATGTTAAGCGGATCGACGTGCAGACCCTCGCGCAATACCGGAGTCCAGTTTACTACTACACCGCTCACCTTGTTTTCCTTGAACACTACGTCCTCTACAGAGTAGCAGTTGAAGATAGTAGCACCGGCGTGTACTGCGTGATACAGCAGCGATGATGTGCTCTCTACAGAGTCGATGGTGTAGAGTCCGTCTTCAAACGGATGGTAGTTGATTTCGAAGTCGTTAACGATGTCCATTGCCTCTTCCTGAATAACAATCTGGTTGAACATCATTGCACCACCCCACATACCGCCACCAGGCGACAGCTTGCGGTCGAACTGTGCTACTTTCAGTCCTGCCTTGGCAAGATAGTAGGCTGCTACGATACCTGACGGACCGCCGCCAACGATAGCGACGTCGAGGTCGAGGTTGTTCTGGAGTTTGTCAAAATAGGTAGTGATAATACCTTTTGATACTTGTGTTTCAATCATTGCTTTATATTGTTAATTGTTGATTATTGAACTTTAGCAAGTTCAGAAGTTATAGAATTTAAAGAAGTTATAGAATTTAAAGCCGTATGTCTTATAGCTGAATATTCAGCAAAAAGAGTAATGGCTATAAATTCTAGCGACCGTAGGGAGCGATAACTCCTTTAACTTCTGAATTCTCTGAACTTGCGAAAGTTCAGTTGATTATATTACTTGGTTTCGTCGCAAAGTGTGTGGCTGATACGTGCAGCACAGAAGTTTGGTCCGCACATGGTGCAGTAATTGGCGTCCACCTTGTTGGTTGTGCGATAGTATTCCTCGGCGCGCTCGGGGTCGAGCGAGAGGTTGAACTGGTCCTTCCAGCGGAAGTCGTAGCGTGCCTTTGACAGAGCGTTGTCGCGTATTGTGGCACCCGGATGACCCTTGGCAAGGTCGGCTGCATGGGCAGCAATCTTGTATGTCACTACGCCAGTGCGCACGTCGTCCTTATTGGGCAGTGCCAGGTGTTCCTTCGGAGTTACGTAGCAGAGCATGGCTGTGCCGTACCATCCTATCATGGCTGCACCGATGGCTGATGTGATGTGGTCGTAGGCAGGAGCAATGTCGGTTACGAGTGGGCCGAGTGTGTAGAAGGGTGCACCGTGGCACTTCTCTATCTGGCGTTCCATGTTCTCCTTTATCTTGTGCATTGGCACGTGACCCGGACCCTCGATGAATGCCTGCACGCCCTTAGCCCATGCACGTTCTACAAGCTCGCCCATTGTGTCGAGTTCGGCAAACTGTGCTGCGTCGTTGGCGTCGTAGGTAGAACCGGGGCGCAGTCCGTCGCCCAACGAAATGGCAACGTCATACTTGGCGCAGATGTCGCAGATGTCGTCGAAGTGAGCATAGAGGAAACTCTCCTCCTGATGCACCTTACACCATTTTGAGATAATGCTGCCGCCACGGCTCACGATGCCCGTCAGACGTGTGTCGGCGAGGTTGATATTCTTCAGACGGATGCCGCAATGGATGGTGAAGTAGTCCACTCCCTGTTCGCACTGTTCGATGAGTGTGTCGCGGAATACCTCCCATGTCAGGTCCTCGGCCTTGCCGTTCACCTTCTCAAAAGCCTGATACATAGGCACGGTGCCTACTGGTACGGGGCAGTTGCGCAGAATCCACTCGCGTGTCTCGTGTATGTTGTCGCCCGTAGAGAGGTCCATCAGAGTGTCGCCACCCCACTTGCAGCTCCACACAGCCTTCTCCACCTCCTCGTCAATGCCCGAAGTGATGGCTGAGTTGCCTATGTTTGTATTGATTTTCACGAGGAAGTTGGTGCCGATAATCATCGGTTCTGACTCCGGGTGCTTCTTGTTGGCAGGTATAACAGCGCGTCCTGCTGCCACCTCGTCGCGTACAAACTCCGGTGTGATACGGGTCTCGATGCCAAGTTCGCGGCAGTTCATGTTCTCACGAATCGCTACGTACTCCATCTCCTGCGTTATCACGCCCTGGCGTGCAAGCGACATCTGTGTATCGCCCTCCTTGCGTGAGTCGATCCAAGCCTGACGCAAGTGGGGCAGTCCGCGCTTCAGGTCGATCTCGATGTTAGGGTCGCTGTACGGACCACTTGTGTCGTAGATGTAGACGGGAGCGTTGGGTGTCTCAATGCGCTCGCCGCCTACAATCTTCACAGTAGGTTTCTGATGAACCATGCGCATGCCTACGCGCAGGTCCTTGTAGATTTCTCCCTTCATGTACACCTTCTCTGAAGAAGGATAGGAGAATTTGATGTTGTTGTTCATAATGATTAATTAAGCCCCACCCCCTTGCCCCTCCCCAGTAGGGAGGGGAGTGATGTGCTCTATTTGCTTGTTTTTATTTAATTTTATATTCTCGTTTTATATTATATTGAATCCTCATGATTAGCCTTTCATACCACTCCCCTCCCTACTGGGGAGGGGCCGGGGGTAGGGCTTCTTCCTTTTTGATTAGCCTTTCATACCACTCCCCTCCCTACGGGGGAGGGGCCGGGGGTAGGGCTTTAGTTTTTTTTGATTAGCCTTTCATACCACTCCCCTCCCTACTGGGGAGGGGCTGGGGGTAGGGCTTTAGGGGTTTGGTTTTGTGCTTTTGACGAACCTTTTCATTTCCTCCACTGGATTCTCTGCATCCAGCACAGCGCCACTCACGGCTATGCCCGTCACCCCCGTCTGCATTATAGCTGGAATGTCTTCCGCCTTGATACCGCCAATCGCCACAATCGGCAGATTGATATTGGCATCGTGCATTTGCTTTACTATGCGCTGATAGCCTTCAAGTCCGAGAATAGGCGAGAGGTTTTTCTTTGTCGTAGTAAATCGGAAGGGGCCGCATCCTATGTAGTCGGCATCCTGACGGGCCAGTCGCTGTATGTCGTCGAACGTGTTGGCGGTGCCACCTATTATATAATGTGTACCAAGCACGCGTCGCGCTTCGTCTACAGGCATGTCGTTCTTGCCAAGATGCACGCCGTCGGCACCGGTTTCAACGACCAGGTTCACACGGTCGTCGAGAATGAACTTGGCGCCGTATTCGGTGCACAGCTTGCGTATTTCGTGAGCAATGGGTCGCACATCGTCGTCGGTAGCGTCCTTCATACGTAGTTGAATCCATCGGCAACCGCCTTCCAGAGCCATGCGTGCGCCGTCGGTATAACCGTAGCGTGAGTTGGTATGAGTTATGAATTGTATCATCAGAATTGTTTATTTAGTGTAGTAAGGGTGCGGATTGAAGAAGTGGTTAACGGGTCCGTGTCCCCGTCCTATCTCCACATCCTTGCCAGCCTCAAGAGCCTTGTATAAATAAGTCTTTGCCAGTCTTATGGCGTCAGCCATCGTGTATCCCAAAGCCAGATGGGCAGTAATGGCAGACGACAGGGTGCATCCCGTTCCGTGCGTGTTGCGTGTCTCTACGGTCAGCGCCTCGTATGTCTCCACCCGCTGTCCGTCGGCATACAGAATGTCGGTCTTGGTGTTGCCGTCGAGATGTCCGCCCTTTACCAAAACGGCGCATCCAGCTTCGTTGCATATCTTGCCAGCAGCACGATCCATGTCGTCAATCGTCTCAATCTTTATGCCCGACAGGATTTCGGCTTCGGGCACGTTGGGCGTCAGGAGCGAAGCCAAAGGCATCAGTTCGGTGCGAAACACTTGCAGAGCATCCTCCTGCATCAGTCGGCATCCGCTTGTCGAAACCATAACGGGGTCGATGATAACCGCCACGCCTTTGTATTTGCCCAATGTCTCGGCAATGGCGTGAATGGTCTCGGCATCGTTCATCATACCTATTTTTACAGCCGTAGGGTGTATGTCGTCCATTACGGCACTAATCTGTCCGCCCACTATTTCGGGTCGGATTGCTTCAATGCCGTACACTCCCTGGGTGTTCTGCACGGTCACGGCTGTGATGGCTGAGGCTGCATACACTCCCAAAGCCGACATTGTCTTGATGTCGGCTTGTATGCCGGCACCTCCTACGCTGTCGCTTCCGGCTATAGTAAGGGCACATCTGTATTGCATAATTGTCGTTTCATATGTGTGGGGCTGTTGCAAGGGTTTGCCGCAAATGCGCTCTGCAATTGTCTGCAACTGTTGTCAACTTATTGATTGTACAGGATAGAAATATTTCCTACGGCGGCATTATCCGCTTCAGGTTCTATGGGTATAATCTCAGCAGCACAATCCATGCTGCACCCCTAATTTCTTGTTTGGTTCGTCCGCAAAATTATACAAAAAAGCCGAAACGGCAAAAGATTTTATACGAAAAAACTGGCTCTTCCAAAATTAGGGGTGATGCAACGGTTTTAGAAGGTATTAATCGTAGGAGGGTATGGCGTCCTCGCCATACCCTGAGCAAGCAAATGAAACAATCAAAAAGAATCTTTGATAAAACTTGATTTATTATAGTAAACACTCGTCCATTTGATGCGCAGGCTAAGGCGAGGACGCCATAGCCTCCTACCAGGAGCTCCGTTCCTGCACAATATTTGCATTTTTATCGCTCAATACTGCGAGTTGAGCGCACAAAGAAATCTTTAGCTCGAAATTCTTGAGTTTTGAGCGTGCAGCTCTTATTGTGTTTGTATACAGTGTGTTATGCTGTTTGTGGGTATTGTTGTGCAAAATCACAAAGCTAAAAAAGACTCCTTTTTCTTTCAAATGTACTCCTTTTGCCTGTCATTAAGGTTCCTTTTGCAATGCAATAAGGCTTCATTTGCATTCAGTTTGTAGTCCTTTTGCTATGCAGAAGTAGTCCTTTAGTAATGCAGAAGAGCCTTGACAGTCGAGTAGGGGTGTTCCGATGCTGCAAAATATGATAAAAAACGCTTCCGAAATCTCTAGAATCAGATTTCATTTTGTAATAAAATTTTACTGCTTGTGCGATATTTGCATCTTTCTTTGTACCTTTGTGCGTACATTATTTTAAAATTAACTTATTACTAAAATTTCTTACTACAAAACAATGATCAATATGTTCAATAGAGCGCTGCTCATCGCATGTCTTATGATACCGATGGCGGCAATGGCACAGGTCTGCCTTGTCAGCAAGGGCAAACCGCAGGGGCGCATAGTGCTTGTAGAGGATAACGACGTCAACCGCAAGGCTGCCACGCTTCTGCAGCGCTTTGTTCGCGAGACGTCAGGGGGCGAACTTAAAATCATAGCCACAACCAAACGTGCCAAGAACGATGTGGTGATAGGCGAAAAGACCATGGAGGCTACTGACGACGGATACGTAATCGACTGCTCGAACGGCACACTCGCCATTAAGTCGGCAGGCGGAAAGGGTGCCATATACGGCGTGGCTACGCTTCTTGAAAAGTTTGTTGGCGTAGACTATCTGGCGAAGGACTTCTATACGCTTACTCCTTCTGCCGACATACGCATTCCTAAGATGCACGTGGCAGAAAGTCCTGCATTCCGCTTCCGACAGACTTTCAGCTATTCAAACAACGACAACACTTACCGCGATTGGATGAGACTACATGATCACAGTGAGGTGTTTGCCAACGATATGTGGGTGCATACGTTCGACCGACTGCTGCCATCGTCGGTGTATGGTAAGGCGCATCCCGAATACTATTCGTTCATCAGCGGCGAACGACGCCCCGGCAATCATAGCCAGTGGTGTCTCTCCAATCCTGAGATTTTCGAGATTGTAGCCAATCGCATCGACTCTATATTCAAAGCCAATCCCGGACGCAACACTATATCCGTAAGTCAGAACGACGGCAACGACACTTATTGCCAATGTCCCGAATGCAAGAAGGTGAACGAGTATGAGGGTTCGCCCGCTGGATGCTACATCAGGTTTCTCAATCGATTGGCTGAGCGGTTTCCCGACAAGCAGATCTCAACGCTTGCCTATCTATTCACCATGCACCCGCCAAAGCATGTCAAGCCGCTGCCTAACGTCAACATCATGCTTTGCGACATCGACTGCAAGCGCGAGGTGCCACTTACCGACAACGAGTCGGGACGCGATTTCGTGAAGGCAATGGAAGGTTGGGCGAAGATATCCAACAATATTTTCGTGTGGGACTATGGCATCAATTTCGACAATGTGGTGGCACCGTTCCCCAACTTCCATATCCTGAAGAAGAACATACAGCTCTTCAAGCGCAATCATGCCACAATGCTCTTCGAACAGGTGAACGGTTCGCTTGGCACCGACTTCTCTGAAATGAGAGCATATATAATAGGTAAGCTGATGTGGAATCCCGAATTGGATGCCGACTCGTTGATGAAGACATTCATGAAGGGATATTATGGTCCGGCTGCCACATATTTATATAGGTATCAGCAGATGCTTACCGGTGCGCTGCTGTCGTCGGGCATTCCGCTGTGGATATACGATTCGCCGATAACTCATAAGAAAGGTATGCTCAACGCCAACCTCCGCAAGGCATACAACGAACTCTTCGATGAGGCTGAGAAGGCTGTGGCTGCCGACTCGGCAAGGCTGGCGCATGTTCGCATAGCACGACTGCCGCTGCGATATAGCGAACTGGAGATTGCACGCACGGAGAATGGTGGCGACAAGGCGTATACTGAGAAGGCGCTCGATGCGTTCCAAAATACTTGTGCTATGTACGGAGTGACGACACTCAACGAACGTAATAATAATGTGGAAGACTATTGCCGACTCTATCGTCAGCGTTTCCTTCCTACTGATACTAAGAACAAGGCGGCTGGCGCAAAGGTGATTTGGAACCTGCCTCCAGACGAAAAATACCTGCCTATTGCCGACAAGGCTCTCACCGACGGACTCTATGGAGGCACCACTTTTGTTGAGAGTTGGGTGGGATGGAAAGGCAAGGATGCCGACTTTACGCTGGATATGGGAGAGGTGAAGACTGTTCAAAAGGTCAGCACCGACTTCCTGCATCAGCTCGGAGCGTGGATTCTGATGCCAAAGAGCGTGGCTTATTACGCCAGCGAGGACGGTAAGGCATACACTTTGATAGGCAATCATGAGTTTGCTGAAGACCGCGACATCAGCGTGAAGTTCGTTCCTGCTACCGTAAGTCTTGACAAACCTATCAAGGCAAGATACATCCGCGTGGCGGTAAAGACCATCGGTCTATGCCCCACATGGCATTATGGTGTTGGATATCCAGCCTGGTTCTTTATTGACGAAGTTGTGGTTGAATAAAGAAAATCAAGGTAAAAGCGCTTGAAAACGTGCTTTTGCCTTGATTTTGGTCAATTCTAAACCGAAAATGCAAGTTTTCTTGAAACTTTTTCGTCAAAACTCTTGCACGGTAAAACTATTTGTTATACCTTTGCATCCGCTTTCGAGAACGAACGAAACCTCAAGCAAAACGAGATTAAGTAGTGTCCGAGAAGCAAAAAGAAAGAGTTCTTTGAAAAGATTTACATAAACAGACAAGTAGTACAAGAAGCAAGTCTTACATTATTTATAATGTGTAGATTTGGGTAATATACATACCGTTAATTCATTAAAAAGATATACGGAAGCGTTCTGAAACAGATACAAACAATAAGCAATATTCCGCCAAAGCTTAGAAAGACCTATTCGGCCCAGCAAGGCTTAGCATCAAGGAATCTTGCTTAGCAAAAGATATTTTACAATGTAGAGTTTGATCCTGGCTCAGGATGAACGCTAGCTACAGGCTTAACACATGCAAGTCGA